>DJMA01000008.1:0-3293 GCA_002436415.1 Bdellovibrionaceae bacterium UBA6502 | reverse complement strand
TTTAGATTTAGATTTAGATTTAGAGCGTGTGCCAGGGACGATTCCAAGTCTAGTATCTTTTTCTTTGATCAAGCGCACAATACCAAGAGCTACTTCTTCATAATTTTCATCTTCCATTTTAAGAAATAACCATTTCCCCAAAATAGGATGAGATACTAAATTTGTAAACTCCCCAAATAAGCTTTGGTGAGCTTCACGACTACAACAAATCAGTAGCCCATTCCAAATGTCGAAGTCATACTTTGTGCCCTGCCATTCTCTATCCCCTTCCTTTTCCATAAAAACTAGCACCATTAAATCATTATAATAAACCGACAAACCACCAAACATTGGCTTTGTGAAAAAGCTTGGATGCTCCTCTAGCGTTTCCAAAATCCAGGATTGAATAAATTTTTTCGCCAATTTAATACCTCCAAGAACGGGACTGCCTAATTAGCAGACGCCGTAATAGTAATAAAATATATTATCTGGCCCCTTTAATTGTGGATGAACGAGTTCTAAATCCTTGAAATTCTTCCCTGTATTCATTGCAAAGAAAATCAAAACTCGGACACCTTAATTTAAACAAATTTTTCATAGTAGTTAGCAAAGTCTATCCGCAATTAAAAGGACCAGTTCATAAATAGATACCTACCTGTTTTTTAGGTACTTACATTTTTTTTAGGAAGTGACATCAAAGAGAAACAAAAGGCTTCAAGTTTGTCTTTTTTTCAAAATCCCGATTGCGAACAAGAAAAGAACTATGGCTCACGCAACCTATCCCATATATATGTAGGCATGAAAAGAAATATTATCAACTTCCTAGTTAGCCTTCTTACGAGCCTCACCACAAATGGCATGTTTTCAAAACTCCTTAGACTCCTTGGAGTCTATCCTTAAAGATTCCATCGACGGAAATAGCTTGAGCTTCCAAAGCTTAAAAAAAGCTAGAGTTCCTTTGTTTTTTCTGGAGTCATTAGGAATGACTCTACCGTGATATGCCAAAAGGAGGAAAAAGAATTGAAAAGTTTTTTGATGATATAAAAAACTAGATGACGCAATTGGTGCCTTTGACCTAAGAGCCTCCTTACTAGAAGAAGCCATTTCATTGAAGCTCTCCAGCTCAAAAGTTTCAGAATTAGAGGCACATTTAGACGAAACAAAAAAAGCATTGGCGAAACTTTTAAAAAAACGTGATTGGGGCAACGGCAAACGCTTAGAGAAGATTAGAAAACAATTATACAAAATCAAGTGGCCTAATAGCAATGAAGACACTCTCTATTTAAATTCTACAATCAAAGAAAGCGTTATTAAATTACATGATAGAATAGACAATGAATTGGCTCCTCTAATTCGCAAAGAAGATTATGGTTACGAAGCCTTAAAACTTGGCCTCCATGAATTTCGCAGAGGTATTCGCTGGACAGCTCTATATTAACAAACAGCAAAAGATGTTTATGCCTTGAAAGAAGCAGACCCATCACAACTTAATGAAAAAGATCTGGATGTTTATAATGCCTATCATGACAACAAATATGCCCAACTAGGAAACTCTAAAACAGCAAAAGTATTGATTCCACAGGTTCCTTACCTCTATTTAACCAAATTCATTCATTTAATCGGTGAGATTAAGGACAGAGGTGAAAGGAACTACTACCTTGGAAAACAAAATCAAGAACACGGAGTTGAGAGAGAAGCTTTAGAACTCTTTGAAGAGTTCCAAAAAGTTGCCCCCCCTTCTACAGCTAATCAAAGAATTATAAAAAAAGCCCAGAGTAAACTCTGGGCTTTCTAACCTGGGTTCATCGCTATTTATTAATAGGACTTTTGCTGTAAAATTTTGTCCAAAAATTCAAAAACTCCATTACTACCAGTCTCCATAGTTTGCAGTGCCTTTTCAAATTTCTCCAAATCATAGTTACCCGCTTCAAGGTCTTGTAAAATATCTTTGGTACCATTATGTACTGTGGCATGAGGCCCCTCTAGGTCTCGATAAGAACCCACCTGAGAAAAGCTTCTATGCCCTTCCCCCTCATAGTACCATTTGCCTAAACGACAATTATGATAGTCCACGAATTTAAAAGCTGGCTCTTTCTTCAACACAGAAAGGTAAGTATTAATTTTCCAAACCACATGATCTAACTTTGCCAATGTTATAAAAACTCTATCATTGTTTTGCCTAACATTCTTATCCGCCTGCACGGTTCTCTCTTGAGTTAAGAGCAAATTGTGACGAAACTCTTCTAGATCAGCTTTATTTTTACTCCCTTTTTCTTGGGCTTCCTGCATAGACTCTTCCACCGCCTGCGTGGCCTCACCTACCCCTGACAAAACATTTTCAACATCATCTACTAGTTGGGAAGTTTCTTTAGACAATTCTTTTACTTCATTAGCTACAACAGCAAAGCCTTTACCGGCCTCTCCGGCTCTAGCTGCTTCGATCGTGGCATTTAAAGCCAACAAATTCGTTTGCTCTGCAACACTTCTAATTCCTTTTAAAAAACTAGTAACTTTTTCCATGCTTTCAATCATGCGATTTGCATTCTCAGAGGTTTTATTCATCACCTCGATCAAACTATGATTATTCCCTACCAATTGATCTGCACCTTGTACTAGATTATTTGTACTTTGCAAAATCTCTTGGAAAATTTTAATGGTATCCTGAGAAAAACCAACTGATTCATTCAAGTTTTGCTGGATTGTACCTAGCCCCTCTTTCAGGTGCTGATTTTCTTTTTCTACTATATCTACTAATTTTTCACTTTGTTTTTCCATAATTAGATTATGCCCACCTTTTGAAACAGCATCAAAAGATCATCAAGTTAAGAAAAAAACCTAGTCTAAAGCAAAGACTTATTAACACTAAATTAAAACAGGAAATAAAAACGTTAAATCATTAACATTCCTTGTGTTTCTCGGGAAAGGGCCCTTAGCTGGGTTCTTTCTCAAAAAAGTTTTCAGAAGGCCTTTATTATTAGCAAGAGGGTGGGTTGAAATGTTTTTCGCGAAGGACTCCTGGCTTGCAAAAAGCCCTCGTTCCGCAAAAAATACCTGCTAAAAATTCTTAGGCCAACAAAGAGGCTCTAAATTTGTATACTAGCAATGTAGACTAGTGATCGAAACGGGAGAGTACATGGAGGTTCGTGTCCTTCGAGAAATATATATCAATGAATCCGGGCTTCTTAATCCCTACATTTTCCAATAAAAACTAAAAAACCAGATTTTATTAAACTCTAAATATATTCCAACCTATCTTTAGATACTTACACAAAACTGAAAAAGGAAGCCTTAGCTGGGTTCTTTCTCAAAAAAGT
>DJMA01000050.1 GCA_002436415.1 Bdellovibrionaceae bacterium UBA6502 | reverse complement strand
CCCCTCGAATCGAGTAGAGCCGATCTAATTTAATAAATAATGTCTGGTTTCAAATTTAGGACATAAAAAAACCACCATTTAACTGGTGGTAATTTTGGTAGGAGGTGCCGGGATCGAACCGACGACATCCACCTTGTAAGGGTGGCGCTCTACCAACTGAGCTAACCTCCTAAAGAAGAAACCAGAACTTACTCAAGTCCTGGCTGCTTGTCGAGCTTATTTTTATTTTTTTTGGCCTTTTTTAACGGGAGGCTGAATTTTTTTTATGCTTAGTGTATCCGCCAGATTTTCATCATTACGGCTTTCAAAGTAAGCATAAATCATCTTCTCGTTGTTCTTTGCCTCTTTCGAGTTTTTCGGCGGAATCAATGACACCATCTCAAAGTAAAATGGTTGATTTTTGTAATTCAAATTATAAGACCGCAGAATATTTTTAGTCACTAAGGCTGGGCCTCTTCCTATCAACATGCCGCTTTGACGGTCATACAATCTAATATCTACATGGTCACGGTTATGATTGTCTGTTCCAACATATCTCACATCAATAACTTCAGTATTGTGTGGTTGAATTATCCACTGTCCAACAATATCAGTAGTTAAAAATGGAGCAATTCTTGGTAATGGCCATTCGCCACTTTTCATAAAACGCATTTGCACTGCGGTTTCTGGATAATTATTATTAGCAGTTTCTTCAGCCAATGTAACTTGCCAAGACATTAAAAACATTACTACTGCTGTAATTGTTAATTTGATCATATTTTCCCCCAAAATACTTTCCTAATTTTCTAGTAAAACTCTCGCTGCTTTATTTAGGTAGTATCCGTTTTTCCCTCTAAAAATATAGTGAGGCTTATCGATATCAGGTTCGATTAACTTCCTAAGTCTCTTAATGGTAACGTATACTTTATTATCGTGAACACTTGGATTGTACTCTTGACCCCAAATCATTTCCACCAAGTCTTCTTTGGAAAAAACCTTACCAGGATTCTTCACAAATAAATTTAAAAGGTCTAAAAGAATAAATTGGTTTTTAAACTCTACATGACCTTTTGTTTTTTCTCTTACACTCTGCTCAGCCTCATTGATCACAAGATCAAACTGTGTATCAGAAGCACCCAATCTAAGTAATAAATTATCAATGTCTTGTGCGGTTCTTTTAAAATTAAACTCATCGATGGAACGCTTAGCAAGTTGCAGATAAACCTTTGCTAAATCTTTATTACCTGAATAAAAATAAGTCGCCCCTATATTGTATAAAAGCGAATAAAAGAACATTTTAGTGTCTGGAGATTTTAATTCCTCATAAGCAGACCACAAAACATCTAGGGCTTCATCATAGCGATTTAACTTTCGTAAAATCATTGCATTGATAATTTGTGTGTTTAGTTTTAGCTCCGGTAAATTTAAAACCTCAAAAAAGACCTTTAAGTTATAAATTTCACTTAAAGCATCCTCTAGTCTCCCTTTATGTACGTAACAAAGAGTCACTCCTGAGATGGCATAAACCATATCTTCTTTTGAGTCTTTTCCTAGGGCATTGGTTAATGCCTTCTGGAAATAATCAAGAGCAAGGTCTACTTGGTTTTTATAAGCAGCACATACTCCTAAAACGTAGTAAGTTTTAGAGCTAAGTTTAATTCCTTCTTTTAATACTAAATCCTGAATCTCTTCTTTGATTTGGTTGATTTTATCGTATTCCATTCTTTCCGCGTGAATGCGCAGAATTGAATTTTGCACCATCAACAAATCATCGTATTTTTTTTCTTTACGATACAGCTCGATTGCCATACGAAGCATCGGAATGGATTCCTCCATTTTTCCGGCGGCGATAAATACTTTCGCCTGATCGTAGACTGCTTTTGCATCTAGCTGGTTTGATGTCACAGATTGTAGCCCCTTAAAAGATTTTCCCGGCTGCGATCTTACAGAATCTGTTTCTGTGGTCAATAGATTCCCCCCTTCTAAGCACCCGTTCCTGGCTTGAAACGACTTAGTTTCGAGCAGTTTAAACCCTTAACTAGTTAGAATTCATGCTTTTCTGCCTATTGAAATACTTTCCCTACTAAATTTAAGGACATGTAAGAAAAACTTTCTCGCCAAGCTGCATTCAAAAAAAAGAAACAGCGCACTATTTAGTCTAAGGACAAAGTGTCTGACATGCTTTATAGTTTTCTAATCACAAATAAGCTATGGGGTGGAAATGCTGAACTTCGAAGAAATTCACAAACGTATCTATGAAAAACAATCTCAACTAAACGAATGGCATGGCAATCTTAGGAAAAGTCTTCCAATTCCAATCTACACAAGCATTGATGTTAGAGACTCCGGTTTTAAAATCGCAAGTGTTGATGCAAACATTTATCCTGCTGGTTTTAATAACATTTGTGACACTGACCGTGAAGCTGGTCACAACTTGGCAAAATCCTACTTACAAAACACCTATGGTAAAGAAACAAAAAATATTATTTTAATTACCGAGGAACATACGAACAACGCTTACTACTGGCAAAATGTTTACGCCCTAAGACAGATATTAATAGAAGCAGACTATAATGTTGAAATTGCTTTACCTAGAAAAATGGAAAGCATCGAAGTCCAAACAGCCAATGGTCAGACTTTACAAGTTCATGGCAGCTATACTGACGAATCGGGAAATCTGTTTTTAGAAAACGGATTTCAAGCCGATTTAGTTTTAACCAATAACGATTTCTCTGACCAATTGAGTGAGTGGGCAAGCAACTTAAAAACACCTTTAAATCCACCACGCGAAATGGGATGGTTTCAACGAAAAAAATCTACCCACTTTGAGTTCTATAACGAAATCGCTGGTGAGTTTGCTGATATTCTAGAAGTGCCTAAAGAGAGCTTCCAAATATACACTGAAGTTTTTGATAACTTTGACATTAGTGATGAGGACTCAAAAACGGCATTGGCAAAGCGAGTGGATGAAATACTGGCCGATCTCTCTAATAAATACCAAGAACTAGGGATTGATAGTAGCCCAAGTGTTTTCGTAAAAAACAACTCTGGAACTTATGGCTTGGCGGTTAACAAAGTAAACTCTGGTAGTGAGATCATGGAGTGGAACTATAAATCCAGAAAAAAGATGAAGGCCGCTAAAGGTGGTAAAGATGTAAGTTCTCTCATCATTCAAGAAGGCATTCCATCTAGAATTAAAGTAGAAGAGGCTGTCGCAGAACCTGTAGTTTACTTGATGGGTTGCAAACTGCTTGGTGGTTTTTTACGAACTCATAGTAAAAAAGGAGAAAACGACAGTCTAAATAGCCCTGGTGCCGCCTACAAACGCCTTTGTATGTCAGACTTATTGATTCACTCCGAAAAAGTTCCCATGGAAAATGTTTATGGATGGATTGGCAGAATCAGTTCTTTGGCAATTGGCAAGGAAATCCAAAAAGCCGGTGTTCAGTTTACTTCCACTGAATGCGAGTAATCTCGGTGGTGGTTTTAGGGCTTAGCTTTTTGGTAGGTAATTTTCCTTCAAAGCTAACTTCTGAAAGCGCCCATGCATCAGGCCATTCCCACGAAATGTCTTTGTATTCCACGGTAACGCCCTCTTGTTCCTCTGTATAAGAAGAAGGTTGGCGTTTGAGTAGACTTTGATTAAGTATGTCTAATTCCACAGAATTTTTACCAGAGTAAGCTCCGCAAATAATCTGTATGCTCATCTCTGGTTTATCTCCAGAAATAGCCATGTCAGCAGCATGAAAAACAAGATTTACATTTTCATATTTTTCACAGTAGTTTACTCCGCTACTATCTTTTAGAGTAACTTCTAATACAGAACGATCTTCCCTATCATCTACTTTTATTAGAGAAATAAAATCACTAACACTAGAATCTCCAGCCTCTACGCTGGCTAGTTGGCGTGGTCCACCAAACTGATTGATACTAAGATACAAAAAGCCACTGCCAAAACCAAATAGCGCTAAAGCTACAAATATCATATTCTTGGTATAGTCTTTTTTACGTTCGCTCATAGTCCCCCTATCGGTAAATTTAATAGAAAACTATTTACGCCGTCAAAAATTCCAGCAAAAAGCCTAGTTCGGAAAGTATTTCAATCAATTTATTAGCAGATTTTTCAATGCTTAAGCCCAGATTGGCTCTTCTTTCATCAGAACCTAGCTTTATCCAGCTTTCTTATTAGTGATTCCCATTAAATCAGCCTCTAAAGATCTCTTCCAGAGGTGAGCCATTTCCATGGGTATGTTATAAATTAGACAAACCTAGCATTATTTCACTACTGGGCCAATTTCATCACATCGTGAATCAAGAGTGTTAATATTAGGACATTCATGAATTTGCTAAAACCGCCGAAGGCATTGTATTTCCGCTTATTTATTAAGACTTGCTTGGATCTTACAAGTCCCCGTTGTTGTATTCTAATTATTGGTCTAATTTTCTCCCCGCTCTTTATTTACGCCAATAACTCAAATTGCACCTCAAGCGCATCCGAAACTTCTCAAGTGAAAGCAGATTCCGTTGATAAAGGCCTGGTAGCTCTTTCTAAAGCCTACGATAAAATTAAAGCAAATAGTTCACGAGATACCCAAGTTGTTGAGCAGTTTTACATTGGCGTCAGTAAATTCTTTCAACTTCATCAAGATGTTTTCAATAGCCCGAATGATGTAATAAAGGCCATTAAGAAAAAAACCAATCCATCCACTAAACTTGAAGCCAAAAATGTAGAACCCCTAATTCGCGAAAACATCTTAAAAAATGCACGAGGTCGGTTTATTGAAAAAGCAGAACTGGTAGATTCTGAAGAGAAAGTCATATGGGAATCACCGAGCAAAAACTGGAGAATATCTTCTAGAAACCCAAAAGGTCTCGGATTAAATAGATTTAGAATTCGCTATAAAGACCTCAAAACTGACGTGAAAGAGGATGGTCTTGATGTTAACAAGATCCAAGAGTGGAATGGCAATTTGCTTATTTCAGATAAAAATAGTATTGAACTTTATTCGATGAATGCCCCTGGGCGCAAATCTCAGTATTCAAAATTTCGACTAAACAACATCATAGACCTCTCCAAAGATAAAATTGTTTTCCTTGATGGCGACAGCATCAAATCAGTAAGCATGGTAAACGGGCTTTTGGAGTTTAGTTATCCGTCTTTTAAGAAACTAAGAAGTCCTCAATTATACAAAATCTCAGAAAATAAATTTATCATCAATAGTCAGGCAGACCCATTTAACGGTTTTCCCAAAGCTAATTTTTATGAACTTAATAGAAATCTAGAGGTAAAGGAGCGTGATGATTTAATTGAAAAGCTAGATTCGAGCAATGATATTGAGGCATTTTTAGCAAAGGATGAAAAACTAGAGATCCATTTTAAACACGAAAGTAAGAGCTCCGTTGAAATTCTGCAAGTGGAAAACCTAAGAGAAGACAGCATGGTTTTTCGAGTGGACGACAATAATTTATTAATTACCTTTAATTTTCCCGAAATGAAAGAGGCTGTTTCAAATGGCCCCAAAAATGAAGACAGCACCCAGGCCTACACCCTTTGGTATAGAAAAAACTCGGAAGGAAATTTTGTCCAACAATCTAGTTTTCCCTATTTTAATCTTTTCAGAAAAGTTGACACTATGCTTTTTGGAATGAACAGGGAGCAACAATGGTTTCAAATCAATTTAGAAAAAAACCTTACTGTTACGGATTTAAATATGAATGGCGCATTAGAATACCATGCGCCTTATATTTTATTTACAAATAACATGAAACTCAGCATTTATAAAAATACTGAAGATGGCAAATCCTTAGAATTAGTCAAAGAAGTCGAGGGTGGACATTTTCAACCCAAACTTAATCTGTTAATTGAAAACCAATACTTATTGAATTTTTCCTTTGTTAAATCACTATTAGTCATTGATCTTTCCCAAAAAGAACCTGAAACCAATTCCTATAATTATCCCCAAAATGCCTCTTACACGAGTTTAGAACCAGTGGCTGATACTGCAAACAGCATCTTTCTGGGTTTTGGTACCGGTATGAATAGAGGCTCCCTAATAGTGATTGATTTCACTAGAGAAAAGCCTCTCTTTCATCGCGTTGAAACTGACTTTCCAATGAGCCCTGATTTCTTCCAATATCTAAATAGAAATAAAGCCTTTATGGGCGAGAAAGGCATTTATATCGGTAAAGACGTCTTGATTCCGATTATCCGAGATGATCATGACTTTAAATAAGTGATCTACATAAGCTTCAAAAAGCTTTTCATGCTAAGGCTTCTTTTTTATAAAGCCTGTTTTCTTGGAGATGAAACCAAGTCTCTCTAAAAACTTTTTGAGGACATAGTCATTTAGTCAGTAGCTTGCAGCGTCTAAATTATTGCCAAGTCTGTAAAATAAACTGTGCTTAGCACAGCCTTTCTGATTTAGAATCTTTTTCTCCAGATTTTTCCTTTTATAAGGTATTTTAAGCGCAAGGGAGAAGCTTATGAAGTTATTGCTTTCAAATCTTATTTTAGTTTTATTTAGTATTCCAGCCTTATCGACCAATTCAAAACTGGCTTGTATTTGCAGTGAATACAAAATCACGAAAGACAATATCACAGAGGTGAAACGAATTTATGGGCTAACCAATGAAAATGCACCCATTAATAAGGCCTATAACAAATGCTTAAGCTATCAATCCCAATTGACTTTTAAATGTGACACAAAGCTAATCGGTGAAAGCTTAGTTAAAAAAACTCCTAAAACAGACGACTTCGCTAAATCTAACGAATCTTTTAAATTTTAACCTATCTCATAAACCCTATCCCAAGACTCAAATAAAAAAAGAGATTCCAATAGGAATCTCTTTTTAACAATTTTAATTGTTCTCTTAGTCTTAAGACTTACGAGCATACTCTAGGAAAGTTCTAAGCATCGCACCACAAGCTCCTTTGTCGGGGTGATACGGATAGTAAGATCCCATGTCACTCATTTGTGAAGCAATGTCAAAGTGAGCATAAGGAACATCATTAGCAACAAATGCTTTTAGGAAAGCAGCTGCTTGAGCACTTCCTGCTGCACGAGATGGTGTACCCATATTACCAATATCAGCATAAGCACTCTTCATTTGTTTTTGGTGCTCATCCAATAATGGCATTCTCCAAAGATCTTCACCTGCACGATCCGCGGCATCTTGAACTTTTGAATTTAGTTTTTCATCTTGAGTAAAGAAACCAGTGTGTAAATGACCTAAAGCCACAATGATCGCACCAGTTAAGGTTGCCATTGTAAAAATTGAAGAAGGTTTTTTCTCAGAAGCCAAGCACAATAAATCTGCCATAACCAAGCGACCTTCTGCATCTGTGTTGGTAACTTCAATGGTCTTACCACTTCTTGCCGTTAAAATATCACCTGGTTTAATCGCTAAACCATCTGGCATATTTTCAACCGCACCAATGTACGCAACCACATTTACTTTTAACTTTAATTTTGCAATCGCTAGCATCGCCCCGATTACGTTGGCTCCGCCACACATATCGTACTTCATTGCTTCCATACCAGCGCTTGGCTTAATGCTAATACCACCAGTATCAAAAGTTAAACCTTTACCTACGAAGGCGATTGGAGTTTTGCTTTTAGCAGCTCCGTTGTATTCCATAATAATCACACGAGGGTCTTGTGCCGAACCTCGAGCAACTCCCCATAAGGAACCCATTTTTTCTTTTTGAATTTTAGCACCATCCCAAACACTTACTTTTAATCCAGTGTCTTTTGCTGCTTTCTTAGTTTCTTTAGCCAATTGATCCGGTGTCATCCAGTTTGAAGGAGCATCACTTACACGACGAGAAAAATTGATACTCTCTGCGATTAAGAATCCTTCTTTTGCCCCAGTAGACAAAGCTTTACGATCTGGAGCCTTGCTAGAAACCAACTCAAGCTTTACTTCGTGTTGCTTAGCTTCTGTTAAAAACTGAGTGTATTTGTAGTTGGTAAGTTCCGCAGCCTCAGAAATCACATGCCCTACAACTTGGAGTTTCAGCTTGAAAATTTCTGTGGAATCAAAACAAATCATAGAAGCCTTTTGTTTCTCAGAGCGCAAAGCACGATAGGCATAAGCAGTTGCTCTACGAAGTACTTCTTCCGATAATTTTTTTGTGTTACCAATACCTACCAACATTACGTTTTGGAAGTTCTCCAAACCAGCAGCACGTAACATTAGGGTTTCACCTAAACCAGCTTTAAATTCCCCAGAGGCACTATATTTTTTTACCAACTCACCTACGATTGAGTTTTTATTAGTTGTTTTTACTTTGTCTTTACCACTTTGACCCACATAAACCGTCAAACACTGAGTGGCAGCTTTTGAATAAGAATTTGCAATTTTTAATAACATCTTTCACTCCTGGAAATTTTCAAATAACAGAACCTTATAAGGACTTCCTATTTATTCTCCTCACGGGGAAAATCTTTCATCTGTTTTCATAGAAATTCCGCTCTGCTTACTTTCTAAATTAATGATGAAAATTAACACAGCCAGCCCTAAGTTGGTAGGGAAAGTAAACATTTTCCTAGTTTTAAAGACTGTAATTCGGTGGCTCGACTAGATCTATTGGCAGGTTTTTTGGGTTTCTATTAAGAAAAGCCTCCCGAATTTTCAAAACAAGAATCCTAAGATTTAATGGTTTCTGTGAAGTCCAAGCTTCAAAAAGCTTTTATCGCTGTATTAAATACCATTTTTGCTAAGTCTCTAAATAAAGTTCAGCGAACGAACACTCAATGACATGGCGTAGCTAAACTCGACCTTCGCCCAAAGCCTGTTCCTCTTTGGGAAATCTGGTTCCAGGACTTCAGAAACTGAACACAAATACCGAAAAACAATAAAGAAGTACGGGAATCATTTCTTTGATCTGATTTTTACGCTACAATCGCCCACTACAAACACGTGCGCAAACAGCTTGAGAGGATAATTTATTATGGCACTAATTCCTGTTGTTGTAGAACAAACTCCTAGAGGAGAAAGAAGTTACGATCTTTATTCACGTCTTATGAAAGATAGAATTATCTTCATCGGACAAGCTATTGATGACCAAGTGGCCAATGTGGTTGTGGCTCAATTGCTTTTCTTAGAAATGGAAAATCCAGATCAAGACATTCATGTTTATATCAACAGCCCAGGCGGTAGCGTTACTGCAGGTCTTGGTATCTACGATATGATGCAATTTATTAAATGCGATGTAGCTACTTACTGTACGGGTATGGCTGCAAGCATGGGTTCTCTACTTTTAATGGCAGGTACTGAAGGAAAACGCTATTCCCTACCACATGGTCGAATCATGATTCACCAACCATTGATTGCTGGCGGAGGATTATCTGGTCAGGTTACTGATATTGAAATTCACGCTAAAGAATTAATCGCTACAAAGAAAAAGTTAACAGAAATATATGTAAAACACACAGGCAAAGATTTCGACTTTTTAGCTGAGCAAATGGAACGTGATAATTTCATGGACCCATACAAAGCAAAAGAGTTCGGTTTGATCGACCAAGTAGTAGAATCTAGAAAGACAGCTAAATAATTAACAAGGTTATTGGTATATGAGTGATAAAAAAACATTACATTGTAGTTTTTGTGGAAAATCGCAAAAAGAAGTCAAAAAGCTAATCGCTGGACCACAGGTATATATCTGTGACGAGTGTATTGATCTTTGTAACGACATTATTATAGAAGAGAAAGAGCGTGAAACGACAGATGCTTCTCCACAGTTTAAAGTGCCAAAGCCAATCGAAATTAAAGAAAGATTGGATGAATATGTTATTGGCCAGGATGCCGCAAAACGCGCTCTTGCAGTAGCAGTTCACAATCACTACAAAAGAATTTCGCAAGGTAAATCTAAGAAAGATGGTATTGATTTACAAAAAAGTAACATCCTTCTAGTTGGACCTACTGGATCAGGAAAAACTTATTTAGCCCAAACCATTGCTAAAACTCTTCAAGTTCCTTTTGCAATGGCCGATGCCACAACTCTAACCGAAGCCGGTTATGTGGGGGAAGACGTTGAAAACGTTGTTTTAAACCTACTTCAGTCTGCTGATTACGATGTTGAAAAAGCCCAACGTGGAATTATTTACATCGATGAAATTGATAAAATTACCAGAAAAGCTGAAAACCCATCCATCACCCGCGACGTTAGTGGTGAAGGTGTTCAACAAGCTTTGCTTAAAATTTTAGAAGGTACTGTTGCCAACCTTCCACCAAAAGGTGGACGTAAACACCCGCAACAAGAATTCATTCAAGTGGATACTTCTAACATTTTATTTATTTGTGGTGGTGCTTTCGCAGGTCTAGAAAATATCATTGAAGGACGTCAATCGACGAAATCTATGGGTATTGCTGCTGAAATCAAGACCGGTGAAGAGAAGAAAAAGATTAGAAGCAACATTCTTCAGCAAACCATGCCTGAAGATCTAGCAAAGTTCGGCTTAATACCAGAATTCATCGGACGTTTGCCTGTGTTAGCTGTATTAAATGAGCTTACTGAAGAGGCATTACTAGACATTTTGATTAAGCCCAAAAATGCTTTGGTAAATCAATATAAAAAATTATTTTCATTCGATGGTGTTGAACTTCGTTTTGAAGACGCTGCATTAAAGGCTATAGCCCAGGAAAGTATTAAAAGAAATACAGGGGCTCGTGGATTACGAGGTGTGATGGAAGGTGCTATGCTAGACATCATGTTTGAAATTCCTAGCAAACTCTATGTAAAAGAATGTATAATAGATGAAGCAGTCATACTAGAAGGCAAACAGCCGAAACTAGTTTACCGCACAGAAGAAGAAATTCGCGAACTGGAAAAAGCGAAGGACTCTAAAGAAATCGCATAAGCTTTTGATTTAGTGGTCCTTGCAATACTCAGGGAGGACCACTAAAGATGAGTAAAACCGAAAAGCAAGTAATTGAAAAACTACCTCTTCTTCCACTTAGAGACTTGATTGTTTTCCCACACATGATGATGCCTCTCTTTGTTGGACGAGACAAATCCATCGCAGCATTAGAAGATGCCATGAGTAATCGTACGGACATCGTACTAGTTGCTCAAAGAGACGCGAAAACAAACAACCCTGAACCAGAAGACATTTATGAAATTGGTACTCTAGGTACTATCATTCAACTTCTTCGCCTTCCAGATGGAACGGTTAAGGTTTTGATCGAGGGTAAAGGCCGAGTAAGAATTAAAGAATTCTTAGACGAAGACAAATTTTTTGCAGTAAAAGCAGAAATCTTAGACGAGTCTTCTGACAAACCAGTTGAAGCAAATGCTTTAACTCGTTCTGTAAAATCGACTTTTGAAACTTACGTAAAGTTGAACAAGAGAATTCCACCAGAAATTTTAATGAGAGTTTCTGGAATCGAAGAAGCTGGTGAGTTAGCTGACATCATCGTTGCTCAGTTAAACTTAAAACTAGAAGACAAACAAAGAATCCTTGAGATCGCTGATCCTGGTCTTCGTTTGGAAGAGCTTCTAAATATGATGACTTCTGAAATTGAAATTTTAGAAGTGGAAAAAAGAATCCGCACTCGTGTTAAAAAGCAAATGGAGCGTTCTCAAAAAGAATACTACCTAAACGAGCAAATGCAGGCGATTCAAAAAGAGCTTGGCGATAAAGACGATTTCCAAAATGAAATCGCTGAATTGGAAGAGCGTCTTAAAGATAAGCGTATGAGCAAAGAAGCGGACGAAAAAATTAAGAAAGAAATTCGCAAATTAAAAATGATGTCACCAATGAGTGCAGAAGCGACTGTTGTTAGAAACTACATCGACTGGATGCTTTCACTTCCATGGTTTGACTACGAAGATCTAAATAATGATGTTGATCACGCTGAAGATGTTTTAGATGAAGATCACTGGGGTCTAGAAAAAGTTAAAGAAAGAATTTTAGAGGCACTTGCCGTTACAGCTCTTTCTAAAGACGTTAAAGCTCCAATCATCTGTCTAGCGGGCCCTCCAGGGGTTGGTAAAACTTCATTGGCTAGATCCATCGCTCGCTCAATGAACAGAGGATTCGTAAGAATTTCTTTGGGTGGTGTGAGAGATGAGGCTGAAATCCGTGGTCACAGAAAAACTTATGTTGGTGCAATGCCTGGTAAAATCATCCAAGCCTTGAAAAAAGCTGACAAAGGAAACCCATTATTCCTTTTAGATGAGATTGATAAAATGAGTAATGATTTCCGTGGTGACCCATCCGCTGCCCTACTTGAGGTTTTAGATCCTGAGCAAAACTCTGAGTTTGCCGATCATTACCTAGAAGTAGAATATGATTTATCAAAAGTAATGTTTGTTTGTACTGCTAACAGCCTACACACAATCCCAGGACCTCTTTTAGATCGTATGGAAGTAATCAGCCTTGAGGGTTACACAGAAAACGAAAAAATTGCGATTGCTAAAACCTATCTCGTTCCTAAAAAGGTTAAAGAGTATGGTTTGGACGAATATAAAGTTAGTGTTTCTGAAGCGGCAATTAAACATTTAGTTCGCCACTACACGAAAGAATCTGGGGTACGTAACTTAGAAAGAACCATTGCTACGATTTGTCGTAAGACGGCTCGCCACATCTTAAAAACTGAGAAGAAATCAAAAGATGTACCAAAGGCAAAGTTGAGCAAGGCTGGTATTAAAAAAGCTAAGTCCACTTACACGGAACTAAAAAAATCGAAAAAAGGTTACACAGTTACTCCTAAAGCAATTGAAGAGATGCTTGGACCAATACGCTTTAAACATGGAAAGCTTGAGTCTCGCAATGAAATTGGTATGACCAATGGATTGGCCTGGACACAAGTGGGCGGAGACCTTCTTCCTGTTGAAGTAAGTGTAGTTCCTGGTAAAGGTAAGTTCATCATCACTGGTCAATTGGGTGATGTAATGAAAGAATCTTGTACTGCTGCTTTAAGTTACGTAAGAAGTCGTGGACCTCTGTTTGAAATCGACACTGAGACTTTCCACAATATCGACGTACACATTCACGCCCCTGAAGGAGCAATCCCTAAGGATGGACCAAGTGCTGGTATCACGATTACTACTAGTATCGTAAGTGCCATTACTAAGATTCCTGTGAAGCGTACTGTGGCAATGACTGGTGAGGTTTCACTTCGTGGTAGAGTTCTTCCAATCGGTGGTTTAAAAGAAAAAATCTTGGCCGCTCACCGTGCTGGAATCAAAACGATCATCTGCCCGAAAGACAACGAAAAAGACTTGATGGATATTCCTGAAGAAATCTTGAAAGACCTTGAAGTTATCTTAGTTACTCATGTTGACCAAGTATTAGTAAATGCATTGGACATCAAAGAGCCAGAAGATTTATTCAAGTTAAAGTCAGAAAGGTCTTTTGGAATCAAAGCTCAGTACAAAGGACAAGAGCTTTACCACTAAGCTATAAAAATCATAAGTACAAAAGCCCCGCTATACGCGGGGCTTTTTTTTGACCTAAAAATTAGATAAAAAATCTTAATATAAATCTACTACCAACTCCCCGATCATAATGTCTTTTCATTAAGTCCAGCGAAAATGAATTCCATCAGCAGACTGGACTTATCATCAAAATATTTTTTCCTCACAAAAAAAGCGAGGAATTCCCCACTACTAATTTATAAATGTAGGACAAAATTTCTCAGCAAAATCTACTTTAACTTTTTTCACAAGCTTGAAGTAATCTTCCAAATCTTATCTAAGTTTCTCAATATATTACGATATACGGCCTTATACTCAGCTTTAGTTAAGACAGCGGCTTCTAGACAATGCGCTGTATTCTCAATTCAAAACGTCAAAAACAGTTTAGTTTGTATCTGAAGAAAGAAGCCAGCCTAATGATGGGATTTTTCGTCCCACAGAGTTTATCCTTAAACACTAGTTTCACTTAGACCGATTTATCTTCTAGCTAGGAGAAGCAATGTTCAAAAGTTTAAAGAGCTTATCTTTACAAAAAAAGGTACTGATTTCATTCGTAGGTCCACTTGTTATATGTTTTGCGCTTGGCTCTGTTTTAATCAATGAATCCCTCCACACTAGTGTAGAAAAACAAATAAATTTAGCGGTAAAGAATACCGTTGAAAATGCTTATGCAATTATCGAACAACACTACCAGTTTGCAAAAACAGGTGTAATGTCAGAAACAGAAGCTAAAGAAAGAGCTAAATTTTTAGTGTCTAAAATGCGCTTTGGTGAAGATTTCAAAGACTATTACTGGATCAGTGATGTAGATTCAAAAATGGTAATGCATCCAATTAAGCAAGAGCTTTCAGGACAAGACGTAAGTCACATCAAAGACTCCAATGGACTCCCGATTTTTGTCGAAATGGCAAAAGTCGCAAAAAAGTCAGGAAGTGGCTACATAAAATACGATTGGCAATATGGTAAGGACAAAAACCATATTGAACAAAAAGTGTCTTTTATAAGAATGCACCCTGAATGGAAATGGATTGTGGGTTCGGGAACTTTCCTGGTTTATTTGAGAAATATTTCTCAGAGTATTTTTACAAAAATACTCTCTTTAATCCTAGTTAGTATTTTAATTTCCTCATTGATTGCTTTTTTGGTAATTAAACTTTTGGTGATCAAACCCTCCCTATTCATTACAAAATCATTAGGGCAAGTATCAGGTAGCCTTTCGCAAGCCTCTTCAGAGCTAGTGAATTCCTCTGTAAAGATGAACTCAGCAAACCAACAGCAATCAGCTGCCACACAGCAAAGTGTTTCCTCATTGTCTGAAATGAGTGCGATGATAGAAAGAACAGAAGAAGTTTCCACTCGTACCAAGGAATTGGTTGGTACAGCCAAAAACGAAACCAATCGTGGTCAGGAAACCATTGAAGGACTAGAAAATGTAATGGATGAAATAATAAATAACTCCATTCGACTAAAAGATATGAGAAGTATACTTGCCAACATCACCGAAAAGACTTCTATCATTCATGATATTGTTTTTAAAACACAACTTCTATCTTTCAACGCGAGCATCGAAGCGGCTAGAGCCGGTGAATTTGGACAAGGTTTTGCTGTAGTAGCCGAAGAGATTGGTAATCTTGCTAAAACCAGTGGAACGGCCGCAAGTGAAATTAATAAATTATTAAACGAAAGTTCTAAAGAAATGGAAGTTTTGATCAAACACACAGAAGAGTCTAGCGCTCATGGCGCTGATGTATCTGAGCAAGTTAAAAGTGTTTTCAATACCATTGGTCAGCAAGTAAGCCAGATGGAGCAAGAGATGGATATGATACTCTCAGCATCCACCGAGCAAAAACAAGGGATTCAACAAGCAAATGTTGCCATGCTGCAATTGAATGAGTCAGCAATGATGAATACAGAAGCTGCCTCAGACACAAATAGCAAAGCTACGTCTCTCAATGGCTATTCCAGCTCAATGAAAAATGAACTTAAGAGTTTAAATGAAATTATCTTAGGTTCAGCTTCGTAAATGAACTGCGAAGAAAGTACTTTTCGACGCTACTTTCTTCTGTTTTAAAATTCTTTCTCAGAAAAAACTTCAGTAACAAAAAGAGAACCTGAAGTAATAAAAACTGGAATTAAAAAGATGTTCACAAAAGGTATAGCAAAAAACACAGACAAGATCGTTGTGTAGCCTGCCAATGCCCAAAAATGATCTTTAAAAAATTGCCACCTCTGTTTTAACTTCTTCCCCTTCAACTCAAGAGCGTAGTCACAAGAGTCATAAGCAATCACTAAAACTGTATAAAAACCAGCGATCAAGCTTAAAAAAGGAATGAATGAAAAGATCAGCATTGGAATGCTAATTAATAAAAGTAAAAAGGCTTTAATCAAAGCCGTTAAAAGCATTTGAAAGTTAAAACTAATCCAATCCCCCATGCCCTTTGGTTGAATGTAATCGGCCTTTTCTAGCTCCAAGGTTTTTTCCGCAATCAAAGAGTTAAAGGGAATTGCGACGATCATTGATAATATATACAAAACTCCTAGAGACACGAAAAAGTACGATATATAAAGAAAGGTTTTGATGATCCAAAAGTAGCCTTCGCTTACCCATGAACTTGTGAAACGACTGATGCTTTGTTCTAAGATTGGTGAAATTCCGATCAAGGAATAGATTCCGAAGGCCATTAATATCATAACTATAATTACAGGCATAATCGCTAATCTTCTTAGAGATTTATTAGCCCAAAAATAGGAAAAGCCTTTAAAAAAAACACCCATTCCTTTTAAATATGCTTCAACAGCGCCCATAAGTTCTCCTCTACCTATTGAACAAACTCAAAGCCCCTTGCTTTTAATAACGCTACGGCTCTTTCGCTTCGGTCTTGTTTTACCAACAAGTAGTCAGTATCAAAAGTAGAAATTGCAAATATGCTAATCTTTTCTTCTGCCAACGGCTGGGTAATTGAGTTTAAAATTCCAGTTAACGAAAAATCCAGTGGTCCTATTACTTTGATTAAAGACCAACTTTTATTTGCATTAATATTGTTTGGAACTAGTTTCTCTTGGCAAACTATAGACAATTCTTCTGAGCTCTTACTGATTGAAAAAAAATCTGACTGCAAAGCCCATTCAGGAATTTTTGCATCCGATGCCAGTTTTAAAATTGAGTAGAGACCAGAAATTTTTTGCAATTTCATAGAGACTCAAAGGTTCGGATCGACCAATGGGATTTGCATTTGCTTCTGATATTTTTTCTTTGTTTCTTTGGGACTACTAAGTTTCATTGGAACAGGCATGCCCTCTAACTTTTTGGCGGCATCCGTTAAACCTTGGCCCACTTCTGGTTCATGAAAATAAATTTCCACCTCTTTTTTAATAGCATCTTTTGCCACTAAAAAGTCCTTATAAACATCGTTATTTACTGCATCTCTAGGAAGTAAAAGCTCTTCCAAAGCAAGGATAAGCTTATGGATTTGATCCAACTGAGCTAATTTCTGCTTTTGTATTTTTATCGCCGCCACCTGGTCTTTCCAGCGATAAAGCTCAGCCCAGCTAGCAACAACACTATTTAGTAAATCTCGGTAAGCTAGTTGGAAACGATATAGGGATTTGGCTGCCCAAGGCTCCCCGCCCATTTCAATGGAGCGAAGTAAAAACTCTTGAGAATATCGAATGGCTTCAACTTGTTCTTGAAAGTTTCTAGCTTTGTTGTTCACTAATGAATTTTCGCCAATAGAGTGAAGGCTTAGGTTAACTAAACCATAAGACTCTTTTTCAAGGTTCTCCTCAAGCGGTATAAACTTTTTTAGATAAGCATCCACTCGGCTATGGTAACGAGATGCTTCTGCAATATTTCCCTCTCTGGCGTAAGCAGCAGCTAGTTTGGCCGGTACATCCAGTTGATAAAAGCGCTCGTCTAATACTTTTGGCATTTTCAATAACTGCAAAAGACTGGCAATGGCCTTTGCATCAAGATTTTGTCTTTCGTAGACTTGCGATAAAAAGTAAAGGCTTTTTGCCTGCCCCAGTAAACTCTTAGACCACATACTCTGACTAGCTCTAAAACTTTTTTCAGCACCTGCAATGTCGCCGTCAGCAAATAAGGCTTTTCCTTGTAAAAAAAGTAGCTCTGCCTCGTACTTACTAACGGCATACTTCTTTTGAAAGGCTTTGATTTTTTGAATGCTTTCAGGATAATAGCCGTTTTGATACAACTCATTAATTTCTTCAAAAGACTTTTGCATTTTCGACTTTTTAACTTTTGCTACTGATTTTTTCGCAGGGGCTTTATCGTTTCTTGATTGAATTGCACAAGCTGCTAATACTAAACAAAAAGCTAAAAGAATCTTCATCCGCTAAATTCTCCAAGGAAACTGTTGGGCCATCTCTTCTACCGTCTTTAAAGGATCTGTGCTACTGATCACTTCCATTAACTTAAAGACAGGAATCCCTTGTGGAAACTCATCATTGATCTTTTCAATGCTCGCTTCCTCTTTCTTATAATAGTCTTTTAATTCATGGTAGTATTGTTGTTTTTCGTTTTTCGCTGAACTTAAGTATAGTGAATCTTCAGCTGGAAAACATCGGTTCACTAAAACTGCCGCTAAGGAAAAGCCTAAATCTTGTAACTTACCATTAAATTCAATGGCATGCTTAAGCTTCTTAACGTCATAGGCAGTAATCAGTAAAAAACCAACTTCTTTGCTATGTAAGAGGCGAGCAATTTGCTGATTACGAGTCACCAGTGCTGATCGAATGAATTTCATAGAAACAAAGAAATCAAAAATTTCATCTACAAATTGATCACCGGTTAACTTTTCTAAAATAGAAAAGGCTTTTCTGGTCCCGGTTCGAATTGCTTTTTTTATAAAGCCAAAGGAACCCTCTTTTTCAGACACAAACCATTTTAAGATTTTTTCGTCAAAAAGTTTCGACAGTCTTTCCGGAGCTTCTAAAAAATCCAATGCATGTTGAGCAGGAGGCGTATCCACAATTATCAAATCATACTCATTAGATTCATAAGCCTTATAAAACATTTGCAACGAAGTAAACTCCTGAGAACCTTGCAATCCCATGCTTAATTTTTTATACAATAAATTATTAAGCAACTGGTTCGCCGACTCCGCATCTGGACTAGCTTCTGTAACAAAGTCATCAAATACGGCTTTTGCATTGACCACTCCGGCATAAAGCTTGCCTTTCATCGGTCTTTCTAATTTCACTTCTACGATGGAATTGTGATCATTTAAATTATCTAAGCCCAAAGCTGTTTTTAATCGTTTCGCTGGATCAATGGTTAAAACCAAAGTATTCAAGCCTTTTTGAGCAGCTAAAATCCCCAAGGCAGCTGAGGTGCTAGTTTTTCCTACCCCACCCGTCCCAGCAGAAATTAAAACCTTTTTCTCTAGTAAGGAGTCTACGAAATTTTCCACTGTGCCCCCATTTTCTCTAGTAGATCAAGACTAGTCTCAGCATTCGTTACTAATGGGGACTCTAAATATTGGTAGGATTTAGCCTCTAAAAGTTCGCGAACTTTATCTAGTTCATTTTTCTTTTGGTATAAAAACTTCTCCCAAGGGTTTTCTAAATCTGGAAGGTCCGCAAATTCTTTGTAAATTCGATTAATCACAAAAAGGGACTTCTTCCCTAATAGCCTTTCGATTTCTGTGGCTAGCTCAATGCTTTCTTCTACAGCCATTAACTCTGGAGTAACCACTACCACAGGTTGAAAGGCCTCACTCTGTAAGACAGAAATGATTCCCTGGCTTTGCACATGCATTGGTCCGCGGGTGATACTTTCCGCCATTACAAAAGGTGCTTTTAACATGGATAAACTATGTCCAGTAGCGTAACTGTCTAAAATCAATTTATCATAACTAAGTGGAGGTCCATGCTCTCTTTGCTTTGAGCTGAGCTTTCCTAAAATGGCCAATTCAAATAATCCTGGAGCAATATTTAAAAGCTTAGACATTACAGGGTTGTCAAAAAACAATTTGCCCAAACCACGTAATTTAACCAGATGATCTACATATTCAGATAAGCATTTCATCCCGGTCCACTCTTCAACGGAAAAGTCTATTTGTTTGTCTTGCTCAAACATATTGCGAAAATATTGGTCCAAATCCACCAATTTTACATCATTGGAAGTTTTGGCTATTTTATGAGCAATTGCCGCAGCGACGCTGGATTTTCCAACGCCACCCTTGCCTGTAACAAAAAATATTTCCTCTTGAAAGATACTAACCCCGCTAAGTAATGGTTTTCCCAATAAATTTAACGGAAAACAAAAAAAATTGCAGCTAATCAAATGAATGTTTTTGGATAATCCACTACCGGTTTTTGTAATTCTGTAAAGGTAATGCAAAAAGCCGCAAAGATGCTGCAGTCTAAGTCCCCAAATTACTTGATTTTTTTTGCGTTTTCAAATACCTTGGCCAACGTTTTAAGCAAGAATTTCGGGTTTTTTGTTAGCTCCTAAAATAGCAGTTTGCTGTTTTTTGAATCTCATCATCGCGTAGAAAAATGCCAAATTCCCCAACATCCTAAATGTGACGAAGGAGACACGGATGAATATCAATGTGGAAGAACTATCTGGATTAGAGAGAAAACTATCTGTAGAGATCCCAGTAGAAAGAGTGAACGAGACTTATGGACAAATTTATCAGTCCATCCAACGTCAATATGACCAGCCAGGTTTCCGTAAAGGAAAAGTACCTATGCAGGTGATTAAGTCTAAGTTTGCTGACAAGGTTGACCAAGATGCTCTTGAGTATTTAATTGGTCCAGCTTGGGCGCAAGCCATCCGCGATAACAATTTAGAGCCTGTGATGAACCCTAAGTTTGATCACGAGCCTGTAAAAGAAGGCCAAGCTTTCTCTTTCACTGCTACTTTTGAAGTAAAGCCTGAAATTGAACTTAAAAGCATCGAAGGCGTTGAAGTTAAAAAAGAAAAAGTAGAAATCTCTGACGAAAACGTTAGTGATGTAATTGAAAATCTTCGTAAAAACAAAGGCGTTCAAAAGCCTGTTGAAGAAGATAGAGCCGCTAAAGATGGTGATGTTGCCGTTATCGACTTTGAGGGTTTCATTGATGGTGAGCCTCTTGAGGGTGGTAAAGGTGAAAACCATGACCTAGAATTAGGAGCAAAACAATTCATCGACGGTTTCGAAGAAGGTGTTGTTGGAATGAAAAAGGGTGAAGAAAAAGAACTTACTCTTAAGTTCCCTGAAGAATACCACGCTTCTGATATCGCTGGAAAAGATGTTGTTTTCAAAGTGAAATTAAACGAAATCAAAGAATTTGAATTGCCAGAAGTAAATGATGAGTTCGCTGCAAATGTTGGTGACCACGAAAACGTTCAGGCTTTAAAAGATAGCATCAGAGAAACTCTTTCTCAGCACGAAGAAAAAAGAGTGAAAGACGAGTTAAAAACTCGTTTGATGGAAAAGTTGGTTGAGTTAAATCCAATCGAAGTTCCTAAAGGTTTGAAAGTTGAGCAAAAGAAATTGATCGTTCAGGATGCGCAAATGCGTATGTCTCAACAAGGCATGAGCCCTGAAGACGTAACTAAATACTTAGCAACAAATGATGCTGATTTTGATAAATCTAGTGAGTTCATTATCAAGTCTAGTTACTTGATCAGTGAAATTGCGAAAGCTCAAGACATCAAAACTACTCCTGAAGCTTTCCAAAAGTTCATCAACGCAAGAGCTCAAGAGATTGGTATCCCTGCTGAGCAGTTGATGTCTTACTACAATAACGAAGACGCAAAAGCTCGAGTTGATTTCCAAATCCTAGAAGAGCAAGTGATGGATTTCGTAATTGAAAAAGCGAAGATTGAAGAAGTGGCTAAAGACCAACTTTAATCTTCAAATTTCAATTCCAAAAATAGGCTGCTTTCGCAAGAAAGTAGCCTTTTTTTATTCTGCACAAAAAAGATATGCTCTCATTTTAATCATGCATTTAGCTTTTATCCCTTTAAATCACTATATTTTTAGGAAATAAGACAAAGTCTTACATCGGCTTAAATCCCCTTATTACTTTTTTTCAATCTTCGCAAATCATATCAATATCCGAAAAACCGGATTAAAACCTCCATGTAAACTATTGGTGTTTTACATTTTTAAATTAGGGGGAAATATGAAATTGATTTTAGGCATTGCCTTAGCTTTAAGTAGCTTAACAGCAGTCGCACAACAAAGAGTAGTGAATGAAAGAGACTTAAACCGTGATATGGCAATTTGCGAAAGAGAATGCTCTAGCTACTGCAGTCGCTTTGTAAGCAGATTAAATAGAAGACTAGACAATATGGCATACAACTGTGGATACGACCAACCAGCTCCAATGCCACCTATTGGCCAGAAGGTGAAGTTTTATAACGACGACTCATGCAGTAGAGATTACCTTGGAAGTGTTTCTAGCCAAAGAGATTGTAATACTTTTGCGAAAAATGTTAACTCAAGTGTTTGGGCTGTAGAAATAGATGGTCGGTGCTTAAATATTGATGATACTAATGCAATTAAGGCTTGTAGAGCATTTACTAATGCAAGACTTGGTAGAGCCGTTGAATTGTATTACGACGATAATTGCTATAAAGGCGCCTTAGGTTTGATTGATCGTAACACAAATTGCTCACAATTCGCTGCCAATGTGGACAAAGATGTATGGGCAATCAAAGTGAATGGTAGATGTATGAACATTACTGATGTTTCAGCAGAAAGCGCCTGCAACTTATATAAAAACGAGTATTAATAATCAACTCAGCCAAATCCAAAAAAAGGAAGAGATCTCTCTTCCTTTTTGTTTTTTCAAGCTCATTCAGAAGTATTTTTCTAGTTTTGAATTTTGTTAAAAACCTTCCACGCCTTTAAATAGTTATAAGCTTGAAGAACTTGAAAATCATTACTAAGAAGCTTATCTCGATTACTCAAATTCTTTTCTTTCTGTGAGCGCACATGCTTGTACCATGCAAGACCACCTACTTCTAAAGAATCCTTTTTCGCCTTAGAGCGGTCGTTTTCAAGATGACCTTGAATGTCTACCTCGCGTTTTACCGTTTTATTGACAATGGCTTTTTCAAAAGCTTCAGCATTAACATTTTCAATACTAACATCTGGAGCAATTCCCTCCGCCTGGATGCTTCTCCCTGATGGAGTGTAGTATCTAGCTACGGTCAGTTTTAAACCAGAACCATCACCTAGGCGAATGACAGATTGGACAGAGCCCTTACCAAAAGAGGTTTGTCCCATGATTAAGGCTCGTTTATTGTCTTGTAAAGCACCTGCTAAAATTTCACTAGCACTTGCACTGTATTCATTCATTAACACAATGATAGGAAAGTCTCCTAAATCATCACCTTTTCGAGCAAATTGTGATTCTTTGTCTTTGTTATCTCTACCAATCGTACTAACAATCAAACCTTCTTCCAAAAACAAATCAGAAATTTCCACCGCTTGTTTTAAAAGTCCACCTGGGTTGTTTCTTAAATCGATGATTAAACCTTTTAGATCTTTATCTTTTTTAATATGCTTTTTTAAAGCCTTTTCCATGTCAGTGGAAGAGTTCTCAATAAAACTCGTCAGGCGAACATAAGCATAACCATCTTGAAGATTAGTGTATTTTACAGATCGGATTTTAATCGTGTCTCGAACGATTACGAATTCTTTTGGTTTTTCAAAACCTTCGCGAAAAATTCCCAAACGAATCTTTTCACCAATTTTACCTTTAATCTTTTGTGCTGCATCGACTAGATTCATTCCCTTAGTACTATCTCCATCAATCGAAATCACCTTATCTCCGGCTTTGATTCCGGCTTTCCAAGCAGGCGTGTCTTCAATTGGTGAGATGATCGTGAGGATTCCGTTTTGAACACTAATCTCAATTCCTAAACCACCAAATTCTCCAGATGTCTCTTTTTCAAAGTCAGAAAACATTTCTTTGGGCATATAATTGGTATGAGGATCTAATTCGTTTAACATTCCTTTAATCGCGCCACGAATAAGCTTATCTACATCAACATCTTCTACATAATATTTTTGAATCAAATTTAAAACTTTAGAAAAAGTCTGTAATTGTTCGTAACGGTCTGAGGCAATAGCCAAAGCTGTTTTTGAACTTAGAGCTCCAAGAAAAAGACCACCTACTGCAAGTAAGCTTAAAAATAGAAATACCAAAATCGCGCGTCTTTGTTTCTTCATAGTTGAATTCCTGACTTTTTATTTAAATCTTTTGCCATCAAAAGTTTGTTGTTTTTTAACCATTGCCTAGGGTCCATTGCTTCCGAAAATTTTCTGATTTCGAAGACAAGTTTTTTACCCTCTTCAATTTTTCCTATGTCTTCACCTTCATCAAGATCATCTCCAAAATCTGTATGAAATTGATTGAGGCCGGCATATACAGTGTAATACCGATTGCCATGATCCACAATTACTGTTTTGCCGTAAGCCGGTAGAAGACCTTGAAACACGACTTTTCCTGAGGCAACTATTTTAACCCTCTGGGTACTATTGCTTGTTAACTCTAATCCACTACGATTCATGTGAATTCTTCGATGTTTTGTTGGGTAAATTCCAAAAGCTTCCCAATTCTGTATATTAATCGGTAAATCTAGTTTTCCCTTTTTTGTAAAAAAGTATTCTAACTTAGGTTCTTCTTTTTCACTCAGGTTAGATCTAAGTGAGCGAATACTAGCAAATAAATCTTTTTGTTTTTTATCTGCCCTCTTAAAAAGCCTCGTGTGATAGTTTTTTAATTTTTTAGTTTTACTCTCTCTTCCTTTAAGCTTTTTTCTTAAACCGGCAAGCTCTTTTAATTGCTCTTTGAGACTGATTTTTTTCACCTGATAGTCTTTTTTATCATCAATAAATTGGTTCAACCTTGAACCTTGGGCAGACAAAAATCTCTTTACATAAAAAACCCGTTTATCGAGATCTTTAATAGATGTAGAACTAAAAAGAACATCACCTATCCCTAACTTATACCAACTCGCCAGCATTCGAAGTTGCTTGTGAATTTTTTTTCGTTCTTTTTTGATCATCTCTTCGCGTATTTTTAAATCCGTGATACCACGATTTGCATTTTTCTTAGCGAGATAAATTTTTTCTTCGATATCTCGTCTTTCATCTTCTAATTTTTCTAATTCTTTTGAGATTTTAAATATTAATGCCTGTAATTTTCGTTTTTTCTGATCTTGCTTAAGGTAATTTTCGGACTTCTCTTCTATTTGCTTAGCAATAGAAACTGCTTCGATCCCCGCTTGGACCGAAACAACATTCATAAAACTAAAAAGTAAAACAAGAAGCTTCAAAAACCTACGCCTTTGTCTGAACCGCAGACCAACCGTTGTTGATGTTTTTAATACAAAGATAAGAACCAACCGCGCCAATCACAATACCGGATACAATGATTATTAGAAGTTCTAATGGACTGAAAAAACTTAATTTGTCGGAAATACCTAAAATCTTAACGGCATTCATAAACTTACTAAGTACCAATCCATAGAGTAGAAAGCCTAAACCTAAGCTAAATACCGAAGCTAAAAAACCAGTGATTGCACCAGAAAGTACAAAGGGAACTCGAATGTATTGAGGAGTTGCACCAATTAATTCTAATATCTCCACTTCTTTTCGTCTTTGATCTACCAAAGCACGAATTGAGTTTCCTACGATCATCAAACTCGCAAAACTCAGAATCATGGCAATCAAAAAGGTTGAGGCTTTCAAGCCACGCATAAATCCCATATAGCTTTCAAACCAATATCTTCCATAGCTAACCTCTTCCACGCCATCCATTTCATGAATTCTTTTAGCAATGTCTTCAACAAAATTAACACTAAACATCGAGGCTGGTATTTCACTTAACTCTAGTTCGAAGGATTCAAGAAATGGATTTACGTCTTTCAATTCTTTCAACTCAGGAACCAAACCCGAGAACTGATCCATAAACTCTTTTTGTGCTTTTTTGGAATCAAGAAAATTGAAACTACGAATTTCCTTCATATTTTTTAGGGCTGATTCCACTCTTGAGCGTTGTTCTACTCCACTTTCTTCGCTCATATAAACACTCATTTCAACTTTATTACCCCAAGATGAAAACCCCTTCTCTATATTTTTACTAATCAAACTCACAACCAAAATCGTGGTAAAACATAGTCCCATCACCAAAACACTGGTTAACTGTAGTTTTAATTGTCTTTTCCATGATTGTAAGGCTTGGGCAAAAACGCTCATCGAACAACTTCCTCCAAAAAGCCCGCTTCGATATTTATTACGCGACTACTAGCGGGAATTAAATCATGATCATGTGTGGCTATAAAAACGGTAGTTCCCTGTGCATTTACTCTTTTAAATAGCTCCATAATATCTAGGCTAAGTTCAGGATCTAGATTTCCTGTTGGCTCATCGGCGATTAACAAACCTGGTTTATGAACAAGGGCTCTAGCAATAGCCACTCTCTGTTGTTCTCCACCTGATAGGGTTGTGGGGAAATGATCGGATCTAAAACTTAAACCAACCTGGTCCAAAACCTCGTCGACTCGTTTTTTAATATAACTTGGTTTCTCTTTTCGTATTTGAAGTGGCAAAGCGACGTTTTCAAATACCGTTTGGTCTGGAATCAATCGAAAGTCTTGAAAAACTACGCCAATGTTTCTTCGGAAAAAGGCAACTTTCTCGTCAGTGATACTGGTTAAATCATAACCTGCTACTTTTAAACTGCCATTAGAGACTCTATCAAAGGCAGATAAAAGTTTAAATAAGCTGGTTTTACCAGCGCCACTTGGTCCGGTTAGAAAAACAAATTCACCTTTACCAATATGAAGGTCAATGTTTCTTAAAGCGTGTACCGGGCCTGGATATGTTTTGTAAACATGAGTAAGATCGATCATGTTTTTAGTCTATACTTAGCTAGGAAAATTGACCAGTTTGCAATAGGTCTAGAATTTTAGAATGCTGCTCATTTAGGGCTATATTCACTGCCTCTGATAATTCCCTAGGACCAAGGACAAGAGCTTTTTCATAACAGCGTTTCACACTACGTACCACAGCACCATTTTTGAAGACTCTGGTTACTAAAAAAGGATTCTCTACCCCCCAATCTTCAGTTTGGATATGGTATTGAATTCCATCTATTCTTAGGTCTGTGTTGTGGCCCTTCTGCATTCTATCTCCAATGCATAATTTATCATTCCTACCCTAGACCATCTAGCCTTAAATGGATTTCTCGACCATAAGACGCACTTTAATTTTTCGTCATTTCAGCTTTATTTTATTTGGGAATGGGGAAAATCAAACTAAAACAAGTCCTATCCGAAGACTTGTCAAAAAATAGCTTAGCACCGAATTTTTCTGCAATGGAGTGACTGATTGATAACCATTAATGGTAAAGCTTAGGTAAATATTTTTTAACTCTTTGAAGATTCGGGATTTAATGAAAATTCGACTACAAAACAAGTGTTTTTGGAATCAAAATCTATATAAAGCCTACCATTATGACTTTCTATAATTGATTTACTAATGGACAATCCTAGGCCGGTCCCTTTTCCAACTTCTTTTGTAGTGAAGAAAGGATCAAAAATTTTCTCTGCTGCTTCCTCATTCAAACCAGACCCCGAATCAATAACTTTGAAAGTGATAGAGTCTTTTGTTTTGGAGATTTCCATTCGAACCCAGGAGTTTTCAATTGCGGAAACTTCATCATAAGCATTATTAAGTAAATTTAGAAGCACTTGCCCTAACTGCACTCGTTCGCCAAAAACTTTTATTTTTTCGTCAGGCTTTAAAACCTCCAAAGAAAGTCTACCAGTTTTAAATTTAGCTTTCGTAATACCCAAGACATCCTCTAATAGTTGATCCACTTCAAACTCTTTAAAGCCGTCCATAGATGTGTCTCTTGAAAGGTTCTTAAGCCCATTTACGATTTTATTAGTCATCTCTACAGTTGAATCGATCTTATCAAGATGCTCCAATAAAACTTCGTCGGTTAACTTTGATTTTTGTAGTTTCTTTCTGATTACACTAGAGTGTCCCGAAATAACCGCTAAAGGGTTTTTAATCTCATGCGCGATTCCGCCTGCCATTTCCCCTATAGCTCCTAATTTAGCCGATGCTAGGAGCTTTTGTTGTTGAGATTTTATTTTAGCAGTTCGTCTTTGAATCTTTTCCTCTAAGTTTTCATTTAAATGATTCAGCTCAGAAACGGCATTTTCTAACTTTTTACTGATATTTTCAGTGCTATTCTTTAAATAAGCAACCCAACGATCTGCTTTGCCTTCCCACGAAGCTATATCTCTAATTTCCCAACAACAATGATCATGGCCCATACCAATGCATTGAGTTTCAATAGCCACTGTCTCTAAATCACTAAAAGCAGAACACCAACCACTTGCATAACCAGTGAGAGAGTGACAAACAGGATGCTCACTAAACTTTTTGAAGTTTTTTAAATAGTTCTCGGCTTCGTAGGAGTTAAACCATTTTCCCTTGCAGAAAAACTTATTATCAATAAGGTCCATGGATATATCTTCCATTTGGACATGCACGATTCCTTCCCAATTGTGCATCATGGGTCCAGTAGCAATCTTCATTTCGTTGTCATCAATATGTAGGATTTGGTTTAAAACTTTAAAGTCGCCGTAACCACAACGAAAACCAAATTGAGTCATAATTGTATTGGTTAGCTCCTGGCCCAAATGTTGGTTTAACAAAAACCACAGGCGTCCCATAGTGTCTTGCCGGAGCAAAAGCATACGGTCTTCACCAAACAAAAGTTTACCTTCTTCTGGCAAAAATTTTAGCCATTCTGTTAAATCAAAATCTTCTATTTTCATAGGCCTTTTTATCGGCGCAAAAGATTTAATTTCATAGATACCCAAGAAAGCTTAACACTTTTGTTTAATTCGAAGACGGAGTCTTAATGGAAGATTAATTTTTTATGAGGAATTATCTGTTTTAGATGCAACAAAAGAATTTTTCACGGGCATATCAAATTGATACAAAGCCTTCCATTTACAAAGTGCTCATCTTGTTAAGGTCTAGTAACTAGCCAATTCGTCTATTTTCTCTTCAGAAAGCCACATAAAAGTCCGATTAAATAGGAGTATTTAGAGGGACCTTTATGCCGCAAAAGCTACTTGCAATTCTACTTTTGATTTTTCTCAGCGCTTGTGAACAAAGCCTTGAATCAGATGATTCTTATGTTCCGTACTTTGATAGTTACAATTGTCCTCAAGCTCCTAGTGAGCCTTTAATTGATGAACCAGGATTTTGCAGTGACACTGTTAGCTTTAGCGATCCAGTAACAATCACCGGTACTGCCTATTACAAAAAACGCTTAACAACAACTTCCGGCTTAGGCTCTGCTGACAGTACCAACTACCCAATTCGTTTAGCAGAGATTTCTGTTTCGAATAGCTCGGGTACTGTTGTTCAATGTGGGCAAACTGACGCTTCAGGAAACTATAGCATTACATTGCCGAGAGGCTCTGAAACCTACACAATCTCAGTTCACTCAAGAGCAAACAATTCAACCTATAAGGCTTCGGTTTTAAACAATCATAGTGAAATGAAATACTATTCTGTCGCAACCACAGTGACCGCAAGTTCTAGCCAAAGTGTTGGATCTATTTATGCTCCTTATAACGGTGACCTTCAAGGTGGTGCATTTAACATTTTAGACAAAATCTATGAAGCCAACGACTATTTAAGAACTCAAGCCTCTAGCTGTGCCACAGCTTTTTCTAGTGCAGGTTGTAGTGACTTTGATGTCGCACCACAAGTTCAAATTTTTTGGAGCCCTGGTTGTAACCCTTATAAATACTTTTATAACAATGCAACTTCTGGATTAAGCTTTTTTGTTTCAGGCACAAACCGCCTCTATATACTTGGCGGTTTGGATAATGATGTGAACACTTCTGATACTGACCATTTTGATGATGTAATCATTCTGCATGAATATGGTCATTTTATTGAATCAAAGTATTCACGTTCTGATTCTCCTGGTGGATCCCATGATGGAAATAGCATCATCGATCCACGCCTCGCTTGGAGTGAAGCCTGGGCTTCATTCTTTGCATCAGCCGTAAGAGACAAAGGAGAATACGTTGATACCTATGGTAATTCGGATGGCACAACGGGCTTCTATTTTAAATACGATGTAGAAAATAATAGTACTGGCTCAGGCAGTTTAGATCCCTCTAGTGGAAGTTATTCACCTAATGAAGGAGAAGGAAATTTTCGCGAAATGGCTTTACTGAGAACATTATGGGATTCTATTGATACAGACTCTGCCGATGATGACAATGATGGTGTCGAAGGTAGTTTTCAAGAGCTATGGGCCATTTTTTCTGGATCGAATGGAGTAAAAAATAGCTCTTACGCATTCATCAATGCCGGTCTATTTTTTGAGCTACAAGGAACTTTAGGTAGTACCAGTCTCACTACTCTTTACGGTAGAGAACACACTAATTTTATACAAGCAAATCGCGATGATTACGCTAGCTACCTAACTGATTCTATTTGTACACCTAAACTAATCACACCAGCTAACTCTAACAATAAAACCGAAAACGGTACCTATTCTAACTCAAATATGGAAGCCTCAAATGACTTCTACCATTTAAAAGTTAACTCAGCCCTCTCCGGCAATATTACTTTAAGTTTTACTGGTTCTGGAGACTTAGATCTTTACCTATATAAAGAAGACTACACTTTCGGTACCGAGAGCAGCATGCAAGCATATTCTGTTGGAAGTAATGCTGGCGGAGGGACAGAAACAATTTCTTTAAATAATCTCCCTGCCGGAAACTATATGATTAATGTTCTATCCGATACAAGCAACGGAAGATTTTCTAACTCATACACCTTAGAATTACCAGGAGGAACTACATGTCCTTAAGCAAACAAAAAAGACTAACAGGGCACCTTCCCGTTTTAGCATTTCTTTTTGCTTTACCAGTTCTCTTCGTGCATGGCCGAAGCTATTTCGAGCAACGAGCCCCAGCCAGTTACAAAAAACCGGTGAACAAAAATTTGTATTATGAACATAAATTTGATCGCAAAAAGAAAAATCATAGAGAGAACTCATCAAAGCTATCTGGTAAACCAAACGGGACCTTCAGAACCGATGTGAACGTATCTGTAATGAACTATCGCCCCGAGGATAAAATGGCTGAAATGAAGGTTCGACTCGAATTCAGTCCTCGAATTGATACTGATATTGTGAACATTAGCTGGAAATTGCCAGAAGGCTATAGCATTACCGAAGGCGAGCTAAGCACTTCGTTACAAGCAATATCCGCAGGAGATACTAAAAGTTTTTCCGTTACGGTTTTAGGAAATCCTGCGATTTCCCCAGCAAGCTTTGTGGAAGTAAATTCAACGATTTCAGGAAATAAATTAGGAGCCGTACAGTCTTTAAAATTAAGGGAAGCTTTGGACGACTATTTAGATGCAAAGAACACGGGAAACATTTCCCTGAAGTCTAAAGAGAAGAACGTCCCTAAAGACCCCAAGGTGAAAATTCATTTTTAAATTACATTTACAATAATAGAGGGATTATAGTTCTCTCTTAAAATACTCTGAATGGCATGTAGAGTTCCCATGGTTGAGCTTGGGCAAGATCCACAGGCACCTTCATAACGAATACTCAAAACGTGGGCGTCTAAAGACACTAGCTCAACATCACCACCATCCATCTGTAAACCAGGACGAATCGTTGTATCTAAGATATCATCTATTTTAGCTAGCTCAGGGTCCACGGGCTTTGGTTTCTCAATCACGTCTGGCTTATCTTTAAAGTCAGCATTGTGAATAGGCAATCTTGTTTCTATGATTGCTCTCACCAACCAATCAACGTGTTCCCAATCCCCTTCTCCGTCTTGAGTTACAGTGATAACATTGTCAAAAAAGTGAAGCGCTTCCACATGAGCGACACCAAAAAGATCATGAGCCAAAAGATTGTTAAAACACTCATCTTGGTTTTGATAAGTAATTTTCCCTTCCCTTTTCACGGGACGGTTCATGATGTACTTTTTGGCATTCGGATTTGGTGTATCTTGAGTTAAAATTTTAATATCCATAACATTACCTACAGTAAAAATTCTTTCGCTTTTAAAATAGCTGCTTTTAAACGATATACATCGTCATCATTGTTGTAAAACGCAAAGGATGCCCTTGTGGTTCCTGGTACCTTAAATAATTCCATCAAAGGTTGAGTACAATGGTGACCAGTTCTCACCGCAACCCCATACTGATCCATGATTGTTCCTAAATCAGAGGGATGAACACCTGGAAAACCAAATGCAAAAAGAGCTACTTTCTTTTTGCTAGTACCAAAAAACACCAAACCTTCTATTTCTTCCAGTTCTTTTTTGGCTAACTCGTATAAATGCTCTTCTTGTTTTTGGATGTTTTCAAAACCAAGACTTTGAATGTATTTCGCGGCCGCTGCAAAGCCTATGACTCCCGCGATATGTGGAGTACCTGCCTCAAATTTAAATGGCACATCATTCCAGGTAGACTTTTCAAAGCGAACTTCTTTAATCATATCGCCACCACCATTTAATGGAGGCATCATTTCTAAGAGCTCTTCTTTTCCATAAAGTAAACCCATGCCGGTCGGCCCACACATCTTATGGGAACTCAAAGCCAAGAAATCACAATCTAAAGCCTGAACATCGATTGCCATATGAGCCGCAGCTTGAGCAGCATCTATACAAACCTTAGCACCAACCGATTTTGCCAGAGCAATCACCTCTTCTACAGGGTTAATAACCCCAATGGAGTTAGACACATAATTCATGCTAATCAATTTTGTATTAGAAGTAACTATGTCTTTAAAGGCTTCAAAATCAACAGAGCCATCTTCTAGTATTGGTACAACTTTTAAAATGGCGGAGTTTTTTTCACATGCCATTTGCCACGGTACAATGTTTGAATGGTGTTCTAGTTCTGTAATGACGATTTCATCACCTGCCTTCAAAAAGTTAGTAGCATAGGATTGCGCAACTAAATTTATGGAAGCAGTAGTACCAGTGGTAAAAACAATATTTTTCTCACTAGGTGAGTTAATGTAGGAAGCAAGTGTCTTTCTTGCTTCTTCGTAAGCATCTGTCGCTTGGGCCGATAGAGTATGGATGCCACGATGTACATTGGATGTTCCCATTAGATAGTGTTCAGAAATTACATCCACCACTTGTTTTGGTTTCAATGTAGTCGCCGCATTGTCAAGGTACACCAAACTGTGGCCATTGATCTCGCGTTTAAATATTGGAAAGTCTTTTCGGACTTCTTCCACACTAAAGCTCATGAATATCCACCTTATATTGGCTAAAACGATCTAAAAATTGATCTAAAAAGTCTTTGTGAATTTCTTTATTCTCTACTTCTTGAAAAATTTCTTCTGCATAGCCAACGGCTAACATTCTAAGTGCTACTTCCTCAGGAATGGCTCGAGATTGAAAGTAAAAAACCTCATCACGATTAAATCCACCCAAAGTTGCACCGTGAGCACAAGCCACATCGTCTGCGTAAATTTCTAGTTGAGGTCTTGTAATCACTTCGGCAGAGTCAGCAAAAAGCATGCTTTTATTCAGCTGTTGGCTGTCAGTTCCCATTGCTTGTTTAGCAACGTAAACCATTCCATCAAAAATGGCTTTAGACTCCCCGTCTAAAATTCCTTTATACAATTGCTCACTCGTAGCATTGGGAACATTATGATTCACATCAATCTTATGGTTGACGATTGCAGCTTCGTTTAACAAATAAAACGCTTTCATATCTGCGTGAGCTCTTTCGCCATTGAGGTTCACTTTTGTTTTACGTCTAAATTTTCCAGGATCCGTATCAGAAACCACGGACTTATAAAGGGCGGCCTCACTTAAGCCTATACTAGAGTGTGTATAAACTTGTGCACTACTGGATAACTCAGATTGTGAGTAGTATTTCAATTTTGCTTCTTTTTTTAATTCTATTTCACTCACAAAATGTGCTTGAACTTTATCTACCGCCACAAAGTTTTCATAAATCTCAAGTTCAACAGCTTCATCAACATTCAATTTGAAGTTAAAAAAGGATTTGTCCGAATCAATAAAATGAATGATTTGTAGAGCTTTGCTATCTTGCATAACCAGCTCAAGTTTTTGTCCTTCAGAATAAACACTTAAAACATCCAATTTAGTTTCCATGCTCTCTAATTGGAAGTCAGAGGCACTCAATTCTTTAAGCTTTACTTTATCAGTGCTTAAATCTGTTTGTACTTGGCCATTCCTAGTAACCAAGACATCCATTCCTGGAGCTTTTAAACGATTAAGTTCTTTAGCAAGATCTAAAGTCGTACTTTGCTCCTGTTTTTCAAAGTTAAGAAACTTTGTCGGAAAGTACTTCCAGGATTCCAACTTTCGATTTGGCATTGGCAAAGCCTCTGATTGACTCAGAAAACTCCCTAGCTGATCTGCTGGAATATATGATTTAATTTGTTCTAAAAATTCTTCTGTTTTCATATTTAATCCTATGAAACGATCCAGTCGTAACCTTTGTCTTCTAACTCTTTCGCTAAACTACTGTCGCCAGTGCGAATGATCTGACCACCACTTAATACATGAACGTAATCTGGTTTTATATAATCTAGTAATCGCTGGTAGTGAGTAATCAAAATAATGGCATTACTTGATTTCTTTAATTTATTTACACCCTCAGAAATAACTCTTAAGGCATCGATATCCAAACCGGAATCCGTTTCATCTAAAATGGACAAATGCGGGTTCAAAACTGCCATTTGCAAAATTTCATTTCTTTTCTTTTCACCACCCGAGAAACCTTGGTTTACAGGTCGGTGTAAAAACTCATCTCTCATCTCAACGATTTTCATTTTTTCGCGAACAAATTTGTCAAAAGCTTCATCATCAAGCTCATCCACGCCTTGCGATTTACAAATTTCGTTGAAAGAAGTTTTTAAAAATTCAAAGTTGCTAACTCCAGGAAGTTCAATTGGATATTGAAACGCAAGAAAAATTCCTTTTTGCGCTCTCTCATGAGCTTCCAACTCTAATAAGTCTTCATTTTTAAAGTTCACTTCATAACTCACAGAACCGGAGTCTACCTCATAAGAGGGATGTCCTGCCAAAATCTTAGAGAGAGTACTTTTTCCAGAACCATTTGGTCCCATGATTGCGTGTACTTCACCTGGCTTTACTGACAAGTTAATGCCTTTTAAAATTTCTTTTCCATCAATGCTTGCGTGTAGGTCTTTAATTTCTAACATTTAATATGCCTCTCTAATTATCCAACAGAGTTTTCTAATTTCATTTCAATTAATTTTACAGCTTCTACTGAAAACTCTAGTGGAAGCTTTTTAAACACTTCCTTACAGAAGCCATTTACAATCATCGAGATACTAGTCTCTGGATCAACTCCACGACTCTGTAAGTAAAACAATTGGTCTTCACTAATTCTCGAAGTGGAAGCCTCATGTTCTACAGTAGCCGTTTTGTTTTTTACTTCAATGTAAGGGTAAGTATTGGCCGCACATTTATCACCAACCAACATAGAATCACATTGCGAATAATTTCTAGCACCATGGGCAGAAGGCATAACCTTAACCAAACCACGATAAGCATTTTTACTCTCACCCGCCGAGATTCCCTTGGAAATAATGGTAGACTTTGTATTTTTACCGATATGGATCATCTTCGTCCCCGTATCGGCTTGCATTTTGTCTTTAGTTAATGCCACAGAATAAAAAGCACCCTGTGAATTTTCACCTTGTAAAATACAACTTGGGTATTTCCAAGTAATCGCACTCCCTGACTCCACCTGGGTCCAAGAAATTTTAGAGTTTTTACCTTGGCACTTCCCTCTTTTGGTAACGAAATTATAAATTCCACCGTCACCGTTTTCATCACCTGCATACCAGTTTTGCACGGTTGAATAATTAATTTCAGCATCATCCAATGCAATCAATTCAACCACTGCTGCGTGCAATTGGTTCTCATCACGTTGAGGAGCCGTACAACCTTCTAAGTAGTTAACAAAGCTACCCTCATCGGCAACAAGTAAGGTTCTTTCAAATTGCCCTGAGTCTTGTGCATTGATTCTAAAATAAGTGGATAAGTCTAATGGACAAGTAACACCCTTAGGGATGTAACAAAAACTACCATCAGTAAAAACCGCTGCGTTTAATGCCGCAAAATAGTTGTCTTGGTATGGAACTACACTACCTAGGTATTTTTTTACCAATTCAGGGTGATCTTTAACCGCTTCGGAAATGGAGCAAAAAACAACTCCTACTTCATCTAGGGTTTCTTTGTTGGTAGTACCTAAAGAAACAGAGTCAAAAACCGCATCAACGGCAACTCCAGAAATCCTCTTTTGTTCCATCAATGGAATTCCAAGCTTCTCAAAAGTGGCCAACAACTCTGGATCAAGCTCATCCAAAGACTTTGGTTTATCAGCTTCACTCACCGACTTAGGAGCCGAGTAGTATTTGATTTTTTGTAAATCGATTGGCGGATAATCAAGCTCCGCCCAATCTGGCTCTGTCATTTTTTGCCAATAAGCAAAAGCCTTTAAACGGTATTCCAATAACCATTCAGGTTCTTTCTTTTTCGCAGAAATTAAACGAATGATATCTTCGTTTAAACCAAAAGGAACTTCATCCGCTTCAATCTCGGTATAAAAACCGTATTTGTATTCGCTATTAACAATTTCTTCTGTGGAGGAGGATACTTTACTCATTTCCTACTTTCCTTGTGCAATCAACTCTTCTGAGTTTTTTGTTTTTTGGTCTAAGCCCAGAGAAATTCCATTCTCGTAAAAAAGCTCAGTCACCGATAAAGAGTCTAAAAACTCGATCAATTTTTTATTTAAATTTAACAGTGGCGATTTCATGCTACAGGTGGATTCTAAATCACAGCTTGCAGACTTATCTGATAAGCATTTTACAACCGCCTGTGGGCCTTCAATAATTTCACAAAGCTCGCGCATAGACATTTCACTAAGTGGTCTTTCTAAACGATAGCCACCGTGAGCACCTTGGATGGATTTTAACCAAGATTTGCTGGCAAGAATTTGCAACACCCTGCTTGTCGCATCAAAAGGCGTTCCAAACTTTTCGTTAATCTCTTTCGCCGTAGTAAGATCTTCGGAATCTTTTGATTCCATATAGCGAAGTGCGATCAACGCATATTCGGTTTTTTTATTAATCTTAAACATTTCCAAATCCTCTTTGGCTTAGATTAACAATTAGGCTTTTATAGCTAAAATCTAGGTGAAAACTATATGAAAACAGGCTGAGGGTCAATAAATACGCCTTTTTTATACTTATTTACTGTAGATTATATCATAGTTTTAAATTTTTTGAAGGATATCAGATAGCTATCGATTGATAGAGAGGATTTAGTTGATTTTTAGGCATTAAGCAATTGTTTCTTTTTGGGGCAGAAATTTATTCTTTTATTGCAAAAACAGCTCGTAAAATAAGCAAAAATAGCTGCTACCGATCTCACTTCCAATACAAAGTTTTAAAAACCAAATTTTTCCACCTCATTAAGAGTCTCGCGCTAAGAATTTGGAAGCAATATTTGTTTAGAGTTTCAATGATCGTTTGTAATCCTCCAATTTAATCATCACACTTTGCCCTTTTATGATTTTTGAGTTACAGATGATTAAATTTTTGAAGGAAATCAATTTATGCAAAGCCTGGTTTTAATTTTGAGTATTTTTGTTAGTAGCTTTTTAATCCATTTTGGTTTCCGATTCTATGGCTATACAATCCAGTACGCAGAAAAAAGAAGCGTTATTTTTGAAAAAAGCGCTGAAATTTACAGCCCCAAGCTGGACGCCGAAAACTATGCCAACGAATTACAAAAACTCATTGAAATGTGTTCTGAGCAAAAATGTTACTTAAACCTGCCAACTTACTTCAGTAGTGACGAAGAGCTTTTTGTTTTCCTAGAAAAATCCAACCAGTACCAACACCTTGGCAAAGAGGACATCAAGTCTAGCAATGAATTGCAAACAGCCAATCCGGCCGTATTGAGCCTGAAAGATTTCTTAATTGAATTTCCAAACGCCCGAGGCCTTTTACAAGTAAACGCTGACAGACCCAACATAAACACAAAGCTGATTCCAATCTTGGCTGAAAACAAGCATTATAGCTCTTATGTTATTTGTAGTGAATTTGGTAATCTTTTAAGAAACCTACGAGAGCAAAAGCCCCATTGGAGCACCTGTGCAAGTATGGACGAACTGACAAAAGCTCATATGATGAGTAGCATCTACTTAGAAAGTTTAGCTCCTATGCCATCAGAGTATTATTTTGTTCCGCAAAAAACAGTTCATAAATTGAGCGAAAAGTTTTATGAGGAAATCAAAAGAAGAAACCTCTTCTTCATCGCTCCAGCAGACTCACCGGTTGAACCTAACTTCACACTCCTTTAATAAAAAAGACACATTTAATAGCTAAGTCCTTGCAAGCTTAAAAGCTTGTCCCCAGGATGCTAGTCGTAAATTCGCATAGGCATCAAACTAGAGTTTATTTTTCCCCGCGGAAAGTATGGACTCTGTTTAAAAAAGCATCTCTTTTATTTGAAAAAAACAAAATAATTTCGACAACTTGCATGCTTAGTTTAAGTTGAGCTTTTTATCAGATTTTCTTTACATTTTCTAAATGCCTAAGTAGGCTTAAGTCATGATTGGTATACAAGTAGCCCACGCAGCAGAGAATCCGCAAGTAAGTTTAAACCACAATGCATTTGATGCTATTTTAGCAGCATCTCCTGTCGTTCAACTTACCTTATTAATCCTAATTTTTCTTTCCATTTTAAGTTGGAGTATTTTCTTTCAAAAGAGAAAACAAATAAACTCTCAACTAGAGGGAAACAAAGCCTTCTTAAAATTCTTTTGGAAAGCCAAGTCTCTGGAAGATGTTTATAGGGAAATGGAAACTTATAGCGATAGCAGTGTTGCAAAACTATTTAAAAATGGTTACGAAGAACTACAAAGCTTGGCTGAACTAAGTGATGAACATAGCGAGGCTCCTTCAAAGCTTTCTGGAATCGACAATATCGAAAGAGTCTTAAGAACTACAGCCGATCAAGAAATCTCGAAATTAGAAAAAAATCTAACTTGGCTTGCCACAACAGGAAGTACAGGTCCATTCATTGGCTTATTCGGTACTGTTTGGGGTATCATGAGTGCCTTCCAAAAAATTGGTCTAACTGGCGCAGCAAGTTTAGCGGTAGTGGCCCCAGGGATTTCGGAAGCATTAATTGCAACGGCAATCGGTCTTGCAGCAGCCATTCCCGCAGTTATTGTTTACAACCACTTTATCAATCAAATTAAAAAGATCGAATTGGATCTGAACTCTTACGCTTCTGATTTTACAAATGTGATGAAAAGAAACTGGTTCAAAAACTAGGAGCAAATTATGGGTATGAGCGGTGGCTCCGGAAAATCAAGAATGAGCATTAGCGAAATCAACGTAACTCCATTGGTGGATGTTATGTTGGTGCTTTTAATTATCTTTATGGTGACAGCTCCTATGATGAAACAGGGAATTGAAGTGGATGTTCCAGAAACAAATAGTTCTGGTGTTTCTACTCCTGAAGACCCTTTTATCATGAGTGTGAATGTTAAAGGTGAGATTTTTATTGAAAAAACAAAAATCCCAATAAACTCACTAAGCACAAAATTAAAAGCAATCTTCCAATCTAGAAAGAGTAAAGAAGTATTTATTCAAGCAGACAAAAAAGTGGAATACGGTATTGTTGCGGAAACCATGGCGGAAGTTAGAGCTGCTGGTTTGACTAAAATCGCTTTAATCACACAGCCGAAAAACTAATTATGAAAGAAACGAACGAGCAGGACAATTTAAGTGGTTTTTTTGTAAAATCAGTGATTTTACACATCGCCATCTTTTTGCTTTTCAGTGTCCAAGCAGTATTCTTTCCTAGTGAACCTATTTCTTTAGATGGTGCTATACGAGTTGATATGGTGGCCTTACCAGACAAACTTCCAGATGTGCCAAAGCCGCAAGCCAAAGCCCCTGAGCCAGAGCCAAAGAAAGAAAGCCCGAAACCAAAACCAGCACCTAAACCTGAACCAAAACCTGATTTAAAGGCCATCGCAAAGAAAAAAGCGATTAATCTACAAAAGCAGAAGAAAACTAGAGAAGATGCACTTAAAAGATTAAGAGCATTACAAAAAATAGAAGAAGAACAAGAACAAAAAGAACAAGAGGCAGCGAAGCAAGTTTTTAAAGGCAATCAAATTTCAAAAGGTAGCCAATTATCAGGGATTCAAAAGCTTCAATACGATGACTATTTAGCGCGATTAGAAAGTCACATTAAATCATTTTGGTCCATCCCAGCATGGATGGCTAATCTAGATTTAAGAGCAGAAATCAGTGTACGTATCTCTCCAGAGGGTTATGTGATTTCAAAAAAGATCACAAAAGCTTCTGGAAATAAAAGTTATGATGACCAGGTAGTGGCTACCATTGAACGTGCCTCACCTTTTCCAAGGCCAAGTGAAAAATTTAGAGATATTTTGGCTAACGAAGGCTTCCGTCTCGGTTTTCCAGAATAAAGGAGTTTCGAATGAAAATACTTTTAATGTTACTATTGCTCGTTCCGCAGTTTGCAAATGCTGAAAAGATTTATATTAAAGTGGGTAACGCCAGTGTGAAAAAAAGCATGTTCGCACTTCCCGCTTTTCAATTTTCAGGTTCCACTGTTAGTAGTCCTAATTACGTAAGAGTGGGAAGTGAGCTTTACAAAACACTACAGAACGATCTCGACACTAGTTACTTCTTTGATTTTGTCGATAGAAAGGCCTTCCTTGAAGACCCGGCGACAACCGCACTTAGACCAAAACCTTCTGCTCCAAATGGCTTTTTATTTTCTAACTGGCGCAGCATAGGCACAGAGTTTTTATACCGAGCAGCCTATAATATTAAATCCAATAAAATCGAAGTTGAAGCTTATCTATATCATGTACCAAAAGGCGAAACTTTGGTGGCAAGAAAATATACCGGTGATGTTGGAAGTGAAGATGAAATCGCACATACCATGGCCAATGACATCATTTTTCGTTTAACTGGTAGAAAAGGGGTTTTTAAAACAAAGTTGGTCTTTAGCTCAGATCGAGATGCTGTTTGCCCTAAGAAAACACCCAACTGTACAAAATGGAAAGAAATTTATGTAAGTGACTATAATGTTAAAAATGTAACAAGAATCACAAGACAAAGAACCATTTCTATCTCCCCTGCCTGGGCACCAGATGGAAAAAGCATCCTTTATACTTCTTATGCATATCACCCTAAAACAAAACGACGTAACCCTGATCTATTTAGCTACGAACTAGACACCAAAAAATCTTTCCTCATTAGTTGGCGAAAGGGTGTTAATTCCGGTGCTGCCTTTACACCAGACGGTGACAATATATTTCTAACCATCACCAAAGGCGGTAATGCTGACATCTATCGCACGGACAAAGACGGTAAAAAGCTAAGAAACATTACCAATGGACCTCTCGGTGCATTGAACGTGGAACCTGCGATTTCACCAGATGGAAAAAGCATTGCATTTAGTTCAGATCGTCACGGTAATCCAATGATTTATGTTATGGACATCAATGGCAAAAATGTAAAACGCATTACCAAAGCTGGAAAATATAACTCCACACCAAGCTGGTCACCAGACGGCGAGAACATTGTGTTTGCTGGTTTTGACAATGGTCATTTTGATTTATTTTTGGTTAGTAAGGATGGTGTTAATTTAAAACGTTTAACAAAAGCAAGAAAGACCAATGGAAAATGGGCTAACAACGAAGACCCATCATTTTCACCTGATGGTAGACATATCGTTTTTGTTAGTGACCGATCTGGAAAGAAACAACTTTATATGATCAGCCCAGATGGCAAAAATGAACGTCGACTTACCTTTGATAACGACAACTACTTTAAGCCAAAATGGTCTTATATGATGGAGTAAGGTGGAATTTTTATCCAAAGAATTTTCTGAAGATCAACTTAACGAACTGCAAGGACTTTTCCCTGCAGTTCGTTCTTATTTACAGCTACTAAAAAACGATTCAGCAGATATCAATCCATTAAAAAAACAACGTCATGAAGAGTGGCTTCGAGTCGTCGGCCACTCCTATTACAATAGCGAGGCTCAAAAATCTCTATTAAAGCGCTGGAGTGATTTCATCAAGCAGTCTCTAGCTACTCAACTCGCCAAGCAACTTCCCGATCTTGAGGTTTTTGCTCTTGGTAAATTAGGAGCAGAAGAGCTGAATTTAAGCTCAGATGTGGATCTAATCTTAATTGGTGATCCACAAAACACAAGCCCCGCCAAACTCAGAAAATGGATTAATTTTTTTGAAGAAAGAGATCAGTTTGGCTTTATCATGAGAGTAGACATCGATATTCGTCCCGGAGGAAAAAGCTCTCCCATTGTTCAGAGCTTCGATCAAATCGAAAATTACTACCACAACCATGGAGAAACTTGGGAGCGTTTGGCACTGATTCGCTTACAAAAAATATACGGAAATGACGACAGTATAGATGACAAGGTAGACCAACTAAAAAAGTACTTTTGCTTTCGAAAGCACATCGACTACCACATCTTTGACGAATTTTCTCGGCTTCGAGGTAAGATACATTTTGAAATATCAAAAAAGCTCAAAGACGGAGATTACAACGTAAAGCTTTCCCCTGGTGGAATACGAGATATTGAGTTATTTAGTCATTGCTTGTGTCTGATTCACGGCGGGAGAAATCCACAAATCATATCCCATGCCACTGACACTCTATTAAAAAATATGGCAGTGGCAAACTTGATTCCCTTAGAGGATCAAGATTTTCTAATTTCGCATTATTGGCGATTAAGACGCCTCGAAAATCTAATCCAGGCTAAAAATGATTCTCAGATTCACCACTGTGGTTTAACTGACCCGCTAATTGCTTTATGCTTTGGAAGTTTTGATGTTTTTCATGAACAAATCGAACGATGTAATCAGATCGTTAGTGACTTTATAAAGCCAAAAGAAAGTTTTCAAAAAAGTTTTGGCGATAAAAAAGAAGAACAAAAACTATTTCTCAATAAGAACGGCTTTGTTGGTGAAAAAAACTGGGATAACTGGAATAAGCTAATGAGCTACACTGTTCTAAGCTCTAAATCTAGTGAGAGAGAGGATTTAAGAAAACAAGTGATTGTCAGTTTTATTCAAGAAATTGGCACACACTCATTTGATAAAGAAATGTCTCTCCAACATTTAACAGATTTCTTTAAAAGAATTAGAGCTAAGAATAGCTTCTTTCGTTTTTTTCAAGTTCATCCAGAAATCATTAAAGAGATTTGTTATCTGTTTAGCTACTCTCCGTTTTTAAGCCACAAAATCACACAAAGACCGGAGCTGATTGATAGCATTATCTATCGTGCTCAGGCCTCACCACCAGAAGACCTAGAGAGTTATTTAGAGTTTTTGGCAGACCATAAACAACTGAGTCAAATTCTTTACAGTACTGACTTTTTAAAAGACCATGATTTAAATAAGCTGTTCGAAAAACTAAGCTTCAGTGCTGATTTTATTACATCAGGATTGCTAAAAGCTGTGGGATTAGACCAAGACATTCGTATTTTACGACTTGGTAAATGGGGTGGCACTGAGTTGGGTCTGCATTCTGATCTAGATTTCATTTTTATTACTGAAAAGGAAGATGAAAATGGATTACTTCACAAAAAAGCCAGAAAATTTCTAAATTTAATTCAATCGACTTACCGAGCTGGAAACTTGTATGAAATTGACATGAGACTAAGGCCGTCTGGAAAAGCTGGTCCCATGTTAGTTACTGAAGATATGCTCTTAGATTATCTAAAAAACCGAGCTGCGGCCTGGGAGAGGCAAGCCTACTTAAAGGCCTCTTTTGCTCAGCACGACTCCAAACTAATTCAGCAAATCATTATCGAACGATCCATTAGTCCACAAGAAGAAATAGAATTGGCGGAAATTCGTAAAAAGCTCTTAAAGCCAATGAGTTCGAAGCTTATTGATATAAAATATAATCCCGGTGGTCTCATTGACTGTGAACTACAAGTTCAAGAGTTTATTCTAAAGCACCAGATTAAAGACAGTCACCAAAGTAGCGAAGCTTTGTATCTCAGTGCCAGTAAAAGAAATTCAAAATGGTCCGAGGTCTGTCAAAACTATTTTCTATTACGAAGTTTAGAACAGATTTTACAACTTATGAAAAACAGAAGTTCCAGTCTTATCGCAAAGAATGATGACTTTCATCTAGTTGAAAAAATCGCCACACATTTAAATCAAGAGTATAGACTTGCAAACATCACTAAAGTCTTAGCTGAAAACCAAAAATTACTATCAGATATATCCAAGCCCATCTAAATGCCGCTAGAAAAAACAGACTCACTCTACTTTGGTAATATAGCAAAACTTGCTTAAAAAAAGTCACTAGCTTAGAATGAAAGTATGACTAGTAAAATCTGTTTTTTCCTCTTGTTTACCATCTTTGCGCAATTCAATTTGCTACATGCTCAAATTCAAACTCGGTCGACGAAAAGCAGTGACGAAGAATTAAAAGAAAAACTCCTTACCAAGTTTAAAAAGTATAAAAAACTTGAAGCAAATATTTTAACCAATTACGGAAACATTAGGGTTCAGCTATTTCCTGCCCAAGCCCCAATCACGGTGGACAATTTTATCGAGTTGGCAGAGGGGAACAAAGAGTTTATTGACGTCAGATCTCCTGAACAAGAAAAGATTACGAAACCATATTATGACGGACTAAAAATCCATCGAATCTCCCCTAACTTTATCATTCAAATGGGTTGTCCATTAGGTAACGGTACCAGCGGTCCTGGCTATACTTTACCTCTTGAGCCAAGCCCTTTGAGAAGTTTTGATGGTCCAGGAATGCTTGCCATGGCTAAAAGAGATGGGAGATCTGATGGCGGACAGTTTTTTATCACTTTGGTTCCAGCCAAATTTCTCGATGAAAATTATAGTATTTTTGGAAAAGTTGTCGATGGTATGGATGTAGTTCAAAGCATCGGGAAGGTTCCTACCTTACCGAATGAAAGGCCCAAAAAGAAAATTTTGATCACTGAAATCAAGATCGATCGCAGCCTAAGAAAGTAATTTTATTTTTATTTACAAGCTAGAAAGCACCGGCTAAGGCTTTAAAATCACTGAACTATATTCAAACTAACACATAAAATGTTCAGGCTATTTACAGAGATTTTCCGAATAAAAATTAATTTAATTTATTCAGTGCGCGCTTTTGGTCACCACTGTCTAATTTCATTTTTCACAAGAAAATTTATCTAAGTATCTGATTTTACTGATATTTTTATAAATAGTTTAAGCTTAGCCTAAAATCAGCTTTTTTTTGACTTAATTTGTACGCAATTTTCTCTCAAATCGAAGCCCCTAAGTCCTTGAAAATAAAGAATAAAGCTTACTTTTTCAATTTGAGACTTCTTGGCACTCTTCTTGCCTTATAAAGGCCTGAGGAGTTTTTTATGATCCGATTTTTTAGAGACATTTTGGTTTACCCTTTGTTAGTTATCCAATTAATTGTAGTTGGTCCTTTCCTTTATGCACAGAATGACGGTGGGAACAATAACGATCGAAAACAGAGAAACACTAGGTCTAAGGCTGATGAACGCTACCGTAAAAGTTCTGAGCAGTCCAAAGGCTCTACTCCAAATATGGAGTCTCATACTCCAAGTAAATACAATTCAGGAGCTACTAGAAGAGCTGAGCGCGAAAAAAGAAAGCGTGATCGCCAACAAAACAGAGACCAAAGAGCTAAGGAAGCAGCTCGCGAACGTAGCATTGAAAGATCTAAAAAAGAACAAGAGAAGCAATGGGCTGAAATCGAAAAAGAAAAAGAGCAAGCTGAGTTCGAACGTAAAGAACGTGAATACACTATGGGGCCAGTGGAAGAGTTTGTTGCCAATGGTGGCAAAGACTTTGTTAATGGAGCCAAAGGAGCCGGTAAAGCTATTGTGAATGGCGCTGTAACAACAGCGGATGTTTTAACTCGTGGTCAAACCAGAGACTCAATCGTAAAAGGTGCAAAAGCCACTAGAGAACAAATCACTTCTGCTAAGCAAAAAGCCATTGCAGCTTTTCGTGATTTGGTACGAAAAAGTGAACAAGAAGTAAAAGATGAACAGAAAGGCGTTGAAAGATACGTTGAAAAATCTAATGGTAAAGAAACTTACCGAGTTATCGATAAAGAAAATAACACTACGGTAGTTACCGCGATTCCAGCAAAACAAGCTGAAACATCAACTGCCGATTATTACAAAGGAAGAGCACACTTTGTTGCTACTCAAATTGATAACAAGCTTTCTCGTCAAATGCGTAGAAGAGCAAATCGAGAACGTTTAGAACTTGAGTATGGTAGCCCTACTTACCAATTGATTTCACACGATTATGTACATGTGCAAATTCGTGCAAATTTTATCAAACAATTTAACAACTGGGTGGATCAAAAAGGTTACGGCCAGCACTATTCAACACTTTCTTTAGCTGAACAATACATTAATATGTACCTTCAATCCGCCAAAGCAGTATTAGCACAAGGAATGGAAATCGAAGGAACTCGAGTTCAAATTGACCCAAAAGTTTATGATAGAAAATATGAGAAAGAATTTAGAAACCTACTGGAAAGTCGAAGAACAGAAGTTCTAAATTTTGCCCAAAAAACATTTCATATGATTAAGCATATGAAGGGTGATTCTAAACATACAGTTGGCTTAGATTTCGCATTAAAGAAAACTATGTGGGACGCTCCTTTGTGGAAATCAATGCGTCTCCTTCCCATTGAGACATTTTATTTCACACTGGCAATGCTTGCCGCTACGGTAATGCAGTTGGGCTTTGATGAAACCAGTAACCCTCTTTGGAGAGAAGATGCGGTCCACCACTTTTTTGAGTGGAAAGGTCACGTAGGATTTTGGGCTTTCATTTTAGCAAACCAAAAGTTCCAAGCAGTAGCTCCAAAACTTAACTATATGATCAAAAAAGCCACTGGCAAAAATATGTTAAAGCAATGGATGCGTGGATACATCGGAATGGGTGTAGGTTCCATCGCCTCACATTGGACCGGCGAAGTTTTAAATCACCCTGCTTTTTCAAGCTGGTGGAACGGAAAAGTTAAAGCTTTCAATGCTAGTTCTGAAGAAGAAGCCGCACAATGGAATCAAATTGCTGATTACTCCCAACAAGTGCTTATTCACGAATTTACTAGTGGTAAGTTTTGGCAAAAACAATTTGGCCAAGTGACCGCCCTTTTAGGTTCCTCTTTTGTTGCTGGTATGGTTTCTAAAGGTGCTGTTAAGGCTTCTCGTGGTGCCTTGAACTTTAAAGAAAAAGCAAGAATTAGAATGGAAGCTGTAAATGCTTTCACAGCGGAAAAGGCTGCAAAAAGCCAAGCACAAAAAGTAACCGCTAAAGCAGCTTTGGTAGCGACTACTGGGTCTAGAAAAATTCTTTCGGACATTGGCTGGGCAGCTACTCGAATCCTTGGTTCGACCCCTGCTGGTAAGCTTTGGCACTTTACTGCCTTCTTAGTTGCTGATCCATTTGTTCGTCCAATGGTTCGTCCATTTGACAAACATGTAGCTGCTACCGAGGCTAGTAACAAGGTAGAAGAAGTTAAAGGACTTCTGGCCGAGACTTATGAATCTATTGATGGTTTAAAATCATATACTGCAAAAGAAAGACAACTTTTAAAAGCACCAGTTAACTACAACCGCTTGACCATGGATTTAGATTCCGAAGCAAGTAGCCTTTGGTCATTAGCAAAACCATTTGCTAAGTCGCTATTTAACGGTGGCAGCACTACGGCAAGCTTTGAGCTATCCACTGCATTCTCTAGATACTGGAACAGTAGAGATGACCGTGAATTAGAAGACTTTTTTAGAATCTTTCGCGACTATGGAGATGCGAAGTTTCAATACCGTTATGTACAATTAGAAAATTTCAATAATAACTATCAAGGCCTATCAAGGTTCATGGATAAGTTTACTTTGAATTACGTAAGTACTCAGGAAATGTACACTAACTTTGAAACAGCTATGGACTTTGCTAGAGACAGACAAATTATGGCTGCTGAAGATAACAAAGAACTTCCTCTTACGGACGAGTTTTTCTTTAACCTTCTAAACTACCCTGCTTACTATTCATTGCATGAAGAATCACGCAACATCTTTGACAACTATCTGAGTATCCTGAATACGGCAGAACGTGGTCGTAGCTCTGCTTTTGATGAATTCGATTTTATGGAATGGCAAACTGAATTAGGCCAACACAATCTAGATGGTCTTTCCAATGCAGCTTATGCTTTTAAAATTAAATCTCCAGAAAACTTATCTGGTAACCCTAAGGACGAGCATTTCATTTACTTTAGAAATGGTACCGCCGAGAGAATGCTTTATGGTATGGCTTTCGGACCTAGTCCTGAAAGTGGCGATGTATTTAATGTTCCTTGGGGTTATTCACCAGAATTTGAATATCCACGTGTGACAATTAGTAATTTAGGTTTTAATCCTGAATTAGGTCGCAATATGGAATTAGATATGAACATTGCGGAAGTCGGTGCTTCAGCTACAGTAACTGGTTCTGACTATGCAGGTAAACCAACTTACGGTGCAAAGGCATTCTATCACCCTTTAACAAGCGTTCGCTGGAAGGTGCCGGTGGAGTTTAACGCTGCTGGAAAACCAACTAAGACGGAATTAATGAGTATTTTTGAAATCATTTTAAGATTCAAAAGACCTGAGTTACACCTTGGTGGTGGTTCTGACTTAGCATGGGAAATTGGTGACAGTAGCAGCAATTACAATAAGATCACTATGAGCGATTATTTAACGAAAGAAGTTTTCTGTAAATCAGGCGCTCAAAAGCTTGAAAATATCGGTAAAAATTGTGCTTCTGACTCCATGGAAAGTGTTTACGAAGAAGCTGAGCACAATATGAAGAGTTTCTATCGCGACATCATGGCTCCTGTTTTCACTAGAGAAAGTCACCAAGCTAACTCTAAATTCAGCCGAGCCGTTTCGGCCATGAACTACTTATTCTTCAATGGACTAAGTCCTAAGTGGGGAATTATGGATACACTTGGTTGGACTATCGAGGCCGAACAAGGTTCTGGTGATGGTTTAGAGACTAGCGCTACCTATGCCAAAGGGAATCTTGCCGACATTAACATTGGTGCAGAAAGCCCTGTGCTTAGCGTGATCGAAGACTTCATCGTTGGTACAGGCTTTATAAGTTTCATTTTGCCACGCCCTTCAGATTTCGATCCAAAGCAGGAGCCTGAGCAATACGCCAGAGCCAAAGCTTATGGAGTAGAAAAATACGCAAAATTCTTAAAAGACTCCTACAGTACGATTACTATGAACTACATAGACTACATCACAGCAACAAAAGCCACTGGAGGAGCTTATAATTCTGAGCAAATCAATAAGGCTATTGATAAAATCGAGGAAAGCTACAACTCTGCCATTTGCTACATTCATGGTAGAAATCCGGCTCCAGCTGATGCTCAAAATGACGGTATAGTTACCATTAAATTGAACAACCGAGACGATCGCTTCTATCGTAGATACGATAAAAACGATGATGTTTTTGTGTATACAAAAATTGAAAAGAATCACCAATGTGATGTTGACCAAATTCAACATAGAATCGAAACAATTGCGGCTGAAGAGGAAGACAATGATATTCCTCATAGATTAGAGAAAATCGGTCTTGATGAATGGGTTAAAAACTTTGAAGTAGAAGGTAAAGAGCCTTTGAGCCCGGCAACCGCAAGCCCTGAAGCTTTACAAGAGCAGTTTAACATCGAGAGCAACCAAGAGCTTTTTGGTAAAATCTTTGACCTACTTGTGGTTGGCCCGTCAAACGCTGCCCTGAACCCACAAGGTGCTTTCTCTGTAATCGCCGCTCAACAAGCGAACGCACAAAGCGCTGTTAGGCACGAAATGCTAGACGGCCACCCGTTCTTAAAAGAGCGTGGACGTCCAATGTATGACTACATCAAAGATGAGCCAATTGAAGAATTCGTACAAAATGAAGCTCCAACGGATGCTCAACAAATGCTACAAAACATCATGCAGGCAGAAAACCTTGAATCTGGTAAAATCAGAATCCAAAGCAGTGATGTAGCGGTTCCGCGAGTTAGCATGAGAACGGCCATTGCGAGCAAAAGCGTACAAATCATTAGAGATGCAATGTACCTAGAAGGTGCAACTTACCAAAAGTACTTTATGAAGTTAAGACAGTATGGTGCTGACGTAAGTGATGGATATAGCCAGTTAGATAGTTTTACTCTAAGACTATGCGAGATTCGCGGTCAATTGGCTGCTGCCTACACCGCTGATAATGGTGTTCCAGTGGAGCTAGCAGGTTCAACTAGTCTTTGTAATAGCCCTGAATACATCATCTCTAAAAATGACTTAAAGAACTACTGGAGTAAGTACCTAGAGAGTCTTCCAAAGAAGTTTAGTGGACAAATGGGTCGTAGTAAAAACACCGCTGGATATGAATTATCTAATGATGACATCCCTCAATACTGGAGAGATAGGATTCGTAACCAGCTTGAGTTAGAAAAGAAGTACGGGGAAGATTACAGCAACAATTTCTCCAAATTGTGGTGGAAATTGTTCCCTGCCTTTGAAGGATTGTTTAACTAAGACACTCAAATAATATTTCGTAAACTCTTAAAATCCCTCAATCAAAAGGTTGAGGGATTTTTTTATAAAACCTTGCAAACCATCAAAGCCAGTATACTAATAAGTTTTAACTCTAAATTCTTTACTCTGGATCTATCAACTAATTCTTAACCATAATAGATCCAGCTTTTTTTGCAGAATTCAAAAGGCACAAAAACAAAACTATCTACCTTTGCTTTTGCTCAACAAATCTAATTTAAGTAATTATTTCAACAAAGCGTTCTAAGCGTAGCTTATTTTTCATATTAGGCATTATTTTGAAAGCAAAAATAGCTCTGATGTTCATAAAATTTTTTCTAAAATCGCAAAATATTTAACAGTTTATTTGGGGGATTTGCCGCGATCTGTCTAGTGTCTAACCATTTTTGTCAATTTTTCTAATCACCGATTCTCACTAGGTAAAATGCTTTTCTAGCTTTAATATAAGGCCATCTAAAGCAAAAAAAACGGTACTCCTTTTGCACTATAGTTGTGCGGTGAATGTACCTTAAAGCTTGAATTATTAGGAGGAAAAGCTAATGAAAAAAATCTTATTAGGACTAACAGTTGCTACTTTAACTTTTAGCACAGCACACGCACAAAGAAAGGCCGTTGAAAAAAGAAACAATGCCGTTGAAGCAATGAGAAGCCCAGAACTTATGGCTAAAAAATCTCAAGAAGCTATGCAACAGTACAATAGTGCTGCTAACAACGTAAAATCTTTTAAAGACCAACGTGTTGTTAAAGCATTAGAAGGTATGAGAGGCGTTGTAACTAAATCTGGATCAATCAGTGTAAAAGGTTTAACGAATCAAGTTAAAGCAACAATCACTGAATCTAATCTGGGTGAAAGCTTTACTACTCTTTTAGGTACTAAAGAATTATCAAAAGGAGCTTTTGCAAGACAATTAAAAAGCAATCTTGAAAACGCTAAAAACTCTTACTTAGTTGCTTTCTTAGCAGAAGCTATTGCTACTTTAAGAAGCCCTGAACTTATTGCTGAATTAGAAGCTGCTAACGAAGTTAGAGGCGAGTCAAAAGACGCTAAAAAATTCTTAGAAGAGGCTGTTTTAGCTTTAACTTTAGAATTAGGTTCTACAAATAACGTTCCAAACTTTGCTTCAACTACTCCTGCAAACGTTTATTCAAATGGCTTGGCCATGGTTTATGCTAACAAAGGTTACGGTCCTCTAGAAGTGGCTAGAACTTTTGAAAACCTTGATGGAATTATTGCAGGTATGCAAATGGTTCGTTCAAGTGTTGAAGCTGGTCAACATAGCTCATTAGAAGCTGCCCGCAAAGCTGAGCTTCCAAAAATTCTTGGTGAGAACATCGCTGAGCGTGCCGGAAATTGTGGATAATAATTTAAGCTTTTAGGTGTGAGCCACTCTATTTGGAGTGGCTCTGTTTTAACCTTAAAGGACCTGGAAGCTTAAGTTTTTTATTGCAAAGACTTTAAATAATCTAAAAATTGCCCTTTCTGGCTATCGTCTTTTAAAGACCTCTCATCAATCAAATAACAATCTGGATGAATTTCTTTTAAGAACTGAACAAAAAAACCGTCGGTTTTTTGGTGTGTTTTTTTGGTTTGATCACCATCAATTTTGTCATAAAAAGCGCTATTTAAACCACAGCTTGGCGATTTACTCTTAAAAATAAAAGCATCTAACTGTAGAAGCTCATCGCTTAAAGCTTGCCACGCGCTCAATGCTTTTTCAGATAGATTTTCCAGATCCTTATTACGACGTAGCTCAAAGCTTTTCTCATTGATATAGAGCCCTATTGCAGGCCTCGGAACACCTAAGCCCATGATAACTTCTGGGCAAAATGTTTGTAGTTCATAGGCTTTGGAGAGCTCTTTAGTAAGCCAAGGGAAATGTTTGTGGTTTCCGTCAAAGCGAACCCCCAAACCCATTAAACATGAACTAACACCGATTCGTATTTTATCGTCCAAAGAGCTCCTCCATCTTTTGTTTTCGAAACGCAAAGATTTTTTTCACATCAGAACGAACTTTAAAACCCGCTATAGGCAGACTAATAAAGGGAATGGGCAACTTCCAGTAGACCTTATCAGATACCATTACCCCCCTATCTGTGGCCTCAAAAGTATGGGTGTGATCCCAGACCTGGTAAGGACCTGACTCTTGAGTATCCACAAATAAATAAGGCGGCTCCCAGCGACGAATCAAGGTTTTCCAGCGAAAAGGAATGCCATTTAACTTTAATCGATAATAAATTTCTGTTCCTTCTTGAATTTCTGGAGTGTTTTTCCCTAGAACTTTAAAGTTTAAAAAATCAGGAGTCAGTTGGTCTAAATTTTTCTCGTCTTGAAAAAAATCAAATATGGATAAGTCGTGCCCTTCCAAGAAAAGATCTTTTTCGACGACTTTTGTAAATGCCCCATGAGGATAAAGATGCTGAAAACACTCCTCTAGAGTACGTCGACGGAAGCTAAAACCCTGTTCTAATAAACGCTTTGGCAAAACCTTTTGTGAGCCCAAAACCACTTGGCTCATTTCTCCTAAGACTGTTTTTAATATAAAACTCGGCGTGCTCGGTAACAAAGGTCTCGAAAAACTCTTCGCTAAACTTTTATGAAATTCTTTATTTCGAACTGGGTGTGGTGAGACCGCATTGTAAACACCATGGAAAGATTCTTCCGTTAAGGCTTTAAAAAAGATATCGACCAAATCTTCGATGGCTATCCAGCTCATCCATTGTTTACCTGAACCCAGCGGACTAGTAAGGCCGTATGAAAATAAGCTTTCTAGCTTTTCCATGGCACCGCCATGACCCAGCACCATACCTAATCGAAATACACAGCGTCGCACCTTGCTAGGTAAATTTTCAGATGCCTTCTCCCAGTCAACGCATAAATTCGCAAGAAAACTATCACCTGGTTTTGCTGACTCGTCGAAACCCTCTTGATCTGAAAAAGGGTAATAACCTACCGCGCTGGCGGCAAGGAAGCTTTTAACAGAAGGTGACTGATGAATGGCCTTCACAATTTTATTGGTTGATTCAATCCTACTTTTGTAAAGACGCTCTTTTCTATCACTAGTCCAGCGCCCTGAGGCAATGCTCTCTCCCATAAGGTGAATCACCGAATCTACGCCCTCTAAGTGCTTTGCATCGAAGTCCTGGTTCGCATAATCCCATTCAATAATTTCTGCTGGATAAGGAAAGTCTTTTTCAGTTCTTTTTTTTGAGCGTGTACTAATGACAAGTTGATATCCTGCCAAAATCAATTTTCTGCAAATTTTTTTCCCAACAAAACCAGTGGCACCCGTTACTAAAACTTTCAAGACACTTCTCCCTTTTGAGTTCTTTTAATAATACCAAATATATTTCAATTTTTTTGAATTTCGACAGGATAAAACAAAAGACTTAGAATTGTTTTAAGAGTCCTTAACATCTTATTTTGATACAAAATGATTTTTACTAAAATAGACTTTTGATTAAATAGACATTAACTAATACCTAAAAGAAGAAACAGTACTCAATTTCTAAACAACATTTTTTATGGTTCAAAGCCGCTTTTTAGTTAGATAAAGCCTATTCTTAGTATTCAAGATTTCCCCAAATTATTGTGTGCTAACTTCTTTTATTGTTCAGTATGAAGAGAAAGTCCAAGAAGCAATTTAATCACCTGCTTAAGTTTGGTTTCTAGCTTTTTTTCTTACTATCTGATTCGTTGCTTTATTTTTAATAATGAAAACACAACAAACAACCGATAAACTTTGAGGATAAAGCAAAAATTGAAAACTAAATGAAATGCTTTTGAAATATTAAATCATATTAATTTGAAACACTTCAGTTTATTTTGATAAATGATTCATAAACATTTTGTTTTATATTTTTAGCAAACTTGCTATATTACAAGGAAATCAATAATAATATAAATATGAAGACAGACGAATCCGTAGACCAACAAGCTGATCCCTCAGAGAAGACGGCTACAGCCAAAGGCTGTATCGCTCCTGATGAGCTAAATGACTTTGCTCTTGAAGTGGGCAAGTTTATTCAATATTGGGGTTTTAAAAGAATCCATGGTCAAATTTGGACTCATATCTACCTTTCCAACAAGCCTCTCGATGCCAAGGATCTAATGGCGAGATTAGGAATCTCAAAAGCTTTGGTAAGTATAACTTTGAAAGACCTTCTAGAATACGATGTGGTAATTGAGGCTGGGAAAGGTCCTTCATGTACAATGACTTATGAGGCGAATCCGAACTTAATCAAAGTCATCTTAGCAGTTCTTAAGAAAAGAGAATTATCTATGCTAGGTAAAATTCAAGATAGCTTTGAGATTTTAAAGAAACTTCCTTCAGAAAAAAAAGCTGGTGTTTGCAGTTTAAATCACGGTCGCATTGAGTTGATGGAAAGACTGATTCTAAAAGCGCAAAAACAGCTAAATATTATTTTAAAGCTAGGAAGTCTTGATTTGAAACTTTGGGAAAAAATTCCTTTCCGCTGATTTTCAATAATCGATTTTTAAATATTATGTTTTTTAAATCGTCTTTTAAAAACGGGTCGACAAATTTACTAAGAACTCTTTGCTTTTAGGAAAAATCCAATCCCTTCACAGCTGTAGGTCTTTAGTTAAAATAAATATTTCGATGCGATCATTTTTCTTATCTTGAGCATCCACAACCGGACGAGTTCTTCCATAACTTACACTCAGAATTTTATTTTCAGCAACTCCGTGGTTTTTAACAAAGTATTTTAAAATTTGGTTTGCCCGAATAGCGGCAACATCCCAAGCATTTTTGCCGAAACCATCTTTGGTAGAACTTGAATGACCTTCAACGATCACCGTACGATTACTGTTTTCCAGCACTTTACCAATCTTTAGTAATGCAGGAAGAGCTTCTGTCCTAATTTTCAAGGAGCCTTCGTTGAAGTAATTGGAACTAAGAAGACTCATTCGCACACCATCAGGATCAGCTCTTAAACTTTCGATGGCCTCAGTTCTTTCACGTTCTGACATCTCACCTTCTAAAAAACTATTAATCGCACCGCCGAGTTCCTGAGGACCTGCATTTGGATTGGCTAAGCCACTCGCGCCCCCCGCTCCTGAAGAACCTGCTCCACCTGATTTTACCTTAGCCACTAAAACTTTAAATTGCTTGCGAACATTTTTTTGAAACTGCTCAGCCTTGCGAATGTCTTGTTGACCAATGGCGTACATAACAACAAAAAAGGCAAACAAAAGTGTAATAAAGTCTGCGTAAGAGACTAACCAACGTTCGTGATTCTCAGATTCTTCTAAATGCTTTCGCTTACGCAATTTGTTCTCCAGCTCGAAAAGCAAATAACTTTTCTCGTAGTAAACTTGGATATATTCCTCTAGTTACCCCAAGTGCTCCTGCAAGAATTAGCTCTTGAATATTAGACTCTTCATAGACCTTGCGTTTAATTTTATTGGATATGGGAAGAAATAATAAGTTAGCCGAAGCCACTCCATATATAGTGGCAACAAAAGCAACGGCTATACCTGATCCCAACGAACTGGTGTCAGTTAAGTTTGCCATGATGTGAATTAATCCTAAGACCGCACCCAAAATACCAATAGTTGGTGCATAAGCTCCAGCGTCTGCAAAAACCTTTGCTCCTGCGAGCTTTTGCTCCTCTTCGATACTAATTTGATCTTCCATGATTTCTTTCATCTGAGAAGGATCGATTCCATCAACCACAAAACGAAAAACGGTTTTCATATAAGGATGACTTAAAGCTCCCAGTTTCTTTTCAAGAGCTACAGGCCCCTCTTTTGCCGCAACAACAGATAAAGACACGATTTCTTCAATTAACTTTGCTTTGCTCGGTACATGATCATCACGAAATGCATAACGTAGCATCTTTTTCGCGGCTCGTAGATCTCTTGTTGTCGAGTTTAGAAGAGTTGCTCCCAAGGTACCGCCGAAAACAATGATGGCAGCAGTAAGTTGAATCAATGCACCAAAATGGCCACCTTCTAAAAAGTTTCCTAAAGCAATTCCACCAAAGGCGATGATGATTCCAAGTAGGCTAGATCTATCCATGTCGCAATTCTCCTAAGTATATAATATATTTGATTTTTTACTTAGTTGAATAAGAAGAGCTCTACCCAAGAGCTAGAATACTTTTGTCTAGGCAAATCCTACCATTCTAGCAATCAAATTGATTGGTATGGATTAAGGCCTACCACCATTAGTCTGTTGCATACTTAAAAACATACTTGTGCCAATCCTAGAACAGAACTGGAAAACAAATAGAACCTGTCTTTAATTGATTTTATTGCTTTGAATTCTCGGACTAACTCTAACTAAAAAAACAAGCCTCTCCTTAGAGAAGCCCCTTTTCCTTCATCCACTCGATAGATTGATGAATTGCATATTGAGCACTCTTCGGCTGGAAACCTAACTCCTGTTTCGCTCTTGAATTATCAAACCAGTGATAAAGTTGAGCTGTCCAAGCGTTTTCGGAGTTTAATGGAAATGAAAAACCAAAGCGGTTGGCCATATCTCCTATTTTCCCTAAACTTCCCATCAAAGCTTTAGGTAATGGATACTTCGGCGCTGGAACTCCGGCCTCACTAGCAATGATTTCGAAAAGTTTTTTTAAGGTGATATTTTCACCGGCTAGAATATACCTTCTCCCCGGCTGACCTTTTTCTAAGGCGAGAAACATTCCCTCAACCACATCATCCACAGAAACAACATTTACACCACCAGGAGGATATATAGGAAACTTTCCCTGAGCCACTTTCTTCTGCGTGGACCTAGAGCCTTTTTTAGCATCTCCCGGTCCGTAGATTGTTGAAGGATTAACTATGTATGCTTTTAAACCGTGGTTTGTAACGGCACTTACAACAAGCTCCTCTGCCTCTTTTTTTGTATCAAAGTAACCAAGATTTAAGTGATTGATATTCCACTCACTTTCCTCATTTAATGGTTCACCATCAAAACTTGCGCCAATAGCAACCACAGAACTAACATACATAAGTTGCTTCACTTTAAACTCAACACAAGCATCTACGACGTTTTTAGTCCCTTCAACATTCACCTTATCCATCAATGCTCTTTTACTCGGCTCATAAGCTATGAGGCCAGCAAGGTGAAAAACAAGATCCATTCCCTCTATAGCTTTAAAAACAGACTCACGATTAGTTACATCTCCTGCTACATATTGAATCGATAGATCATCTAACATTTCTGTGTCGCTATTTGAACGTTTTAAGGCATAGACTTCATAGTTTTTTTTAACCAAAGCCTTACAAAGTGCCCCACCTAAAAAACCAGTTGCCCCAGTTACTAAAACTTTCACTTCATCACCTCAGACTTTTTATTCAAAGTTTCCCCAATTCTCTTGCTGGCAAAATTGAACATAAAAAAGCTCAACAATAGATAGAGAAAAACATAGGAAAATGACAATACACTTTCATCCATAAAACTAGCTTTTCGAGCCCAGTCCACCGCTATACTTACCGGTAGAACCGCAACAAACCTAGCAAGAGTTTCTGGAAGTCTTTCTATTGGAAAAAACACACCACAAAAAAGAAACTGTGGAATCACAATTAAAGGTAGATATTGATAAACTTGAGAATACGACCTGACCAAGGAACTTAACAAGAGTCCCAAGCTGGAAAAAAAGATAGATAGCCAAATACAAATAGCTATCAAAGGTAAAAAATCAGTTACAGCTATCAAGTCTAGGGAACTTCCGATTATTAAAAGCATAGAAAATGCTAAGGTCGCACGAAAAATACTCCACAAAAACTCGCCAAACAACATATGCTCAAAGCGAACCGGGCAAGTCTTTAACAAAAGGTACAAGTCTCCGGTAAAATAACGTTGATAAACACCTTGAGCAGACTCGTAAATACTGGTCGACATTGAGGTGGCCATCAAAATTCCAGTGAGAACATAAGATGGATAATCCTGACCATCAATACTACCGATCCACTTTTGTAGGCCAAAGCCAAAGGCCACAAAATAAAGGATTGGCTGAACCACGATCTCAAAAGAATTTAGGAACCAACGCTGTAAAAAAATATGAAAGTTTTTTTCTAAACTAGTAAAGGCCTTTGTACTAAAAGCACTTAAACGAAAAATAGGTTTGACTGCCTGTAAACTCAAACTCCCCCCCTATCAGTATGTTAATGTGATAACTCTAGTTTGGTAACAACATCACTCAATCTGGCTCTTCGCAAAGACATCTCTTCACCAGAAATCATATCTAAAACATTGCGACTATCTTGCCCACTACGGATGTAAACATAAATCTTCGTACCACGATTTCTATATTCATAAGAGCTAGAAATTTTAGAGACCAAATACTCAACTTCGTCTTCGCGACAATCAAATTCAACCACCTCAAAACCAATCTCGTTTTCGATGATTTTACTTGGACTTCCCTCTAGCAATAGTTTTCCTGCTGATAATATACCTACTCGATCGGCCAGGCGATCAGCTTCCATCATTGAGTCGGTACTAAAAATAATGCTTAAGCCTTGTTTCTTTAAATCCAACAATCGATCTGTTAAAAAGTTTTGCTCTAAAAGCCCTAGACCAGAAAGAAGTTCATCAACGATGATCAGTTTTGGTTTATGAAGAATAGCCCGACAAGCTCTAAGACATCTTTTTTCAAAAGTGTTCAAGCTCTCAATACTAGATTCTTGATAGTCAGCGATTTCGAAAAAACGCATACATTCAACAATACGCTTCCTAGCCTCAGAAGAGCTAAGCCCCATATATCGAGCATAAATCCATAAGTTTTCTTCTACATTTAATTGCTGATCAAATAAATCTTTGTCCATGATGTAGCCAAGCTTCTTACGAACTGCCTCGCCAACCACTTTTGTATTTTGACCTTGTATAAAAAGATCTCCCGCACTGGGAGTTATGAAATTGGCAAGTAAGCCTAAGAGAGTGGTCTTACCTGCCCCTTTTGATCCTAGCACCACGAAGCTCTCGCCTTCTGGAATCTCCAAGTGGACTCCGTTGATTACCGCCTGACTTCCAAAATATTTTACCAGACTGCGAGCTTCGATGATGTTTTTAGACACTATTTTCTCTTTCGTTTATTAGGATCCAATTCTCTACATCTGATTCTAATATTTTCAGGAGTTACTTCAACTAATTCTTCGTCAGTGATCCACTCCATAGCATATTCAAGACTCATCGGTTTAACTGGAGACAAACGAACTGCGTCATCAGTACCAGAGGCACGTACGTTAGTTAGTTTTTTCTCTTTACATGGATTTACTTCTAAATTTGATTCTTTAGAATGCTCACCAATAACCATACCTTGGTATACTTCAACACCAGGGTATACAAACAGTCTACCGCGAGGCTCTAGAGCAGCAAGAGCATAAGAGGTTACACCACCCTTACGGTCTGCAACCATGATACCATTACGACGAGTTGAAATATCACCCGCATAAGGAGCCCAACCAGCAAACTCAGAACTCATCAAACCTGTACCACGAGTGTCTGTTAAAAACTCTGAACGGTATCCAATCAAACCACGAGACGGAATTAAAAACTTAACACGAGATCGACCAGAGCCTTTGTTGCTCATGTCTTGCATAACACCTTTTCTCATACCTAATTTTTCAGTTACAACACCAACGTGCTCTTCTGGAACGTCGATAGTTACCATTTCTGTTGGCTCTGACTTAACACCATCAATGTTCTTGATGATTACTTGTGGTTTACTAACTAGTAACTCAAAACCCTCACGGCGCATTTGCTCGATAATTACAGCCATTTGTAATTCACCACGACCCATCACACGGAAAGCATCGTTAGTATCAGTTTCTTCCACTTTAATCGCAACATTATGAAGAAGTTCTTTTTCAAGACGGTCTTTAATGTTTCTTGAAGTAACTTTCTTTCCCTCTAAACCAGCAAAAGGCCCGTCGTTTACAGAGAATACCATGGATACCGTAGGCTCTTCTACTTCGATACGCTCAAGAGCCACCGGAGTTTCACGATCAGCAATGGTGTCACCAATCTCAACGTCTTCCATACCTGCAATTACACCAACGTCTCCTGCTTCTAATTTTTCAACAGGAACTTGCTTCATTCCATCAAAAGTATACAAAGCAGAAACGCGGAAATTTACGTTTTTATTTTTTTGCATCAACGTAACATCCTGACCTTTTGAGATGCTACCCGACTGAATACGTCCTAATGCCAAACGGCCAACATACTCAGAATAATCAATATTAGTAACACGAAGTTGAAGTGGCTTTTCTGGAGTTACACGAGGCTCAGGAAGCTTATCGATAATCCAATCAAACATAACCTTCAAATCATCTGTTTTTTCGTCAGGATTTGTAGTAGCCCAACCATCACGTCCAACAGCATATAATGTTTCGAAATCTGCCTGCTCATCCGTTGCATCAACATCGATGAAAAGGTCAAACATTTCGTCAAGTACTTCGTCAATACGTCTATCTGGACGGTCAATTTTGTTAACACACACAATTACTTTAATGTCTTGCTCTAAAGCTTTTGAAAGCACGAATCGTGTTTGTGGTAATGGACCCTCAGAGGAATCCACTAAAACGATCGCACCGTCCACCATATTCAAAATACGCTCAACTTCTCCACCGAAGTCACTGTGACCTGGGGTATCGATAATATTCACTTTTGTATCGCGATAAGTAAAAGAAGCATTTTTTGCGGAGATAGTGATACCACGCTCTTTCTCAAGATCCATAGAATCCATCATACGATCTTCGGTATGCTCGTTATCACGGAATAATCCGCTTTGTTTTAATAACTGGTCAATAAGAGTGGTTTTACCATGGTCAACGTGGGCAATAATTGCGATATTGCGAATATTCATTTTATCTCCTAATAAATTTGAGCCTCGAATATACAGTAGTTTACAAATAAGGGAAAAGAAAATGTTCTTCAGAGACGCTATTTAGAAAGAAAAACCCGGTTTAAAGAGCTTTTGGCAGTAAGAGGCTTCTTTATTTAGGAAATGATTTGGATTTGCCTATGACAGAAGCTTTCAAAAAGCACTAAATTGAACAGAAATGTCCTCTAGAGCTTTATAATAGACCTTATAGGGGCTAATGTTTCTATCACGAGAAAATTCCGTGAGTATATAATCATAAACTCGCCTTAACTCGGGGGTTTTAATCACTTGTTTTGCATAATCCAAGAAGGATTCCACTTTGTAGCCTTGTTTCAAGTATACCATTGCCTGAATCGCGGCATCGATTTTATCCAAATCTTTTAGATAAGGAGAAATTTCTGAGGTCTGTAAATCGTACTCGAGCCAAAGCTCTAAAAGTCGATCCTGGTTTGCACCAAACTGTGGAGCCAAGCTTTCTATCGCTTTTTTCTCCAACTGATACTTCTCTTCTTTAGTGATATTATCAAACGGGGTGAAATCTCCAGCAATTACTTCCCCTAAATCATGAACCAATGCAACTAAGCCAGCCCTGTTTCGTGTTGCTTCTTTCGCTTTGCTAAATAAAATTAAGGTAGCTTTCTCAAACTTTTTTGTGTGTTGCCAAACACTTTCCGCTTTGTGCTTGGGAATTTTATGATTCAACCAGCCTGTTCTTTTCAATGCATGAGCCTGATTAGAAATCTTAGAAGGAATAGGGAAACTTTCAGTTTGATATATTTTGTACTTCGACAATACAGTATTACACTTTACGGCATAAGCATTTGTAGCAAAGACAAATACCGCAGCAATCATAAATCCACTTAAAAGGGGGTATTTCACCCGTGACCACCCATTAGGAAACCGTCTCCTGATGTGTCTTCTTGCAAGACACCTTTGATAGAATTGTAGAAGTCATTCACCAGATCCATCGCCTCATCCACCGTTTGGGTTTGAAAGAGACTTTTTCTAAATTTCGCTGAACCTGGGTAGCCAGCCGAGAACCAAGACGCAAATTTTCTTACCTGAATTTTAAGGATTCTCTCATCGCAATCTCTTTCTAGGTAATACCTCAATCGTTGAAAGGCTTTCATATAATCACGGTCTTCAGGATCAAAACTTAATCCTTTATACAAAGCCAAGGACTCTTGAAAAATATAAGGGTTTTTCAAGGCTCCGCGGCCAATCATAACACCATCAACTCCTGTTTCCTGGAGGCGCTTATTTGCTCCTACCGCACTAAGAACATCACCGTTTCCGATGATGGGTAGTTTCGATTTTGCTTTTACTTCGGCGATATAATCCCAATCCGCTTGGCCTGTATAAGCCTGTTTTCTGTCTCGACCATGAATCGCTACCCAAGCAACTCCCTCATCATGGGCAACTTGGCAAACTTCAACTGCATTTCTGGATTCAAAGGTCCAACCAGTTCTAATTTTAATGGTCAAAGGAATGTCGATGGCGGCAACCACTGACCTCAAAATATCGCGAAGTTGAACCATGTCTTTTAACACAGCAGAACCAGCACCTTTTTTAACAACTTTATTTACAGGACACCCAAAGTTTAAATCAACAAAGTCAGCCCCTTGTTCTTGAACAAACTTTGCTCCCTTAGCGATGATCTCAGGAGTCTCTCCGAAAAGTTGAATTCCAACAGGCCTTTGCATCTCCTCAAACTTCATTAACTTTAAAGTCTGCTGACTTCCATAATGCAAACCAGAAGCAGAAACCAACTCGCTCACTACAACACTGGAAGACATTTCACTCGCAAAATTTCGAAACGCGTTGTCAGTTATTCCAGCCATGGGCGCTAAAATAAAAGGGTTCTCTTTTAGTCGAGCTTTAAGATCAATTTTTTCAGACATTCTTACCTCATCCAAGGAGGCTAGATTTAGCATAAGAAATAGGAGATTTCTACTCAGTCTATAATTTGTTTCTTATTTTCAAGGCCTCTAGATGGATTAGATTCGATTTGAACGCTCAGATTGCTAAAATAATTAAATTTCGTTTGGAAGCCGATCTTTGAATACAAGCCTTAGATACAATGTACATACTATTTCTAAAAATAAGCTAGTTTGGTAAATCAAAAGCTTGGGGACCAACAAGAACATTTTTGATTTCAGTACAGCCAGGCATATTGGTCTTAAATGGGACTAGTAGCATGATATCATCAACCACTGCAAAGTCGAAAACCGTCATGGTACCTGTTCCATCCCAAATACCATTTCCCCCGACTGAAGTAATCATGTCTTGTCTACAGTCGGCGTATTCTCTTTCGTTTTCATTTAGAATTAAATAGTTTCCCCAAGCATCTCTCTGGGCACCAGAAAATCCTGCACGATTAAAGCGAGCAATTGCGGTGGCGTCTGGAGACCAAGAATTCGCATTGGTTCCAACGCTTGCAAAGCTACAATAGGTACAACCTGTCCCTGTAATTCCACTTAATATGTCATTTTCGATTTCTCTTAGGCCGATAATACCATTGCGTAATTGGATCATTTGGGAAATGGTTAACTTCACTCTCGTTCTATGAACAGTGAGTGAATAGTTCGGCACAGCCATCCCTGCGAGTACACCAATTATGGCAACCGTAACCATTAATTCAATTAAAGAAAAAGCTTTTTCATTCCACATACAGTCGATCTCTTATCTTTCTAAGACTTTTATCGGTAATCTACTGTAATGGTATTAATCTATACGAAAAATTAATCCTTAAGACTGGCGGGATTTATTTTTTTATAAGTAAAATTTCTTTGATTTAAAAGACTTCTTAACTCTTCGTGCTTTAAGCTTGTGAATTCTAGTTTTGATCCATCTGGGTCTTCTGCATAAAAGCTTAAAAACAGATAGTGATCAAAAATTTCTAAATTGTTTTCATTGTCTTTAAATATTGTATACAAACGAATGAAATCCTCAGGCTCTAATTCAAAAGCAGGAATACAGTTTGTGCCAATCACTTTGTGCCGCGCTTTTTTATTGAATAAGGAGAGAGCCGTTTTACCTCCATCACCAGAAATAAAAATCGGCCCTTCACTTTCACCCATAGCTTCAATGTCTCCTAAAACTTCAAAGCCAAGATTGTCGCAATACCACTTTGCAAGTTGAAACTTGTTTTCTGTCACAATGTGAATATGTTGTAGTGATACTTGCATTCGTTTCTCCTTGCTTGGTTTTATTCAATGACACCTGAGTTTGCTCCAAGCGTGAGGCGAAGCAATCCATGCTCAATTTTAGAACTCAAACGATCGATATGCGGCATTTTACATACCTCATGATATTCTCGCTTACAAGCTCTAGTAAGCTGACCACATTTTAATACATAGTCGTTAAAACCAATTCGAAGAATCAAACGAGCAGTACCACTAGAATCAGTCCCGGAACTAATCACTCTGGCAGTTGCATTATTAGCAATCTTGTATTCATCATCTGAAGGCTCAAATAAATGCATTTCGCAAAAGCTAGTAGTTAAACTTTTAGCATCAAAATTCATTGTTTCTGTGTTCTCGTCCAAAGAGCCTAAGCTCAGCTCACCAGAAACAAAAAAGAGCTCCTCATTTCCCTTATGTATAATGTCTTCGCTTCGTTCAAACTGAATTACATCCAAATAACTTACTTCTTTAAAAGGCTCTATATGTGGAGACTCTGGATTTGCGAATGCGCTCATAGAGACCAAACTTAGTAATATACTAATTATTTTTCTCATCTTATTTTCCTGATTTAAAAAAAAAGGGGGGGGGGAACTCCCCCTTTGGGTTCTAATATTTTATTGAAATACGACTCATCAATTATTTAACTTGTTCAGTAGTTGGTAAATTCTCTGGTAGTTTTTCGTAATCTTCTAGTGCCTTTGCGAGGTCATCTTTGTATTTAAAATGGACCATTCCTAGGGAAGGAGCTTTCTTCAATTTCCTTAAGGCCTTATAGTGTTTATTAGCGAGTAGAGCTTCCTCTGAGTAGTCAAATTCTGGATCATCATAAAACTCACATTCCTCTTCACCCAAAAAAGCACACTTATAAATCTCTACATTTCTAATTTCATTACTAATTCGTGAAGCTTCCTCTCTCAGAATAGGTAATAAATATTGGGCGACTTTGGGAGCTAGATTAACCATCGACTCTTTAGAGTGTTCTACACCCTTTTGAAGTGCAAAATTGTCACAAAAGTCATTCACTAAATTCTTGTAGAAATCGCTAGGATCACCATCTTCCATAAGATAAGCGCAAATATCTATCACATCTTCTTTTAAATACTTTTTCGTGTTGTAGAAATCATTATCAAACTGAGGGTTATTCCTTACCAATCTATCAAATGACGACATAAATTGTGAAATACCATTCAGAGAATCTCGATTCCACTGAGAAAACTGGAATTTAAATTCATCTTCATGCAGAAATGAATAAAAGTTAAGTGCCTCACTTAGATCAGATGTTATTTCATTCGTTAGACGATAAGGGTTTCTCATCTCAATGGCCTCAAGATCACGTAAAATATCATCAAAATCTCTGTTCTTTAGAGTTAAATATTTTATGATCGGGCTAGGTATATTATCCATTGAATAAAGCATATGAACAGGTTTTTGTTCTCTCTGAGTGAAGGCACTTAAAAGCTTTTCCAAATCCATATTCAAATGCCCTTCTACTCCATGAGCATAAGTATCTATCCAAGCAGATCTCCAAAGCTCTTTTACTTTATCTAAAGGCTCTTTTGGATTTCTCAAAGCATTCATAGCAACAAAAAAACGATCTTGATTTAAATCTTCTTGCCAATAAGCTTTGTCATCTAAATATTCTGATATTCCATGTTCTAATTTTCGAATACTAGTTTCTAAATCCCACAAAGGTGACCTAAGTTTATAAAGAATATTTTCAGATGTTACTGTATCAAAGCCTACCTGTTTTCCTAACAACCAAAATAATGCTTCTATGCTTTGTGCCTGTTTTTCGTCAGTTATACCGGCTTTATGTGCAAGTTCATGCATTAACATAGACCTTGCCACAGCATCAACTTGATTAAGCTCTGTGGTTTTTGCAAACTTCATTAAACTAAAACAGATCCTTCCTTCATGAGTCGCACTTGCAGATTTTTCTGCATTCTCGGGATCAGCATATTTATCGGTACAAGGTTTATCTCGTAAAATTAAAGGAGTTTCTAGTTCAGCAAGAGCCTCTTCTAATTTTTTACCTCCCTCTAAAGCCAAACCAGTTTTCAGTATTAAGTCCATATTGATAAACTCTGCCATCTTAGGAGATTCGTTAATCATTTCCATCAAAGGACTGTCTTCTACTCGATCTCTTAAAAGATAAAATACTGCAAATAATTCTTTATAAGCTTGCACATAGGATCTGGCATTTATATGAGCCGATACAAAGGACGATTCAAGAAGTTTATACATTCCATCCATCTTAATTTTACTTGGATCACCACCACCAGATTCTGATGGTCCTTGTGCTTGATCGGTTACAATATTATCGGATTGTATCGAGGGTGAGTTGCTATCCTTACAGGCTGTTATTCCTAAAACACTGATTGATAATAAAACACTTAAACTTATATTTTTAATTGAACTTACTTTTTTCATTTTAACACCATTTAATTTTATTAATTTACAATTCCCAAATTTTTGACCGTTGATTTTTTGATAAAGGCTTGAAAGCTTACTCATTCTTTCCCCCTCTGTTTTCAACGTAAGTGGCTTTGTAGTATTCGATAGCCCATTTTAAATTGTTCTGAAATACTGAAACTACCTTTTCATACGATGGTTTACGCTTTAAGGATTTTAGGCCTTCTACTAGGTGGTAGAATTCATCATCCTTTTTATCACCACTTATTACATCTTCGCATCTTGATTGAGAATAGGTAGAGCATTCGAAAACCTGACGGTTATGAATTCTAAGTCTTATTTTTGTGAATATTTCAGTGAAAATTGCCTGAGAGTAAGGAACTAACCATCTCAATGCAGCTGTAACACCTTCTTCCGACATCTCAACTTCATCTAAAAATAGATCAGAACAGATCTTATAAGTCTGGTCTTCGGAGTAAATGAATCTATCTTCAGCCCTGAACTTAATATAATTACAAAATTCAAATTTATCGCCATTAACAAAATTATCATACTCACTAGGCCAAGAGCCTTTAGTACTCCAAAAAAATAGATAGTAGAGGTCTTTGAAAACTGATTGAAAAGCTTTCATCAAATTTCTTTCAGAACTTCTGATTTCATTGTTAAAGAGAGTAGAGTCTAAAATCTGTTCTAATTTTGGGTTCCCTAACAACTTCTCAAAAGACTCTCCCTCCTTTAGGCTCAGCTCATATAGCTCATATTCAAGAAACTCTTTATTTCTTTCATAAAGCTTTTTTTGAATTTCGTATAATGAAAGTAGAGTTTCTGGTAAATCTGGCTTTTCCCTCCTATCAAAACGCACTCTATGTAGGAGCATAGAATTAGCTGCTTCATCAATACTAACTTTATGTTCCCAATTGCTATCATAGGTTGATTGCCAAGCTTTAAGCCAAATATTTTTCAAACCTGATTCTTGAACTTCCACATTATCTGTCGCACTAAGCGCTTTCATAAAGGGATTGGCCTCTACTTTTTGTATGTATTTGCTCTTCAATGTGTCTTTTTTTGATTTTAAATCTTCGACCTTCTCTAGAATATTTTGAAAGTACTTAGTAACGGCATTAAAGTTATTATCAACCGAACTTAGATTCCAGAAATATTTTTCCACTCCGTTAACACTTAAGAACCAAAACAAAGCCTCAATAGCCTGTGCTTTTTTCTCATCTTTTATCCCTGCTTTATGAGTTAATTCGTGCATAAAAAGAGAACGTAATGTTACTGGTAAATTTGAAATAGAAGTTTTTGCCAATATCCGAGTGGCACTAAAACAAATTTGATCCTCGTAATCAGCGCTGGCATCTTTTTCAACTAAAACATATTTGCCTTCAATATATTCTTTCGCCTTACATGATTCGTGAACCAATACCTTAGCTTGGTCCAATCGTTCCAGTGCTGCTTGCATTTTTTTGCCGCCATCTAAGTCTTTGGCGATCTCTAAGAGTATTTCAGGGTTTAAAACTTTATTAAACTCTTTTGATTCAGAAATTTGAATAAATAGCGGTTCTTCCTTAATTTTCTCAAATTCTTCTTTTCCTTCGTTTTCAGTTAGGATTAAGAATTCGAAAACAGCATTTAAATCCGACATGTAAACATGAGCGTTACGATCCATTTCCGCAATATGTTCATTAAACATATCATAGAGACCTTTTGCCTTTAGATCGTTTATAATTGCCCCGCCAGACTCTGATGGTCCTTCTGGGTTATCTACCACTAATTTTTCATTGGAAAGTGACGGGGTGTTTTTATCCTTACAGGCAACACTCCCCGTTACCAAACTTAGTCCCACAACCAAGCTTAATCCCATTTGTTTTAAATTAAGTTTTTTAAACTTTTCCATCTATATTATCCTTTTCAAAAAATGTTCCCCTAAAGAACTGTTTTTACTGCTTTTAAATGTAGTTTGAGCCCAAGACAGAAGGCTGCTCCGAAAAACGTTAGACAGCCCAAGTAATAATTACTTTTTAGTCCTTTTGATCAGCGATAAAGATTTGCTGTTCATTCAAAATTTCTAAATCTAATTTCTTTTGCTCGTCGATCCACTGATACAAACTCTCTATTTGTTTCGAATAAGCTAAAAACTCTGCACTACGTTTTGGCTGGCTCTGCTGAATATGAGCCTGCGCAATTTTAGTTAGGCTTTCTGCTTTTAGTTCTGTCTTAGCCGAAAGAACCTGAAAATTGAGAATCCAAGCGAATGATCCTAAAAGTACGATTTGGGTGATTTGAATTAAGTTTTTCATTTTTGCCTCCTGTCTACGAGGCAGATAATGCGGTATTATTACGCATCATTCCATATAAAGATTGCTATTTATTAAGCATTTTATTAGCAATTATGCTAATATATATAAAATCTAATAATTTTGAGGGCTTAGAGTTGAACATTAGCGATTTCACCGATTACAGAGACTATTTGAAGGCTTATATTTCTGCCCTTCCAAAGCAAGGCAGAGGCTTTTCTGCCCAGCTTGCAAAAGCGATTTCAGTTTCTCCTGTGATTATTAGTCAGGTTCTGGGAGGAACTAGATCCTTTTCCATGGAGCAAGCATTAGCGACGACCAGAGAGCTGGGGCTATCAAGTATCGAAGAGGAATATTTTTTAGAAATGGTCCAAGTAGACCGAGCTGGAAGCAAGCAGTTAGAGGATTACCACCTAACTAAGTTGAACAAGTTGCGAGAACAGTTATCAGAAATACGTAGCCGCGTTTCACAAAAAAAGGAACTAGATGACAAGGCCAAGGCCTTCTACTACGCAAACTGGTATATGGTTGCCATTCGTTTACTTGTTAACAATCAAAATTTTTCAAGCCCTGAAAGCATCTCTAAAAAACTTCAGCTTCCTTTAGACAAAGTGAATACAGCACTTATGTTCTTGCAAGAACATGACCTTATCGAGAAAACCAGCGAAGCTTATTCTTGGAAAGGCACCAGTACACATATTCCATCTGACTCCCCCCTCGTAAATCGTCATCACCAAAACTGGCGAATACAAGCCATTAAAAGAATGGAGCAGGGAAAGCCAAAAGAGTCCGAAGTCTTTTTTACCGCACCAAGTATCATAGATAAAGACACTGCCATTAAAATTCGAAAAATGATTTTAAACCTAATTGAAGAAAGTCAATCTGTTAGCGGAGCTGCTCCGAGCGAAGAAATTTTTTGTATGAACCTAGATTTGTTTATGGTTGGAGAAGATATTAGTGATTAACTGACTTTACACGACAACTTAAATTTTCTATACAGCAGTGAAAATTATAAACATATCTAGGCAGTACTTCCTTACATATCGCTATGTATAGGCAATATTAACTCTTGAAATGGAATTTAAATTGCACTAGCTCAGACTACAAGCTTTTGCAGGGCTGCTTAATTTTTTGAATATCTAGTCCTTCAATTCATTCTTCACAAAACTTGCTAGCTCAGTTTTACCAAAGTCATCTAAGGAACTACTGAACTGGTCCAGCCATGGTTTAAAATCTTGCAAAGAAAAAGCATCAAAATACGATTTGGCTAGTAACAAGAAGCTGTACAAAAAAGGATATCCACGAGTACTAACAAAGTGATTATCATAAACACCCAAGTCTCTATATTTCTCCGTTAGGCTTTCAAAATAATCTTTCGACTTTTCAACATTACCCAATCTAATATGTTCTTCGAGAATAGCAAAAGCAGTACTAATTTTTTGATGATCGTCCTTCAAAGTAGTTTTTGTGTATTGCTCGAATTCAGCTAGGACTTCATTCAATACTTTATCATCATTAAGCTTACGACATAGTTCAAGCTGTTTAACAAAATCACTAACTTCAAGCTCTTCACTCGGCAATGACATCAAGATTTCAAGAGCTGACCTCATATCATCTTGAAAACCCTTCAGTTCAGCCAAAACTCGTTTGGCTGAAGCTTGAAGCGAAACATTATTGGATTTTGTTGCCGGTAATAATAATGCTTCTGCAGCGTCGAAATCTTTTTGCTTTAACTTTAATTTTGCATCCAAAATCGTTCTTTGCCAATTGTCTGTACTCATACTTATCCCTAAAATTTTATTTCTTCAAAAATATCGTTTAATGGTGTGCCTTCTGGCACATAAAACTGATGCCCCTCACCACCAGCAACTTTTCCTGCGTAGCCTGATACTCTCTCTTTTACAACAAATGCTTTCCCCTTTTTTTGTTTTCGAAATTAATATAGGCAAGACACATGCCATGGGTGAGATGGAAATTACTGCTAGTTGGTGAGTTTTTTTCAGGTTTTTGGACTACTATTCCAGGATCTAAGAGTCCGCCGGCTCATTCATAATGTCAAACGTGGAACTAAACATGCACTTATCAAACGTATACGTCTGACAGGGCCGCTTGCTCACTTCGATTCCCTGTCTGGCCATTCTGAATTTCTAATTTTGGGTAAAAAAAAACTTAGCTTTAAAGGCTAAGTTTCTTTATTAAGTACTACACGAATCGGGAATGTCTTTTCGGAAAAGGCTCCTGCCTTTTCCTGCAGACTGCCGCCTCACTCGCTAAGTCAGCCGTCGTGGCTGACTTGCCTTATCAAACGTATACGTCTGACAAGGCCGCTTGCTCACTTCGATTCCCTCTCTGGCCATTCTGAATTTCTAATTTTGGGCAAAAAAAACTTAGCTTTAAAGGCTAAGTTTCTTTATTAAGTGGTGGCCAGAGAGGGAATCGAACCCCCGACACGAGGATTTTCAGTCCTCTGCTCTACCGACTGAGCTATCTGGCCGTCTCGATAAATCGATGAAGCAATTTTTTAAGGCTTGTGTAGGAATAAGTCAAAAGACTTCTGAGTTTTCGTTGGAAAATGGAAGGATATAGCAAAAAATGCGCAAGATGTTTGCATAATCTCAGATTAATCCCCTTGTTCTTTGAAAGAATTCCAAAAATATTTACTAAATCAAAACTCAGAATACTTCTAATGGCACAAGCATTAATCCCCCTAAAAACTTGAAATACACAGCTTTTTTCACCAGTTAATTTTTCAAAAAAGCAAAATAATTTACCTAAGTATTCGAAATAATGAGAAAAACAGTCACACTTTTTAATGGGGGTCTATTTTGAAGAATTGCAAGCTTTCTAGCATGAAGTTGTTTTTGCTTTTAACTTTAATATTACTCGGTTCAACAAGAGCCTTTGCTCTGGCAGAGTTTATTCCTGCGCATAAATGTAAGATCAGTGCTACGACGAAAAAGAGTCTCCTAGATCTCTTAGGACCAAGTTCAGATGTTCTCGTGAAGGAAGCTGAAAAAATCAATTCACCAGAAAATATAGCTCAGTTTATTTTTAGCTCCCTGAAAACCTCTGCACCTAAACAACTCATTGAAGAATTGCTTTTTCAAAGCCCCTATGTACAAGACCTTAAGTATCCTCGAACAGAAATTAGCAACGCTATCTCTGATTCAAAAGAAATTTTTGAAACCGCTGGCTTTACTGTTGGCTTAGATCATATCCGAGCAGTTCTAGTACACAACATTAAAGTCTTTCGAGAAAGAGACAAGAACTTCACCGATAAAAGAGAATATGATTCGATGATAGATATCATTGGTGTTAAGGATCAATGCCGTCTTGGTAGCTGCTGGGCTTATGCTTCAATCGCTTATATCGAACTTTTAATGAAGTACTTCAAATCCAAAGCCGAAACAGACCCGGCCCTAGCTGCCTACAAAGACATTTCAGAAGACCATCTTAAAATTGCCGTGGAACACTTTTATGCGATGTACATTCTTAATGAAGTAAGGCGCACAATTTTAACAAGCCAGGTAAAAGAAAATGAGGAGCTTTTTGAACAAGGTGGAATGTTTCTAAACTTTATGGCCTACGCAAAGTCATTAGGAACAGGTGTACCTAGTAAGCAATGGGCACCTTTTAAATCCTACAAAAAAGCCATGTTTAAAGACAAATTTTTAAATGCGCTAAAAAATATGGCTCTGTATCACCATAGGCTTTTAGAGGAAAACGAAAAAAGAAATCCATTTGCTGAGTTAAATGATGGGAAGTTTGAATCCGTCGCTGCCGCACGAAAAGACATTGCAGAACAAAGAGAAAAACTAAGGGAAGCAGCTTTTAGAGACGTAGAAACAAAAGTAGAGTTCTATACTAATGATTTACATGTGAGTATCCCGGTTGGTGGGAAAGAAATTAGCGTTCAAGAGTTTTACCAAAACTTTATTCTTAGTCAGGTTTCCAAAAGCGAAGTTTGGAGGATCAAGCCATACAATAAAGATCAAATAGATCATTACAGTGAAGTTGAACTCGTTGATCACAATTTAAATATTCATTACGAAAGCTTCCCTTACCAAGTTAGGGATATGAAAGAAGAGCTTTTTTCAAAAAAAATAAAAGAAGAGTTAGATGAAGGAAAGCCGGTTTATATTTCTCTACAAATCCCTGAAGGTATGGTTAAGAACCCTATGACTGGTGAAAGCTTTCAAACAATGGATGCAGCTTCTGGTCTTTCTACACTTAGACCCTATCCGAGAAAGCCAAAAATCCGCGGTGGGCATGCTTTAGTGATTGTAGGGGCTGAGTTCGATGTTAATGGTGGTATCGTTAGCCTCAGAGTACAAAACTCGTGGGGTGAAGGCTATGGTGACAATGGCATTATTCACGTGGACATCAGCTTCCTAAGGCAACTAATGACCCATGTTGTAGTCCTTAGATAAACTATTTTAAAATATAAAAAGCCTCTTTACGAAGAGGCTTTTTTTGACTCCCTAGATTTTATTTTGCTTACTAAGTAATTTAGTTAGTTTATATAAAAGCAAATCAAATGAAACATAGATAATAATAAGCTTCTTTCCATAAGAATGACTTATATATGACGAAAAAAACTTCGATTTTTATTTTTAGGAAAAATTCGATAAAACATTGTCAGAAGGAGCTTTCCAAGTCTTCCATTTTAAATTCTATCTGTCAGTGTTTTCGATCTGACTGTCTACATACCACCATTACAATTTGTTGAATCCAACAGTCCTAGACCAAGGGAAGGCCTCCGCGAGCGAAATATTTTTAAGAAGAATTGATTTAATCCTCAATCCCACAATTAATTTTCAACAATATAATTCTTTAGAAATTTTGTGGCTTTATCCTTTTTCAAAGCTCACATAGATCTACAGTTATTAGAAGACTAGTTCTGATTCAGAAAATTTTCTTAGCTTCACTTAGTAGAACCAAAGTATAAATTAAGACTAGTAATCACTGGCCTTTTTAATAGCGGTAGAAACACACAATACTGAGAATTTTTTAGATTATTGAGATTTGGCCGCATTAGATTTCAATTTACAGGGAATACAAATAGAGACTTTTTTAACTTTTCTTAGATCCATCCCCAATGAAGTTCGCAAATTTAAAATTAATATTAAGCTTTGCAAAAAATTGAATCTCCCATCTCTCTATGCTTTTTCGTCTTAGATTCATTTTGTATCAAAGAGACTGATTTCAGTTCTTCAAGCCAAAAAAAGAGAAGGGAGCCTGTTACAGCTCCCTTCAAGGTTGAAAAAAAATGTTAATACTACAGAGCCATTACATCCTTAAGGATAATATCAACTCTGCGGTTCATTGCCCTTTTATCTTTAATATCATTACCGATAATTGGGCTTCGCTCACCTACTGCCTCGGTATCAATAGAAATATCTGTTTGATCCCTAAGAGCTTTGGCAACCGTTTCGGCACGTTTTTCACTCAATTTCTCGTTGTATGCTTGATCACCAGTAGAGTCAGCATGTCCTTGAACTAAAACTTTGTCTGCTTTTAGTTTCTCCGCTGACTCAGATACTTTTGCGATTAGCTTATCTGCACCACTTGGCAACTCGCTACTATTAAAAGGAAAGTTAAACGCTGTAACTTGAATTACAACATCATTTCCTTTTGTTACTACATTTGCCTCTTTATCAGAAAAACTAGCAATTACTTCTTTTACCTGCTTTTCTCGTGCTTCTTTTGACTTTAATGTGGAAATTGTATTTTCATTCATGGCAACTTCCATACTAAGAGATGACATCACTGTATTCGCACTCTCTAACTCAGCATCCATCTGAGAAATACGAGAATTATAATCCATTAGTTTGCGATCTTTTTTAACAATATCTAGAGCCACATCTTCAGCAACATCCGATTCCTTTGAAGTAATAACCCCAATTACATCCTGAAGTAAAACAGCAGATTTTTTCGCTCTCAATACCTCATCACTGTAGGCATCCATGTTTCTGACATTTCTAGCAATTGCATTCTCAGCCGTCTTAAGAGACTGGATCGTTGAGTTATAAGTCTTCGGAGCTAGATCTTCAGCATCCTTTTCTTCTACTTGGTCTAAAACATTATATACTAAATTTAGTTGAGTTCTCTTAACGGCATCAGCCTCAACACTTAGGTAATCTTTTTGTAGACCAGCAAAGGTTTCAGGATTTAGAGTTTTCGAAAAGTTCTCCGAAAATGCAATTACATCATCATCAACTTCTTCTAGAGCTTCTCTGGTGTCTTCATAATCTTGCGCTCCCGCTCTTACCGCATTAATTCGGGCTTCCAAAATCGGCTTCACTAATTCCTTTTTTGATTCCGCTTTTTGTACTGCTTTAGTGAAGTAAGCATTTGCATAAGCTGCATCTTCATAAAATTCTTCAGTATTGTCTGTTTCGTTAACTTCCTCTTGCAGTTCTTTATATATTTCACTTCCTTCTTCAAAGGAATCTGATGCTAGCAAGTCTGCGTGTAGGCCATAAGCTTTATAATATTGATTGTCTAATCGTTGCATAACATCTTGCTTGGAAAGATCCGTATTAAATTCCTTTTTCTCCACTGAGTGAAAACAAGACACTAGTAAAGAAAAAGATGCCACTAGTGCTGTCGTTCTAAATATTGTTTTGGTATTTTTCATTGAATACTCCTTAAGTTATCCCTAAATATAAATGACAACTCCCCACCAAATTGGCAGGGAGTTTTAATGTGTATTAGTGTTTGATGGATTTATAGATATCATTCAGGCGATTTCTTGCCTCTTCTTTTTCCATTCCATACTTTTCATGTAGCTTGGCGATAATCACTTCCATATTTCCTTTTGCTTCTTCAATTTCATCATCTGTGATTTTTCCCCAAGTTTTACGAACATGACCTTTTAATTCTTTCCAGTTTGCTTTAAAAATATCTTTATTCATTTTCGTTTCTCCTTGTGGTTTGTGTTTGTCTTGATGTAACTAGCTTATGACTTTGGAGCTTTCTTTTCCTAAAGGCTTTTTCTAAATTATGTTTAAAAATCTACACATCCCTCAACAAACTGCTTTATATTTACCGTAATTTCCTCTTTGAGCGCAAAGACCCCAGACTGTCACAAAATAACATATGCAACTAGAAAGAGATCTCAATGTATACTTATTTTGATTTAAGGTCTCTTGAAATAAGATATTCTTATATTAAGCACAAAAAACTACGATTGGTATTCCTCGTGGATATTGGGTACAACATAGTCAGAAGAAGCTTTCCAAGTCTTCCATTTTACATTCTATCTGTCAGTATTTTCGAACTGACTGTCTCATTACCACCATTACAATTTGTTGAATCCAACAGTCCTAGACCAAGGGAAGGCCTCTGCGAGTAAAATGTGATTTTAATTATTCATTGGAAGATATTTTTAGAGAGTAAGCACTAATAAAATAAAAAAGCCCTGCTTATATTAGCAGGGCTTTAATCTTTAATAAAAATGAGATTCGGCCTATTTTACTTTGCCGCTGTTCTACAAGAAACAGCTGTTTCAACTTCTTCTAGGACCTTTTGAACATCTTCAATCTTTACTTGTTCAGATAGCTTAAGAAATAAATCTTTGCGCTTCTTAAGGTCGATTGGATCTTGATAATCAGGAAAGCTTTTCAAGGTTCCTGGGCTCGCTTTTGCATCACGCTTCAAGCTCCCTTTTCCTGTTACGTCGTTTAGGATTTTTCTAAGTTCTTTTTCAGTTTCATTTGGATGATAATTTTTGGTTCCTTTGACTTTGTTTAAAGGAATCAAATAAACGTCTTTACTAAGCGGCTCTGTTAAAGACTTCAGATCAGCGATAATCTCTGCCGTAGTAAATCCTGGCTTGCCGTAAAGCTCGTTTAAAGGCATTCCCAAAGATTTTGCTTTTGCAATTAAACTTCTTGCCACTACTTGAAGAGCATTTGGAGTTGCCATGGAAGTACCATTGTAGCGACTTCTAGTCATTGGATAGTTTTTCGTTAAATCAGATCTAAATGTACTCTCGATCATGCTCACATTTGTTGTGATTTGCAGGAACATTCGAGACTTAAACATTTCCTTATTTACTGGATTTAATCCTGAAAGTTTACTTTCAAACTCTTTATAACCTTCTTTACCAAGGTATTTTTCAAAAATTTCCTTTTGCTCTTCTTCGGTAAAATCTTCGTAGAAAAGGTAAGTATCCACTTTTGTATCAATGTATTCATCCGCCACTGTACTGTTATAAGACTGATCCATTGTACGAACAGCACTTAAAACATCCTCACCATGAGAGACAACGATAGGTACATTGTTGTGAATTGGAAGGTTCGTGAATGAAGATAACATTCTGAAATCACCCGAAGACACTACTCCCACAACGTTGTTTTGTATATGGTTAGGTAGCTTTTGAGTTTTAGTTTCATATCTTCTAAAAAAAGTTGAGGTCAAATCAAATGGTAAAGCGCTTTTTGAAAGACCATCAATCCAAGCACCACTGTTACCTGCCGCGACCATAAAAATTGAGTGTGGGGCATGTTCTACAATAGTTTTAGACACTTGAAACTTAAAGTACTCAAATGCTAAGAAATCAAAAAGCTTCTTCATTGGATCCGTTTTATCGGCAGTATCTGATGGCTTATTAAATTCGTAACCCAAGCTAACATTAGATAGTAAAATCCCTTTTTCACCAACATGTTTAATACTATCGACGATTTGATTTACAAACAAAAAGTCTAAAGCAGAGTTCTTTGCACGTTCATGAGCGTGTACACGCGTAAAATCTAGGACAGTAGATACTACTTTTTCCTTTTTCATTCCACTGAGGTCTAGCTCATATTGAGCTAGAAGATCCTTCAAACCTCTATAGATCACCGGGTTTTCAAGGAAAGCTTTAAAACTTTCTTCAAAGTTCTTTTGAATCTCTTGGTATTGCTCATAGCTAATATCCATAGACTCAGTCAATGGACGAACTGATTCAATCAAGGCATCGTTGCGATTACCGTTTAAAGCGGCAGAGGCTACGTGTGTACCATGACTTTTCGAAGTGGATTTAGACGAGTAAAATGGATGTTTGTAAAAAATCATTTCGCGAGTGATCTTTTGCTCCATTTGCTTATCTAGCTCAGACAATACTCCATCGAGACTAAGACCTCTTTTTTCAATTAGGTAGTCATATACCGACTGCATTTCTTGAAGCTTCATTTTTACTTTTTCAGCTTTTGTTTTTTCTAATAAACCTGTCGGATTCTGGTGATCTCGCAATAAAGATTCGGTTGTAATATCCATCGAAACTTTCAGTAAATCGATGATTTCTTCCGGAGTCACCTTCATTGGAAAGCTAACTGTTTTTCCAGAATATACCTTTTTACGGATTACATTGTTTTCTAAAATAGAGATAAAACTTCTAAACGGGTGAACAAAACGCGGCCCCATCAATTTGAAGTTAAGGTAGGTGTGTAAACTACCTGGCGTAGATGTTAGCTCATAATTTTCAATAAACTTTTTTCTAACTTTTGGGGAAGATTTTTGGTGTTTAATAAAAAGGTGGTAGTTTTGAATGTGTCGATAAAGATCAGTCTCTGCATCCACTTTTGCTAATACCGTTTTTAAAACCTTATAAAACTCTTCAGCACTTTCTAACCACCAAAATTCACTCAAACTAATCGGTTTCTCGCCTTTACGAGCATCCCACTTATCAAGATAAAGAGTGTCTAAATCTAAAATGATGTTTTTTTCAATTAACTTTCTTGGATACGCACGATTTACAAATTTAAATGGAAGTAATTTTCCTTCTTTTTGTCTCTCTCTAAATTTTTCGATGTTCTCTTCGGCGGAACCGAAGAAAATATCAATGGCATCAAATATGGTGAAGTTTAAAGAATCAATCTTTGTAAAATGAGTTTTTGTAAAATCATGAGAACTGAATGCGATTTCCTGGCTCAGAATTTTATGAAAAGTATCATTAATGCTTTTCATTAAGTCTAAAGGATTCTCTGGAGCTCCTTTGATTTTCCCTGCAACAATTTTCTCTGCACCGAAAGCAAAAGGCTTTGGATTGATAAAGCTTGCATTGGCTAAACGTGTTCCCCCAGCCGGGTCAAAGCCTGAAACCAGCTCCCCTCGCTCATTTCTCTGCCAGTTGATATTTCTAAACATTTCAGGGTGTAACATATCGTTACCATTATCGATAATACCGATTAGAAATCTTGGTTTCTCTTGATTTCGTTTGATAAGTTTATCGATCGTCGGCATTTTTCGTTTCAACTGCCACTCGTCGTTGGCCATTTTTTCCAACATCTTTGGTAAACGTTTTTCGACAAAGTTATTCTCAGGCCTTTGGTTCTCTAACAAACAAGCTGTTAGAACGAAGAATAAAAATAATTGTAATATTAGCTTCGAAAGATTTTTCAAGCGCGCCCCCATTATTTAATTTTTAAATCATTAGTATTAAAAACAAATATCACCAAAGAGCTAAGCCAGGTGAAACTTATTTGGTTTAAAGTAAATTTTTCTGATTGAGTTTTAACGCGCCTCGAGTCATTGCTTGTGCAATGATCATTGTTTGGCTTTTTTATCAGCTTTGTAATTTTCAGGAAAACTGTAAGGAAACGGCATATACACAGACTAATTAGCCATTCTAGGTTTAAACATTGTAGTAAATTTTAGATTTCTGTTCGCACTTCGAACTGAGTTTAGATATTTAAAGACTTAAATTTTATTTGGCTCGCAAACTACTCTTTAGCAACTGTCTTAGCTTCTAAAAGCAGGCTTTTCTCTCCACAAAAATAAAAAGGCTTTCCAACGAATTGAAAAGCCTTTTAATCATTCTACCAACAACTACATTTCGAAAGGGAGTGCTGGTGTGTTTAAATAAGCAAACACTTGTTCCCACCAATTCAGGTGTTTCACCAGATTATTTTTTTCTACCCTATATTTTCCTTCAAAGGTGTATGCAAGAGCACCATACTCTAGGTACCAAAAGTCTTTCGTCGTTCCGCGAGGAAAGTATCCAAGTACTTCACCAGTAATCCCATGAACATAACCTTTAAACCAATTCTGCATTAGTTCCGCAACAAAAACATGTCTATCCAAATCCGCTTTGCTTATGCGTTTAGAAGTATATCCAAATGGGTACAACAAACTTCCATGACAGCAATGGTAGTCCACAACCATATCTAATTTTGCACCAGATTTTTTTATTAAATGACGAACAAAGTTAACATAGGAGTTTGTTTCAGGTTGGCTTAATCCATCTAAATCAATCAATGCATTTGGAAAGTCTCGATTTAAATCTACATTATTATTGTTATAACGACGGCGTCTCTCATAACCATCTGGATTAATGATTGGAACAATTAATACCGCTCCATTATTAGCAATGTAATTTCCTAAAGATGGCATTTTCGTTTCGATAAATGCTTTTGGTAGTCGATCTGCGATGTTCAAATATTCATTACCATGAGTCGCACCAGTTATAATAGTAAGTCTATCAATTCTGCCAACCTCTTTATTTAGTAAAAGTACACCTGCTAGGTGTCTGCCGCCTAAACTTTTTGCGACAGGAATTAATTCTACAACATTTGGATATTTCATTTGTAACTCGGCTAAGCCCTTTTTCATGTCTATATAGCTTGGTCCACGAATTCCAGAGTCACTACGCAATTCCATCGGATCATCACCAATGTGAGCAAATGCTGAAACTGATATCATTAAGATCAGTGCTTGAATGATTTTAAACATTATTCCCCCTATTCTTTTTAGCAAGAATGAAATCCCCCCTGGATTTTTTTTGCATAGAAAATTCAATCACTCTTCATAGAAAAAGACATGGTGCAAAGGGTCGCAAAGCTCTTTAAATAGAGCCTCACATAAAAAAAGGTCCGCCTATTTAAGACGAACCTTTCTGTACACTTTTACTTTACAGTAATTAACCAAGAGCTTGCTCTAAGTCCTTTATTAAATCAGCTTGAGTTTCGATCCCTACACTCAAACGAATGAAGTTATCATGAATACCTAAGGCTTGACGAGTTTCTGCTGGTACACTTGCATGAGTCATAATCGCAGGATGCTCAATCAAAGACTCTACTCCACCTAAGCTCTCTGCCAATGAGAAGACCTGTACTTTTTCTAGAAAGCTTCTCGCCTCATCCAGACCACCTTTAACAAAAAAACTGATCATTCCACCAAAACCAGTCATTTGCTTTTTTGCTAAATCATGTTGAGGATGACTTTTAAGACCAGGATAGATCACTTTTTCAACCTTTGGGTGATTTTCAAGGAAATCCACTATCGCCAAAGCATTTTCTTGATGGGCACGCATACGTACCGCTAGAGTTTTTAAAGATCTCATACATAAAAAAGAGTCAAAAGTAGCCTGAATGCCACCCATTGAGTTGGTTAGAAATTGAATCTTCTCTGCCAAATCTTCGCGATCCGTAACCAGTACTCCACCCACTACATCAGAGTGGCCATTAATAAATTTTGTAGAAGAATGCATGACGATATCAGCACCGAAACTTAATGGTTTTTGAAAGTATGGACTCATAAAGGTGTTATCTACTACGCACAAAATGTCTTTCGCTTTACTTATTTTTGTACAAGCCTCGATATCTACCATTTTCAACATTGGATTAGTTGGAGTTTCAATCCAAAGCATCTTTGTATTTGGTTTAATGGCCTTTTCAAGTTCTGCAATGTTCGTTAGGTCAACGAAGTCCATTTCGATTCCGTTGTGGCGCAAAATTTTGTCAAACAAACGAAAAGTCCCGCCATACAAATCATCGCCCAATATAATGTGGTCGCCTGCTCTTAAAAAATGAGCGGCAGTTGTAGTTGCCGCACAACCAGATGCAAATGCAAAACCAAATCGTCCACCCTCTAGGCTGGCAACACAATCTTCATAAGCCTTACGTGTTGGATTAGAAGTTCTAGAGTACTCATATCCTTTATGCACACCTGGTGATTCTTGTACGTAAGTACTAGAAAGATATACAGGCGTCATGATTGCGCCATTGGTTGGATCAGGCTCTTGGCCAGCGTGAATTGCTCTTGTTTCGAATCCGAATTCTTTGATATCCCACTTCATAAATATTCCTCGTTATTCACTTAAAAAATCAATTAAATCAATCTTAGTAATTACATGTAGCTTCTTGCTAGCATCGTAACAAAGAGCTACGTAGCCATCTTGAAACATATCCGCTAGTTTCTGCAAATTATCGTCCATTTCTACAAACAAAATCTTATCTTTCACAAAATTGATGATTCCGTCTGTAGGTTTAATTTCACCTTTAGCCAGTGGAAACAATAAATCAGACTCATCCACTAAACCAACCACAGTATCACCATCTAAAACCGGTAACTGAGAAACACGATATTCTTTAAAAAGCTCGATCACTCTAAATATAGACTCTGATGAACTCACAGAAAACAATGTTTGGTCTGGTTGTACTTTTGCGATTAAGTCCGAAACCGAATTGTTTTGCATTGGAGACTCTAAAAAGCCGTTCTCTTTCATCCAGTCATCATTAAACTGCTTAGAAAGGTAACGGTTTCCTGAATCACACAAAAAGGTAACTACATTCAAAGAACGATCCGTTATTTTTTCAGCATAGGCAATCGCACCGGCAATATTAGTTCCCGCTGAACCACCAACATAGAGACCTTCTTTTTTCAGTGCATCCCTAGCCATCATAAAGGATGATTTATCATCTACGTAAATCGAATCGTCCACCACTTCAAAATGCATATTTCCTGGAACCATATCCTCACCAATTCCTTCTACCTGATAGGGAGCTGGAGGAGTAACTACCTTTCCATGATGAAACATATCGTGCAAAATACTTCCTGGAGGATCAACCAATACCACTTTACAATCAGGATTCTTCTCTTTTAAAAATTTACCCACACCAGAAATCGTACCACCTGTTCCTGCACCAGAAACTAAAACATCTACTTTTCCATCCAATTGCTCCCAAATTTCAGGGCCAGTTGTTTCGTAGTGTTTTTGTGGATTATCATCATTAAAAAATTGGTTGGCATAATAAGAGTTTGGAGTGATTTCTACTAACTTCTTAGCAACCGAATAGTGAGATCTAGGGTCATCCGGCTCAACACCAACAGGAGTTAGAATTACCTTTGCACCATAGGCACGAAGTGTGTCCACTTTTTCTTTACTCATTTTGGCTGGCATAACAAAAATAGACTTATAACCTTTAACCGCAGCGATAAATGCCAATCCAACGCCAGTGTTTCCACTTGTAGCCTCAATGATAGTTGCACCTGGTTTTAACTCACCTCTTTCTTCGGCTTTTTCAATAATAGCTAAAGCAATTCGATCTTTAATAGAACCACCTGGGTTCATAAACTCAGCCTTCACGTAATAGTTATGAATTGAGTTTTTGGGAACAATATTTTGAAGTTTCAACATGGGAGTGCCACCAATTAATTCAAGTGCACTGTTTTTAATGTCTGCCATTTTTCCTCCCTAGGATTTTCATGAAGCTTTGTCCTTATAAATAATAGGTACAAATCCATAAAGGAAGATATTGGTAAAGCCTAGTGAACTCAAGGAAATGTCGGCAAAGTTTAGTTTTTGGCCGTTTGACACACTATAACATTAGCAGCGTAATGCAAAGAATCCATAGATAGACTGAGAACAGCTCTAAACGTTGTTTGCGTACCAATTTTAATACTGCAATCAAGCCTAAATATCCAAAGATTAAAGCGGATAAGAACCCAATAGAGATCGATTGCCAATGAATGACTTGGTCTCCTAAATCTTTAATTTGTAAAAGGCTCGCACCCAGAATCGCCGGAATTGCTATAAGAAAACTAAAAAGTGCTGCCTCAGCACCACCAAGCCCCAAGATTAAGCCCATTGAGATGGTCATTCCACTTCTAGAAACTCCAGGAGCAATTGCCAAGCTTTGGGCAACTCCAATTAAAATCGCGATTTTCCAGCTAAAACTTTTTAACAAAGATGGAGACAATCGAATTTCACTTAAAGCCTCTTGTTTCTGCTCTTTACGTAAAAACTTTTGAAGAAGTAAAACCGCTCCTGTGAAAGCTAAGCAAGCGGCAACGGCTTGTATATTTTGAAACATTGCTTCGAATTGATCTTTGAAACCTAAGCCAATTAAACCTGTGGGAATACTGGCTAAAAACATATAAAACAAAAGTAATAAACCTGTTGTATTTTTTCTTTGTATTACCGCTTCAAAGACTTCTTTTACAATATCAATGATCACTTTTCTGTAAACGATCAATACGGCCAATAAAGTACCTAAATGTAAAACCACATCAAAAAAAATGTCATGAAATTCGATTCCGAAAAGCTTCTGACCAATAACTAAATGACCTGAAGAGGAAACGGGAAGAAATTCTGTTAAACCTTGAATTGCGCCTAGAAAAAATGCTGATACTGAGTCCATTCTTCTTATTTTAAGAGTTTTTTTGAAGATGTCACTGATCCAGTGGAAAATCTTTTGCTAGAAAACAAAGGATTGGAACAACTAGCTCTCGTAGAGACTCTCAACTAGCCAGGGAAAAAGATAATCAGACTGACTAAAACAAAAACCGCTAATTCTAGAGGTCTTAAGCCTCTATTTTCAATCACTCTGGTATAAAACTTCTCGTTAGAATCAATCGGCTTATTTGGAGTATTATACTCATAACTAAGTCCCTGCTCTTCATTTAGGTTTGAAAATTTATAAAGAAGCTCATTGGAATCCATCTCCTCAATCTCAGTGGCGAGAGAAAATAGGAAACTTTGGGTCTCAATGCTAATTTCAGGAAAGCTTTCAATGATTTCACACAACATCTCTCTCAAATTTTCTAGGTCAGCTTCGATAGCTTTTTTATGTAAATTCCTTCGTGCCACATTAAATCTTGGATCAAAATCTATAAAGATAATGCCACGCTTAGCATGAACTAAGAGATTTTCGAAATCTAAATCTCCGTGAAACATTTCATTTTGATGCAGTTTTGATAAGGTTACGCAAATTTGAATGATCAAATTTTTAATTTTTTTAGAGCATTTTTCTTCTTTTATATAATCACGCAGGTTTGGACCTTGAATGTACTCATACAATAGACCAAATTTTTGATCTAAATACTCCACACCATAAAAGCTCACCACATTGCTGAGTCCAAGATTTGATATTTTAAGATAATAATCTCTCAAGCAGAGATCCAATTTGGCCTCTTTAATTACTTTTAGAGCCAATGGCTTACGAAAATTAGGGTCAGTAGTGATGTCTTGAACCAAAAAGACAACGCCAAAGCCCCCTTCACCGATTTTTTTATGAACTTTATACGTCTTTGAATGGGCAAGCATCTGTTTCATACCCAATCTAAAATCAAGAATTGTACCATTTAAAAATCACTCAGATCCAATATATTCAAGCTCGCGAAGACGAAGGCTCAGTTTATTCTTAAATTTTGGATTCGATTCTATTATCTGCATCAAATCCTGCAGATCCCTTTGACTGGTCGACTTAGAAATTTCCATCTCTAAAACTCTTTGCCTCTGTTTAAGAAAGTCATTGCTAGTACTGAGTTCACTGAAAAGCTCTGATTCCTTGTAACAATAGAACAATCTTTTTAAACTTGTTTCCAGAGAATCATTACAATGACTACGATAGGACTCAAGCTGCAGCAGACTCAACTTTGCTTTACTATAAGAGTAGCCTTTTTGATTTAATAGACTCACCATTATCTCTTCTGATTCCCAAAGGTCTGCACAAAAAACCTTTGAAAAACCTAAAAGCATCATTCCAATTAATAAAACTTGTCTCATTCAACCCCCAATATTCCAGTAAGTACTGGTCCAATTAACAACAATAAATAAGCAGGAAAGATAAAAAATACTAAAACCAAGCTCAGTTGAGCGGGTAGTTTGTGAATTTTTTTATCCAACTCGTAGCTATATTCTTCAAAGATTTGTTCTCGAAAGGCCTTTAACTCTTGAAAAACTGCGTGTCCAATAAGGCCTTTTCTCACGATTTCTAGGAAGTTCGAATCCAGATGACCATCGCAATAATAAGAAAAATCGAAGTCAGGATTTTCTAAAAGCATGTTAAATATAAAAAATAATTCATCTGGGGCTCGACCTAAGTCTCTTTTTAAAACATATAAAAGAAAGCTTCTTGTAGACATTGCACCACTTAAATTAACAATCCAATCGGAAATAAATTCCAGCTTGTAGGCCATGTTTTTCATAAAATTTTCCTCGAAATATAAAGAATAAGTAGGCATCCAATGCCGAAAATCGTCACCGAAAAATAGAAAATGAACTGTAGTTGTTGCCAACCAAAGTTGTTCCACTGAAAGAAAAAAAGACCTATAAACATCAAACTACACACCCAAGCTTGGGCCTTTGCCGACTGACTTGCGATGTGTATTTTCCGTTTTATCTCTTCTCTTTTCTTTAATTTTTGTAAGTAAAATTCTAGAATCTGACTTGCGTTTGATAGTTGATTACTAGCAAACTCTAGCGTTTTCTTTGTTTCATTAATCATTGGATTTTTTGGCTTTTCTTGCGTTTTTTGTTGCGGAAAAAACACAGATTCAAGAAAATACTTTGTCTTTTGTTGTGGAATTGCATCAGTTTTACTAAAAAAACTCTGAAAGGAAGTATACAAAGAGTTTCCTAATTTCATCTCGTAGACTATGAATTTAACCAGCTGAAAACATTCTTCGGAGATTCTTTTGTCATTAATTTTTCGAAAGACAAACATCATTGAAAAATCCAAAACAAAAATACAAAGGCTCAAGCAAAGACTCGTTTTCATGCCAATGAGAAAAGAGAAAAATAAATTAGTGAAACCCAAAATGAGAAACACATAAGTGAGTATGCGATACTGCTTTCTTGTCATTTCAAAAAAATCAGAAACCGAATGTCTGATCCGAAAAGCGAATACTAGAATTAACAACGTCAAAATCATGGCGATATAGCCTCCATCATTTTTTGGTTGCAAAAAAAGTGCTTAAGTTAAATATTAGTATTGACGATGTAAGTCACGGGTGTAAACTTTGGTTATAGGTGCAGCTAAAGAAAACAACTAGTCTAAACATCAAGTTTAACTCATCCCGGGAGGATAAACATGGCAAAGAAAAAAGCTACAAAAAAAGTTGCTAAAAAAGCAACAAAGAAGAAAGTTGCAAAAAAAGCTACTAAGAAAAAAGTTGCTAAAAAGAAAGTAGCAAAAAAAGCTACTAAGAAAAAAGTTGCTAAGAAAAAAGCTACTAAAAAGAAAGTAGCTAAAAAAGCTACTAAGAAAAAAGTTGCTAAGAAAAAAGCTACTAAAAAGAAAGTAGCTAAAAAAGCTACTAAGAAGAAAGTTGCTAAGAAAGCTACTAAGAAAAAAGTTGCTAAAAAGAAAGTAGCTAAAAAAGCTACTAAGAAAAAAGTTGCGAAAAAAGCTACTAAAAAAGCTGCTGTTCGCAAAAAGAAGTAAGAAACCCGTTATTTTTTAGCACCTAGTACCCGGCACATATCGTGCCGGGTTTTTTTATGCCTTTTTTACCGGATTTCATAGACTAGGAATAACTAATACCCCGAGGATTCAGATAAATGTCTTGCTGAATCTTAATACCAGAGGACATTGCGAGAAATAGGACCAGCGCTTAACAGTCAACTTTAGCCTGATTCGTGCATTTAAATAAAAAAAGCTCGATTGGAACATCGAGCTTTGTAGTATCTAAGGATTTTTAATTTAGTTAAAAGTAGTAGCTCACCCCGACAGAGCCCGTCGGTGCCATAACCAGATCTTGAATGTCCAAAAATAATAATACTTCGGCAAAAAAACCATATCCAGCATATTCACCATTTGGAGCCAGATACTGAAGACCTAATTTGGGAGTTAATAGAAACTCACGGATCTTTCCATCTCTACGATCTCCATCATTCATCAATTCGTCAGCCAAAATGCTTGGGTTAGTGCTACTAATTTCGCCATCAGCATTTCCATACCAACGAGTAAGTCCCATCGCAACGTAAGGTAGGAAGTTCGTTCCACTAAGGTATCGAGTTACCTGAAAACTAAAAGCGCTAAAATCAGAGCTTCCCCCAAAACCTGTCGAAAAAGACCATGTTGGAGTTAAATTTAGTTCTAATTTCGCTCCACCAGTACCAAGATCTCCAGCGGCCACCAACGAAACACCTGCTCGTCGAATGCTTCTTAGCCCCAAGCCAGAATTTGCTTGTTTTGAATATGAACTTTGTTCTGTATATCTACCGTTTTTAACACTCACTCTTTGAGCAAAAACCTGGCTACAGATCAAACTGAATACACTAATTAAAATCATCTTCTTCAAAATCAATCCTCCCATGGATTACTTGGCTCTAGAAAATTTTAGCCTTTATGCCTTCTTCTTGCAAAAACTCTTTTATTGCTTTTTTATCCAAATCATCCAATCTCCACATCAATCGATAAAGAAGGTCTAATGTTTTCTCAGTGTCTTTACTTTTTAATTTTCCACTCACCGATTTTACATCGCCAAGCACTACATTCAAATTAGCGATCAGGTCTTGAAGACCTCTTTCCTTATCCAATTTGTTTACAATAGCTAAAGTGGTATTAAGGTTTTTGACCATATCATTGAAACGATTTATTAGACTTTCAAAGTCACCTTCGTTGTTTTCTACAATTTTAATCAATTTTCCAGCCAGACTATAAGACTGCGATATGAGTTGATCAATCCTTGGTGGATCTTCCCCACGATACACTCCTCCAGGACTCACTCTAGGACTAAGGGAAGAACCTGGAGAAACCTCCAAATACTTTTCTCCGATCACTCCAGCCAAATTAATGAAGAATTGAGAATCCGTTCGAACGGTTTCGAAAGCTTTACGGTCAATAGCTATTCGAAGCTTTAAATTCACTTCTTCTCCGCTATCGCTCTTCATTCCTGGTTCAAAAATGATCTCTTTCACTTTACCAGCCTTAATCCCCATCACTCTAACTGGAGACCCCACTTCAATGCCTCCTGCGAAATTATAGGTGATAAAGATCTCTTCAGTATCTGCAAATGGATTAATTACTCCCAAAAAGTAACTAAAGCCCATGATTGCAGCGATACTTGCAACGACTAAGATTCCTACCTTTGATTCTGTTTTCATATTCTGTTCCTAGTAAAAATTTGAAAAAATCCAGCTCAACAAAAAGTCTAGCATAATTATTAAAATAGATATAACCACCACCGAATTCGTGGTTGCTCGTCCAACACCTTCAGCCCCCGCTTTACAACGAAAACCATAAAAACAACTAACCACGGGGATCACTGCTCCAAAGCAAAAGCCTTTGATCATGGAAAAATATAGATCCTGCATGCTAACAAAAGATCTCATCGCTGAAAAGAAACTCCCCATGGTGAAGCCAAGTTTTAACGTACTCACATACATTGCGACTAAAATACATAATATCCCAGACAAGGCGACCAAAAACATGGCGCCAAAACTAGCGGCAATCAATCTAGGGCTTAATAAGTATTTTACGGGTTCAATTCCTAACATTTTTAAAGCATCAATCTGTTCAGTAACCTTCATACTACCAATTTCAGCTGCCCAGCCTGCACCGACTCTTGATCCTAATAAGAGACAACAAACAACTGCTGCTAACTCTCTTAAAATCAACATTGCCGCGAATCCTGGAACCATTGAGGAGTTTTGGATGACTAGCTTCATATGAAATGCAGCTTCAACGATTACCACCCCTGCCGAGAAACTTACGCAAATAAAAACAATGGGTGCAGATTCGTTAGCAACAAAATGAAACTGCCTTGCGATCTCCTTAAAACGGAAAGGACGAATAAAAATACTAATAAAACCCTGTATCAAAAGTAGAACAAATTCTACAAGATTCTTTATTGAAAGATAGATCCATTGATTTGCTACTTCTATCATTAGGACCCCACCACAGTGAAGAAAGCATCACTAATTACGCTGGTAAACCAATCCATGAAAACAAGACAGATCATAGTTTGTACAGATGTCGATACGACGGCAATACCTACACCCTTTGAGCCACCGCTCGCAGTATAGCCTTTGTAAGTACAAATCGCTGCTAGAACAAATGCAAAGACAAAGCATTTAAAGACACTATTAATTAGTGAGACTTTTGAAACTAATGTGGGAATATGTCTGATGTACTCCTCTGGATTTATGCCACTAAACAAGACTCCCATTAACATTCCACCAAATATAGACATAAAAAGTCCACCCACCAACAAAAAGAAGCTGGCAAATATAATTCCTAAGAATCTTGGGAGTATAATTTCCTGCAACGGATCAGCTCCTAAACAACGAATGGCATCAATTTGCTCTGTCACTCGCATGGTGCCAAGCTCTGCAGATGTGAAGGCACCGATTTTCCCACTTAACATAAAGGCAATCAATAGAGGACCTACCTCTCTCACCGTAGAACTAGTTGCCAGACCACCTAAAAACCCGAGAGCACCAAAAGTTTTTACTTGAAGTGTGAATTGTAGGGTTAAAATACCACCAACAAAAAAACCAGCCATTGCCGTAGTCGGAAAGCTCTGAATAAACACTTTCCACAACTGATCTAAAACATCTTTTTGCTTGATGCCTTTTCGATAAGCCACAGAAAACAGCTCCTGAACAAAAACACTAAGTCCACCGATTTCAGTTAAGGTATTAGTTAACACTTTCATTTTCTAATACCTCTGCTAAAAAATCTTTGGTTAATGCAACTTGGCTTTTGCGCAATTGCTCTGGAGTTCCTTGATCGACCACATTTCCTTGATCTAATACGATGATTCGATCTGCTATGTTTAATGCACATCCCATGTCATGGCTAACCACCAAAGAAGTGGTTTTTAACTCCCTAGAAAGATCAAAAATCAATTCATTCACTGTATTAGTCGTTATCGGATCTAAACCTGTGGTTGGTTCATCGAACAAAAGAATTTCTGGTTCCACCGCCAAGGTCCTCGCAAGACTTACTCTTTTTTGCATTCCGTAGGAAATACTTTGAGGTAGTAATTCAAGTAGCTCAGCATTGATATTTACCAACCCACTACAGCGTAGTACCCTCTCTTTTACTTCTTTTTCTGGGAGATCATAATGGCGTCTTAACCCAAAAGCGATATTTTCATAAATGCTCAGTGAATCAAAAAGGGCGGGGTGTTGAAAAACCATTCCACATTTTTTACGAATGGGTAGGTATTCTTCTTCTGTAAGTTGATCCACTCTTTGATCATCAATATAAATTTCTCCCTCTTCAGGGCGCAGTAAGCCAACTAGGCTTTTTAGACTTACTGATTTTCCAGTTCCAGATGTACCGAGGATAAAAAGAATTTCTCCTTTTTTAACTTCAAAACTTATTCCTTTTAGAATAGTTCTTTCCCCAAATCTTTTAACAACATTCTTAAACTGAATCATAAATCAGCTATATAGTAGTTTGATTTTGAATAGAGGTCTATGCTTTAGCTCTAAGTTTTTAATATCTTTAGAGCTTTTCAGTTAATGGCCCTTGGGTTTTTCCATTTAAAAATTGAAACACTCGTGGGTCATCACTAGTTCGTGCTTTTTGCACAGAATCTAACCAAAGCAACTCCCCTTTTACAACCAAAGCAATATGATCTGCCAACTGATAAGCTCGGTTCATATCGTTCGTGACAGTAACTAATGTAGAAGCTCTTTCTTTTTTAAGCTGTAAAATAAGGTCTATGATTTTTCGGCTGGTGATCGGATCTAAACCTGCGGTTGGATCATCGTATAATATTACCTGTGGATCTAAGGCCAAGGCTCTCGCAATGCCTAAACGCTTTTGCATTCCACCGGATATTTCTGCTGGGAATAGATCATAGGCATGATCAATTCCTACTTCCTTTAAAAAATAGCGAGTTCTTTTTTCGATTTCTTCTTCAGTAAAATCTGTAGTCTCTAGCATTGGAAACTTCATATTTTGCGAAACTTTCATAGAATCAAAAAGGGCATTTTTCTGAAAAAGCATTCCCATATTTTTTAACAACGACAAAAGCTCTTGCTTAGATAATTGGTTAATATCTTTACCTTTTACGTAAACAAAACCAGAGCTAGGTTTAATCAAACCAGAAATCAGTTTTAAAATTGAAGTTTTACCCTCTCCACTTGGGCCAACCAAAACCAGAGACTTCCCCTCCTCCAATTTAAAACTAATTTTGTCTAAAATTTGCCGGCCATCAAAATTAAGGCTGACCTCTTTGAATTCGATCATGCCTTATTAAAGCATTAGAGCCTAGGTTGGTAAAGACTTTGGTCTTCAAAATAGAAAATAGGGATTTGTTCTCATTTATAACAATTTTACTTGAGATTGATTTAAGTCGGCCCAGAATTGCATAGTCGAATGCCTCAGGTAAATACTGTTTTATTTTTTTACAATCGACACTTTTTTTCAAATTTTCTAAGCATTTTCTTCTACTCAATTATAGAGCAAATACCAATTACATTTCTGTGATAAAATAGGTACCAATGTACCAGTCTTGCAAAGCATTTTTACCTCTTATTTTAGGTTTGGTTTTAACAATTCCTAGCCTTAGCCACAGCGCCCAACTCTGCGCAACTTCCACACAAATCTCAAATCTTGAAGGGGAAGAATTCCTCGGCAGAAAAATTCTTCGCCCCGCGAGTCGACTGACAAAAACTTATATTTCTCATAAAGGCCAGAGTGCTGATACAGTGGACTTTGTTTCATCAAAAAAGGGAAGCTTTGATCTAGTTTATGAACTAAAAAAAGTCCAGTCATGGGAGTCTTTTGAATCTGCACCTGATGTTCAGGGAAATTTACTCATGAGTATTGAATCATGGGGACCATATTTAAGCGAAAAATTAGGTTTCATGAAAATACAAGACGACACCATACAATACCCCAGTGCAGCTGAGTTTATTCACCGATATAGACAGCTTAAAGTAGCAAATAAAAAGAACCAGGCTTTCTTTCAAGTTGATTTCTATTCTCCACAACAGGAGCTATCAAGCATCACTTACCTGTACCGCTTTGCGTTTAACGGACAACTGCCCATAGCAAAGAAAAATAGAACCATGCTACATGATTTAAACTGGCACACTTTAAGTCCCAATTTGCTACCACCAATTCTAGTACATCAATTGAGACAAAAAATTCAAATTCTGTTTTTATACATCCATGACTTTTCAAAAAATGCTGATTTGAATGAAGAAAGTCTCCTAAATGCCAAAGCCGAATTAGATATAATCTCGTCTCGTTTGGACTACATTTTGGGACAAGGCATTTTTTTAATTAAGCACCCTAATGAACATCGTTTCGATAGCAAAAATCTTAGAAAATATTTTTCAGAGGACCCATTTACCTTGGTGCGGAGCCTGGATTTTGCGAACGAGTTTTCAAATAGCTTCTTGAAGAAATACAATTTTCCTTCAAAACACCAAGCTTTTGACCATAAAACCATTACAGACACCATTGAGTCTAGGTATCACCAACTCTTAGAACTTGAAAATAGATAGTGCGGGAAACCTAGTACGCCTAAAAAAAGTACGAGTTAGTAAGCCAATAAAGCATTTTAACTTTCAACAAAGTTTTACAAAACCGCTTTTGGCAGTGATTTAGTAATTGTAGATTCCTTTTTACACCACTAACTAATCAATCTTCTTCTCAAACTGATCGAGAATCTCTCCTTCAAAGCCAATGGCTTCAAAACGAGCTTCCCTTCTATACATATCCACTAACCAGAAGTGATTTTCTGAGTAAGCCTTTTCAAGATACCATTCATTATTAAGTTCTCTTGTCGACTTGCCCATTGCTCCATCGCCTAGATACACAATCCCTTCTTCTTCATTTTGCTCTAAATTTTTAAGAGGAAAGGTTCGTTTAAGAACATGATCATGATGCTCGAAAGAGACATCTATTCCGCCTTCTTCTAAAAGATTCATCCATGAGTTTCGTCCCATACTCGCAGTACCTCTAAAGCTTCTATGCCCTGGGAAGAATGGAATATGATAAAAACTAAATTGAAAGGCCTCGATGCTTGGAAATGTATTTTGCTGGATAAACTCTTTTTGCTCAGAATAGCTTGAAATATGTCCTGTATCTAAAATCAAGAAATTATTCCCAGCAATTTCTCTGCGAAAGTAAGTACGCTTATCTTGCTCAAAAAGATTGAAGTAAAAGGGCGCGCGTTGCCTTTTTGATAAAAAGAAATTGTAGTTGGTTTCATGATTACCGATCGCTACGATAAAGGGTTTTAACATACCATTGTGGTTGCTAGCCCTTGTCCATATTTCTAGCCAATTCATCCAATCCCTGTAATTCTCAATGTCGCCATTAGCATAGGCAATATCACCACCAAAAACGGCAAAGTCAAAATTTGTGCTCTTTGCAAGATCGGATAAGATGGCAAATTTTTCTCCCGCCCCTGTATCTCCACCTACAACAAAGCGCAGATGTTCTTCATCTTTGGCGAAAGTTTTAAAGCGATAAACAGGGCCTTGGTAATTTTGACCTTCAATAAAGAACTCGTAAACTGAACCAGCCTTCAACTGACTCAAAGAAAAGTGAAGGTAAAACACTCCCTTAAGATCATCATTTTTACTTGGTGCAAGACTCATTTTGAAAACTTCATCACCGCCGATCAATCGATAAACGATTTGCCATTGGTCCGACTCTTTCGTTGTAGTGATATTCACTTGCATCGTATTTGAGGTATTGGCATCTGCCCAATTTAAATAAACATAGTGGAAGTCCTCTGTGACCGTTGCTTCCTTACAAGACATCAACAAAAAACTCAGTAATACTAAAAGTACTTTCATATAACCCCCTAAATTTTCCCCTTAGGTAAAATTGAACCTCGTCTGGGTTTGATTTTCATTAGCTAGGACAGTGCAAAAACGAAAAAATCCTTCTAATTTTAAGGCAGCAATCTTCCTAAAATTCGACCAAGAGAAAAGTTGCAAAAAACATTTGCACTAATTGATTTTCAGTCTCTAACTCAATGAAACAAAACTAGCCAAAACCTAGTATTTCAATTAGGTTAGGACTTTACTAAGACCTGGAAGAAAGAACCTAGTAAAAGCCGTCTAAGGTCGAGAAAGCTTTATTGAGCTTTGGACCTTTTACTTAAGATTTGAAACAATAATTTGGTTGTTATTATCGATATTTATTTAACTTTTCGCTTTGGAGGAACGAGTGAACATTCATGAGTATCAAGGTAAAGAAGTTCTTCGACAATTTGGTGTACCTACATTAGAGGGCCGAGTTGTGGAGAGTGAGGAAGCTGCAGTTGCTGCCGCTAAAGAATTAGGTGGAAGTGTTTGGGTTGTAAAAGCTCAAATTCATGCCGGTGGACGTGGTAAAGGTGGCGGTGTTAAGCTAGCAAAATCCACAGAAGAAGTTGCTGAGCACTTCAAAGCTATTATGGGAATGCAGTTGGTGACACACCAAACTGGACCTGAAGGTAAAAAAGTTGGAAAAGTTTTTATCGAGCAAGGTTGTAACATTAAAAACGAACTTTACTGTGCCGCTCTTTTAGATCGCGCTTCTGGTATGGTGAGCTTGATGGTTTCCCCTGAAGGTGGAATGGACATCGAGGAAGTTGCAGAAAAAACTCCTGAAAAAATCCACGTAATCACAGTAGACCCTGCGGTTGGGCTTGCTGGTTACCAATGTCGTCAATTGGCGTTCAAACTAGGTTTGTCTGGTAAAGCTATTGGTAAAGCTTCAAAAGTTTTCCAAGGCGTTTACAAAGCTTTCGTAGAAAAAGACGCCGCACTTGTTGAAATCAACCCCTTGGTAGAAACAGAAGAAGGCGATATCTTAGTTTTAGATACAAAAATGAGTTTTGATTCGAATGCTCTTTTCCGTCATAAAGACATCATGGAATACCGTGACCTTACGGAAGAAGATCCAGCTGAAATTGAAGCTTCAAAATATGACCTTGCCTACATTAAACTTGATGGTGAGATTGGTTGTTTAGTAAATGGTGCTGGTCTTGCCATGGCGACTATGGATATCATTAAACTAAATGGCGCAGAGCCTGCTAACTTTTTAGATGTTGGTGGTGGAGCAAATAAAGAGAAAGTAACTGAAGCTTTCAAAATCATCCTTAGTGACAAAAACGTAAAAGGAATCTTAGTGAACATCTTTGGTGGAATCATGAAATGTGACATCATCGCAGAAGGTGTAATCGCAGCTTCTAAGGAAGTTGGATTAAGTGTTCCTTTAGTGGTTCGTCTAGAAGGTACAAACGTAGATGCTGGTAAGAAATTATTGGCGGAAAGTGGTTTAGACATTACTCCTGCAGATGATTTAACAGACGCTGCTCAGAAAATCGTAACTGCGGTGAAAGGATAGAACAATGGCTATTATGGTAAATAGAGACACAAAAGTAATTTGTCAGGGTTTGACTGGTGCACAAGGTACTTTCCACACTGAGCAAGCCATTGCATATGGAACAAAAATGGTTGGTGGTGTAACTCCTGGTAAAGGTGGATCATCACATGTTGGTATCCCAGTTTTTAATACTGTGGAAGAAGCGAAAGAAAAAACCGGTTGTAACGCATCTGCGATTTACGTACCACCTGCTTTCGCTGCCGATGCAATCATGGAAGCAGTTGATGCCGATCTAGATTTAGTAATCTGTATTACTGAAGGTATCCCTGTTATGGATATGGTAAAGGTTAAAAAATTCATGCAAGGTAAAAAGACTCGTTTAATCGGTCCTAACTGTCCTGGTGTGATTACTCCTGACCAATGTAAAATTGGAATTATGCCTGGCCATATTCATAAGCCAGGTCGTATTGGTATCTTAAGTCGTTCTGGAACTTTAACTTACGAAGCGGTTTTCCAAACTGGTCAACAAGGTATGGGACAGTCTTCTTGTGTAGGTATTGGTGGAGATCCTGTTAATGGAACTAACTTCATCGATGTTCTTGAGCTTTTTAACAAAGACGACGAAACAGATGCAGTAATCATGATCGGAGAGATTGGTGGAACTGCTGAGGAAGAAGCTGCCGAATACATTAAGCGTGAATTCAAAAAACCAGTTGTATCTTTCATAGCTGGTGCTACGGCTCCTCCGGGAAAACGTATGGGGCACGCTGGTGCGATCATCTCTGGTGGTCAAGGTACAGCCGAAGCAAAATACGAAGCATTACAAAGCGCAGGTTGCCACATTTCAAGAAGCCCTGCCGAGCTTGGTATCACAATGAAAAAAGCTTTAAGCTAGTTTTCATCTACATTTTAAATAACAAAAAGGAGTCCTTCGCGGCTCCTTTTTTTTATCCCCTTTTACCAAAAGGCCGGCAGTCATCTTTTAGTATTTATCTAAACAAGCATCGACATGTTTTGGGGAAAACCACTTTCTTAAGTTATCTAAGCTTAATCCTCTGAAACGCCCTCTAATCATATAAGTTACTCGGTCCGATTCAGAACATACTCCAAGCCTATCTATATGTCCTTCTTTTAGGAAGCCGGCAGGATAAGTTCTATCCAACGACTCATGAGCATCGACCAGAAGACAAACAAACTCGTCTTCGATTTATGCATTAGAACAAGAAGAGTGATAACTAGGTATAACTTCTAAATCCAAAAAATCTTTATTCCTATTCCCTTTGTTAATTCGAAAGCCAAAATCGGATTTACAGGTCTGGAATTTTGACTCCGGGTCAATACTATTGGTAAGCTTCGTTGTTTCATTTAAATCATCATCAGCTCTTTGCAAGACTGAGCTTGTTGCCGCTATAAAAATAAAGACCATTCCTATAAGTATTTAATTAGCTTTCACCTAAAAATCCTCAGATAGCCATGCTACCTGAGGATTAAGGAGAGATATATTTTACCTATTATGCTTTTGTAGTATCTTCTGTCTCTTCAGCGTTTTGGTCTTGAGCATCTGTATTCTGAAGTTCAGCCGCTGCTTCTTGTGCTGCTTTTTCTTCGTCTGCCTTTGCTTTTGCATCTGCCTCTGCTTGGGCTTGATCGTTTACTAGTTTGTTACCCACAATAGCTTTTTGTGCAATTTTAGTGTTAATGTCTGCAGCAATCTTTGTTTGTGCAGCCGCAGCCTTTTGTTGGTATTCTTTTGCTATAGCGTCATTACCTTTCATCATTTCAACAGCTTTTAGATCAGCAACATTCACTGGCTCGTTAACAAGGTTAAGCTTCGCCATTTGCTCATTTGACAACTCAATCGAAAGTGTCATGCCCTCTTCACTATCTAAAGTGTTACGATCCATCAGGCTAAAAAACCCAAGGTCTGTATCAGCCATCGCCTCTAATTTTTCTTTGTCATCTAGACAAAGATTGTACTTTTCTCTCAAAGAAGCTTCAACTTCACCTACAGCAAGCAATGTGGCACTTCTGACCTCATCACATTCTTGTTCTTTTGCTTTAATTGCTAATACTTGGTCATCAACAATTGTAGTCGCAAGGCTTAATTTACCGTCAACCAATAAATCTCCCGTAACAACTTCAACCATTACTCCATCAACAAACTTTAACTTAACAATATTCTCTTTTGCTTTTTTAATTAAATCCGCTTTCTCTTTCGGAGTGGCTTTACCGACAATGATATTTTTCATTATAGCGCCATTCACTTTATCAATATCAAAAGCAGTTTGCCCTTGAGCATTGCTCTTTACAGTAATAATTTCGTTGTTTCCTTCACATTCTATGTTAACAGTAGCTGTGTATTGACTTGCTTCTGCTTTTTTCGTGTTTAACTTAATCACATCCACTTTACCATTAACTTCTTTTTCTTCTAATTTTGTTTCGATTGCAGTCGTATCTACTTTTTCAGCCATCTTTAGGTTAAGACCTTCGATGTTTTCTTTAGCAACTTCTAAAACGTCATTTACAAAAACACTACATTTCATGTCTACATCAGAAACCACTTGGCCAGCTTCTGCCATATCTGCTCTATCAGAATCATTTAAGTTTTCGTCCAGATAATCTTTTACCTGGGCATTCATTTGCGCCTCGATGGCTTTAATTACGTTTTCAGATCGATTCGTAATAACTTCGTTTACTTTTGCTTCCATCAATTCACTAGTAACTATTGGCTTACTCATTTCTTCAAAAGTTTGTTCTTTCTCAACCTTTTGAGCGCAAGCAACTGAAAGTAAAATTCCTGCTGTAGCCATACCTAAAATAAATTTATTTCTCATTTGTTCTCTCCTTATTCTATTTTTAATTAATTTCTAAAATTTCATTTTTCCAATTAAAACGTATTATGAGCTCTTCCTGTTCCGTAAGGTGTAGGAGACTTGATATTTATAGAGTTTATTTTTTCCCATACATGTCCAACAGCATCTAATAGGTTTAAGGAGTTTAAAAAATTTGACTCCTCAAATTTAGGCGCTACGTAATCAGCAGGTGCTGCTTGATCTTTTTGTGCCTCCTGTAGAGATCGTAATATGTTTGCATCAGTAGTATCTAAAATTTCTCTGTGAGACTTTTCAGAATACAAATTAACTGAGGCCCAATCCAAGCGCACTAGAGCCGTTAATCTAGTAGGCTCTTCGATTTGAATACTTACGTCTGATTTATACTGTTTTAGAAGATCATTATTATCAGCATCTAAGCCCTTCATCTCCCTTAGCTCGCTAACACAAATTTCTAATTCTGAAGTTAGCCTTTCGATTTCTTTTTGATGTGCGCGATCTTCAGCGATTTCTAAGTCATTCTCGATCACAGTACATTGTACTTCTTTATTAGGGATGCCGGCGTCGTACTTTGGTTTCATCTTACCACTAAACTGCATCAATGACATAATTTGACTATAAGGAAGCTTAGGCATATTTACAAATTCAGTGTAACCCGTATAGCTATCTTCCAGTAAATCCTTTGCTGACAAGTAGGATTCTTTTACTTTTTCATTTGCCTCTTGGGTATTTAAATCAGTAATATCTGTGCCTTTAAACTCAATCGACTTTACTGTATCTTTAGTTATTCTAATGCTATCGTTACCATCAATAAAAGATCTTAGTTTAAACTCTACGATCTCTCCTCCGCCAACACATTCAATTCCCAAACGCATATCGTATGGAATGCTTGAATCCAATTTACTATCTAGGAGATATATGTCGATCAAATTTTGATTGGTTTTGTCTCTAGATAACAAATAAGGACTTAGAGTTTTTAACTCAGAACTCTCCTTTGCTGCTTTGTCACTAAACTGAATGCTTTCTTTAGAACTTCCTTGATCCAGGTCTAATACTACAAATTCACACCTCATCTCAGAAATTAAGTCCGCAGGTTTATCTAAAGCAGTTAAAGAGCTTACTAAGGAATCTAAGACTAATTTTGATACCTTCTCTGCACTTTCTTTATTCAAAGACTGTTCAATTTCTCTAGCTAATTTATAGTTGGTAACAGTCGGCATTTTGTATCTTACTAGTTGTTGCTTTTTGCTTTCATCGTTTTTAGCGAGCGTACTATCATTATCTTGAACTGACAGATTCTCTTTGTTCTCAGCTTCAGATTTTTTTTCTGCTACTTTTTTATCTTTTGCCTTTCCGATTTTGTTCTTATCAATGTCTTTGGCGCAGGCTACTCCAAGTAGCATCACTCCTGACATAAGGCTTAAAAAATATTTATTCTGTTTCATCTCTCTCTTCCTCTTTATTTTAATATTCGACTATTTTTATATTTCTTTTTTATTTCATTTGTATTTACTTCTATTAAATAAGAGTCCAATTCTAAGTGTGATAGAAATTGATCGACATTGACATGTACACTGTCACCAAAAAATTGATCCAACTTATGAGATTGATCCGCGTCTTCATTTGACATTATTTTCATATGATTTTTGTCATAAAAATATTCAGGCTTTGTCTCTACAGCCAACTGCATTTTTGCATTCGACTTATCACAAAGCTTAGGGTCTTTTGGCTGCCAAGCTTTTTTAGTACAAAGCTCATGATGTAAAAGTGCTTCATGCTCGTTTTGGTCAGTGTAAAGGCCGTTTAGATCTAAATAATTCAGGCCTTGGTATGAAATGTCTAGTAAGGTAATAGAACTCATCTCTGCCTTATCAAGATTTGCATTATGGCGAATTTCTTTTAAATTAAGTTCACGTTCATTGAGACTTCTCCAGCGAGTGAAGTCATAAGTTCCCAATGTATAAGCCTGATAAAAACGGATCTGAGCCGATGACGGAACGGATTCCGATTCTAAAACAATCTTATGAATATCATTATCAATCGTACATATCATCTTCGTGCCAAATTCATAGGGCACTGTACTAATTAGCTCTTCTGAAACTTTAATTACAGAACGATTTTTTTCATCGCCTAGTCGATCGAGCTCTTGTTCTATCTTTGCAATAGACTGTTTATTTAATTTTAGTTCAGACTTTAAAACATCTATCTCTCTAGTGTCTTTTGCAAACTCTAGATTATTGATTTTTAAAACACAAACCGTTGAACCCTTTACTTTTTCAGAATCCTGGCCACTTAATTCCGCATAGTCATTATCAATTTCTGCGCTTATTGATTTTAATAGTGGTGCCGATTGCATATTCATTTTGTTTTCGATTTTCTCCGTTCTCTCAAGAACAAGTTTTTCACTAAACCATTCCATAGAAGTCCAGCTTCCATCGCTAAAACTCCATTTACCTGATGGAATTTGTTTCGAACAAGCTACGCCAAAAAGAATAGAACTCATTAGACTAACCACAATAAATGGTCGAAGACTTAACTTCATTATTGAGCCTCCGTTAAACTGTAAATTTCTGTGCGATTTTCTTCTGTCTTAGATAGTTTTTTGTAGGCATCGTTATCAAACAAATCAGTAGTTTGGTTGCCCTTGGTAAGCACTAAACTTTTTAAGGATGTTAGCTCAGTGTATAAAGCAGTGTTTTTATTATTAAAGCTACCAACATGATACTGTCCTTCAGTGTCGATACTAAACTCTATTTTTACTAGCTCTTCACCGTCTTCAGCCGGTGTATACAAGCAAGAGTACACAACTGAGTTTGTGTAAGAGGAATAATTTTTTATGCTATACACTGATTTAGCTGTAGAGGTTTTTTGGCTCTTCTTATCTTTATCAGATACTTCTTCTGCACTGGCAGATTTATTAATGGCATCTGACTGAGTCGCATTAATTAATTTTTTTTCTAAAAGTTTCTTCGCGGCTGATGCAAGATGAAATTTTCTAACATCCTCAGTTTCTTCTAGTTCTTTGAAATCCATTTTGAACGGATCTTCAGTGCCACAATCAAATTTGCTAATTTTATCTATATTCGGATAGGCTTCCTTATATTTAGTCGCGATGTCTTTTAAAAGAGAATCTGCAAAACTGGCTCGAGCATCAATTGCCAAGTTCATAATCGCATCGAAAGTTTTGTTTTCAAGTGGAGTTACTTGAGTGGTTTTTTCTTCTGTTTTTTTACCAACACCAATAGCAACTCTTTTGGCGTTGTCATTTCCACAGGCTGAAAAAGCTCCAGCGATCATTAGTACTGCAATTGTGCGTCTAAGTTTTAACATCATAAATTCTCCTCCCCACATTAAAAAGCAAGCCCCATTCCAGCTCTATACCGATTCTATTAACAATAGAGAGTCCCGTATGTTTCGGCCGACGAAATTGGTCACCTAGGTGGATTAATTACAGACAGTCTTGAGACCGCAAAAAGCTACGATAGGAATTTAAGCATTCAGATATTCAGATATTCAGATATTTAAGAAGACATTTGTAAACAGTTGGAATCAAAATATTGGCATAAGTAACTGAAAATACGACATTAAATTAGATCTACACCCTTAATCCGTGTATATTGATAGGGTCCTAATTAGCTCCTTTAGCTTTATAGAAACTCCTATCATCTTTTTATTCCACCAACAGAGAAAGCACTCAGTGAAGCCTTGCTATCCCCTAAAGCGTATAAACTCCTGAAAAAATTCACTTTTTTAGGTTTTGATCACTCCGATACTTAACAATTCTCAAATTGAGACAAGATAAGTTATTGAAATCACTAATAAGCTCTTTGGATTTTAGATCAAAAGATATGGGAATTAATCCATCCATTGTCTATTTTTCTCCCCCAAGGCCCAAATATAAATAACTGATATTACTACCAATTTCCTTGCTTGCGAGTTTTGCTATTTCAGGGTACAAAAAGCCACCTGAAAAACTATCTATATATAAGGAGAAAACAATGGCTGCTGAAACTACTTTCGCGATCATTAAGCCAAACGCAATGAAGAAAAACGTTATCGGTAAAATTATCGATAAGTGGGAATCTGCTGACCTTGAAGTTGCTGGAATGAAGAAAATCCACATGACTTCTGAAAAAGCTCAAGAGTTCTACGCTGAACACAAAGAGCGTCCATTTTTTGGTGAGTTAGTTGATTTCATGACTTCTAGTCCTGTAGTTGTTCTTGCTCTTCGTGGTGAAAACGCTGTTCTTAAAAACCGCGAAATCATGGGTGCAACAAATCCTGAAGAGGCTGCAGAAGGAACTATCCGTAAACTTTTTGGTGACAACGTTGGAGAAAACGCTGTTCACGGTTCTGACAGCACTGCTTCTGCTGAAAGAGAACTTGCTTTGTTTTTCGAAACTACAGAAATCATGTAATTCGAAAATAATTAAAGTTTTAAAGGGAGGGGTTTTAATCGACCTCTCTTTTTTTTTGTAATTGGTAGGCTATGGAAGAAATAACTAAGGGATCTAAATTAAAAGTCTTCGTTGAAAAGATGAGTTTTGGTGGTGCTGGAATTGCACGACTTGATAATTTAGTTATTTTTGTTTCTGGAGCAGCACCACAAGAAAACTTACTGGTTGAGATTACTAAAAAGAAAAAGCGATTTGCCGAGGCAAAAGTTTTAGAAGTAATTAGTGCCTCCCCTTTTCGAAGGGAGACGCCATGTAAATACACGGACAAATGTGGTGCTTGTCAGTGGCAACAGTTTGATTACCAAGAACAGAAAAATCAGAAAGAACTTATTTTTCACGAAATGCTAGATAAAGTGGATTTCCTGCGCGGTATTCGTATAAACAGCTTTCTTTCCGGCGAAGAGTTTCGCTATAGAAATCGCATTCAAATTAGAACCAAATCCAAGAAAATAGGCTTCTTTAAAAAAGCAAGTAACGATATCGTAAACATCAAAGATTGTCTAATTACCGAAGAGAAGCTCACTGCCCAATTTAATTCTATCTTGAAGAAATATCCCTCTACAAAAATGCAAAAGTTTGAACTTCTCTATGATAAAAATGACGAGGTGATTTTAAGAAAAGACAAAGCACATGGTGAGGAAGATGGATTTTCTCAAGTAAATAACCAAATGAATGAGCAAATGCAAAATTGGGTGCTCCAGCAAATTTCTGATACATCTAATAACGGAAAAATTTATGATCTCTATGCTGGCAATGGTAACTTTTCTAGATTCTTAGAGAATCAAGGTCTGGAGAATTCGTTGTTTGCCATCGAATTTTCAGAAGCGGCTATCCAGCGAGGAAAAAAGCTTGCTGGATCAGAATCCAAAATAGAATGGCTTGCCGCCAAAGTAGAAGATGTGGTTAAAAAAATTAAAGCCGATGAAAATTCCGTTTTAATCATTGATCCACCTCGCATTGGCTGTGATGAAAAGTTCATAGACTCTTTAAAATCCACAGGTGCGAAAGATTTGATCTATATATCTTGTAATCCAAGTACTTGGATTCGAGACTTACAAAGATTAAGGGAACACAGGGACTTTGATATTCTTAGCTTGGACCTTCTAGACATGTTTCCTCAAACTTACCATCTGGAAGTTTTAAGTAGAATCCGTCTTAAATAGACGCTTTGTAGGCAATTTTCTTTTCTCTTAGCTTAGGCCCTTTTCCTTTTAGAAATTAAACTAGACACCCGGCAAATTTGGCACTGCATTATTCAACCTTTTCCTAAGATTTCTGAATGTAATCTTGTTCCTTAGTCAGGCTTTTGCTAATTTATAAATGTATGAAATCACTTCTATGTTTTATCTTTTTAAGTACCTTTGTCCTGCTTTTTGCTGGTTGTGCAAACTCAGAAAAAAAAGCCTCCTCAGAAAACATTCAAGAGGCTTATTTGCACCAGGACATTGCAATGGGATATTTAAAGGCAGACAAGTACCCGGCAGCTCTTGAGCAACTATTGATTGCAAAAAAATTAGCGCCCAATGATGCAAACATCACCAACAATCTTGCCATCGCTTATCAATTTCGAGGTAGAAGTGATATCGCCATCGAAACTTTTAAAAAAGCTCTTCACCTCGACCCAAATCTTACCGATGCAAGATCCAACTTAGCACAAGCCTACATTGAGAAAAAAATGTATTCCGAGGCACTAGAGCAACTATTGATTGCTCGTGATGATCTCACCTACCAAAACCCTGAGAAGATTCACACCAATCTAGGAATTACTTACTATCATTTATCAAATTTCTCAAAAGCCAACGAAGAACTAAACTTAGCATTAAAAGCCAACAGAGAATTTTGTCAGGCTAAGTTCTATAAACTTAAGACACTTTTTGCTCTAAAGAAATTTACTAGTAGCTCAAAAATGTCTGATCACAATGTATACGCTTGTCCCAAGGAAGACTTGGAGCAAACCTACTATATCGGTGGGATGTCTTATTACTTAAACGGACAATTGGAACAAGCCGAGGACCGACTGCAAAACTTAGTAACCAAATATCCATCTAGTGATTATGCAGAAAAAGCACATCTTGCATTAGCAGCAATTAAGGTAAAGAAGAATGAAAGAAACAGGTGATTTACTTCGTAAAATTCGTGAAGAAAAAGGCATCTCTATTGAAGATGTTGTTTTAGCGACTAAAATTAAAAAATCCACGATAAAGGCCATCGAAGAAGGTGATTTAAAAGACTTGCCTAGTAAAACTTTTATTCGCGGTTTTGTCCAATCTTACGCTAAGTACCTACAAACTGACTTAGAGCGTGTTCTTGAAGTTTTTCATGCAGAAATGGGAACAACAGTTACAGGCATTCGTGGAAAGGCCAATGCTCAGGACACAGCTTCTGATGAAGACGCCGTAAAGTTTGCAAACTCCAACAGACATCCCTTGATTAAATTTATAATTGGAATCGGTGCCATTATTCTGATTGCCCTAATCTATGTTGTTGGAAACACCATCGATAAATACCAGACAGAAAAACAATTGATTGAGCCTACTCAACAAGAGGCAAAAAACATTGTTCCCATCCAAGATGATTCTGAAGAGTCGGAAGAAAGTGTAGATGAAAATACCGAAAGCTCTGACGAAGAAGTTGTTACTGAAGAGGCTAATGAAAACTCTCAAAAAGTAGAAGAAAAGCCCGAACTTGAAAAACCAAATGATGCAGAGGAGCTTAAAAAAGCAGCCCAGTTAAAAGCAGAAGAAGCGAAGAAGGCTGAAGAAAAAAGATTAGCGGAAGAAAAGAAACTAGCAGAAGAGAAAAAAGCCGCTGAAGAAAAAGCTAAGGCTGAAGCAGAGGCCAAAGCTGCCGAAGAAAAACGCTTGGCTGAAGAGAAGAAACTAGCAGAAGAGAAAAAAGCCGCTGAAGAAAAAGCTAAGGCTGAAGCAGAGGCCAAAGCTGCCGAAGAAAAACGCTTGGCTGAAGAAAAGAAACTGGCAGAAGAGAAAAAAGCTGCTGAAGAAAAAGCTAAGGCTGAAGCAGAGGCCAAAGCTGCCGAGGAAAAAGAAGATAAACCAGAAGTCTTAAGACCCAAAAAGGTACAGGCTAGCTATATTCCCCAAGAAGTAATCATCGAGGCTCTTGATACAGTAAAACTTAGTTTTCGTTCTGATGATGCAAGCTGGGTGGATATCGAGTTGAAGCCTGAGCAAATTCATACAATCAAAGGCCGTAATACTGTGGAACTAAAAATTAGTGATGGTGGCGCAGTAAACATAATTCACAACGGTAAAGTTAATGGAGTTCCTGGAACATTAGGTAGTGCTATCAATTTGAAGTTCCCTTAAGTTATGCAAAAAGCAAAAAACATTGTTTACTATTGTTTATTGATAAAGTTAGCCATCGCCGTATGGCTTCCTTTTTTTTACGATGAAGCTTATTACTGGTTTTGGGGAAATAACTTACGCCTAAGTTATTTCGACCACCCTCCTTTTGTTTCTTATCTCTACTTCATTGGCCAGGCCTTTGACTATTTTGGACAAGCCTCACGATGGCCGGGAATTATTATGGGACAAGCCAGTATTTGGCTTTGGCTGATAATTCTCAAGAATAAATTTTCAGACAAACAACTCATTGCCTTTTCATGTTTAATGAATGCATGGCCCTTGTTTGGGGCTGTTTCTGTGGTAGTAACCCCAGACGTTCCACTTATTTTCTTTTGGACTCTATCGGTTTACTATTTTCAAAAACTATTACAAGATTCTAGCTTAAAAAATTACTTCTTCTTTGGAGTCGCTTTAGGTCTTGGCGGTTTATCAAAATACCAAATCGTTCTTATTATTCCTGCATTGTTAATATACCTAGGCCTCTCAAAAAGCTGGAGCAAGTTGCGATGGAAGTATATTCCTGTAAGCATTCTCGCGGGAGCCGTATTTTGTAGCCCGGTTTTTATCTGGAATGCTTTAAACAATTGGGATTCATTTTTATTTCAAATCGACCATGGCCTTGGAGAAAAGAATTGGCAAATCAGTTGGACTTTAGATTATCTAGGTTCACAAATACTCATTCTATTTCCAACGCTTGTATGGTTCGCATTCCGTTCACTTAAAAATGTAAAAAAAGAAATATTATTAATTCACTGCTTAGCATGGTTTCCATTGGCTTTCTTTTTAATTACTTCTTTTAAAGGAGATGTGGAAGCAAATTGGCCAATCATGGCTTATCCAGCCGTTGCCGCTTTAGCAGTTTATGCATCTAGAAATTTTAATTGGTTAAAATGGACGGCTGGTATCTGGATTATTGCATCGGTCTTACTCTTAGCAAATTCAAGAGTTTATTGGTTACCGATGGATCTTGAAAAAATAAAAATTAAAGAGTTTTATCGCTACCCTAAATACGAAATTTTAGCCAAAAGCTATACACCAATGTATGCCGATAGTTTTCAGATGGCTGGTTATTTAAGTTATTTGACTAAAACCGATGTATGTAAACTACGTGCTTATAATCGCAGAGACTTTTATGATTATCATGAATGCTCTATTCCTAAGGCTAAAAGATACTATTTTTTAGTTGGCGTTGGATTTACAGATTTACCCGAATGGGCCAAAGACCATAAGGTAAATCATATTATCCCGGTGGATCAAACTTATAAAATTTTGGAGATCGACCAACCATGAAAAAGAAATTGGCACCCGTTTTATTCTTTCTATGGCTAATTTATATGTGCTATGGACTTATCGTAAGTTACTACGAACTAAATCCCGTTGACCAGACTGTGAAAATTGAAGACCTGCCAAAGTACTACGATTACAAAGGCGTTACTCATTCTTTGAGTAAAAAATCTCGTGGCTCTGGTAGCTTTGAAGAATTGGTCGCTGCCGGAAACACAGCAAAGCTGGATTTTCTTTTTATCACCGATCAAAATCCTTTTTTTGAAGAAAGAATTAAAGAACAATACATCGATGGAACAAGAGTATACTTCGGAGGACGATATTCCTATGTAGATTCCATTTTGATGGTTTATGGTGGAGAGGATCTACATCAGTTTCATAGCCTTGGCCAATCTCAGATTTTATTAAATGATTTAATCACTCAAAAAAACCGAAGTCCCCAAAATATGTCCATCTTCTTGGCCCACCCTACTAAGAACAATTATCGATGGTCTGGTGACTATCCAGTGGGAATGGATGGTTTTGAGGTCATTAATTTAAAACAAATTTGGCAGAAAAAGGCAATGGAAGATAAACTTCACTTTCTATTTTCTTTATTTTTGTACCCTTTCAATAGCACAGTTAGTTATATCAACATTATTCAAGATCCAACGGAAGAGCTCCAGCTCTGGGACCAAATGTTGGCTCAAAGAAAGTTTGTGGGCGTTTTAGGAAACGAATCAACAGCCAAAGCAATAATACTCCCTACCGATGGTGGCTATATTAAATTTCCCGCCTACTCTACTTCTTTTCAAATGGCTTCAAATCATATCCTTCTCGATTCGGAACTGACTGGAAACTTAAAGAGAGATAAAGAGAAAATTTTAGAAGCGATTCATAATGGTAGACTCTATATGTCTTTTGATGTTCTTGGTAATCCGAAAGGTTTTTATGCGGAATACATTTCGGAGAACACAAAAGTTACTCTAGGTGAAGAAGCTAAATATGAAATGGGATCAAAAATCATCGTAAACCTTCCCTATCGCCCTAGATTCCCTTTTGAAGTTCAACTTTTTAAAGATGGGAAGCTATACACAACAAGCAATCAACATGATGTGGAATTTCAGATTAGTAGTCCTGGTGTCTACAGAGTACACGTTTTCTTAAAGCCTGAATTACCTTTCTTACAAGGAAGTCGCTGGTTGCCATGGATTATTTCTAATCCCATTTACCTAAGATAAAATGATTCCTACGCAAAAAACACAACTACCGCGTAGAATGCACTCAGACGGATAAGCGTTTTAAAGAAATGTTAATTTTAAATTTGAAATCAGGATTTGATGTAGTTGGGACGATTCAAAGTACTGGAGATAGTCATATTACATTAGTTTTAGAGAAAAACTTAGAGTCTCAATAAAAAAAGCCTCCTGGATGATCTGTACCCTATAATTTGGAC
>DJMA01000039.1 GCA_002436415.1 Bdellovibrionaceae bacterium UBA6502 | reverse complement strand
TTTTAGGGGGACAGATCACTCGGGAAGCTTTTATTTTATCTCAATTTCCATTACACCAATTCCTCTGGCTCCGTTGTAAGGGGCGCCATCATTTGGGGATAGGGAATTGGTATCTGTAGTGAGTTGTCCAAAGCTTCCAGCGAGGTAAAAGAGGTATACAGTTGAGTTAATGACCTCAACACCTGCAATGGCAGGCTGGTAATCTGGGTAAGGTGTATATTTAGGGGTGTCATCCCAGTCGCCTTGGCCGTACATTTGATTACCAATATCTAGATTTATAGCATTTTTAGTGTCAAAATTTTCTAAGGTTTTGGCCGGAATCAATTGCCATTTGTTGGTCAAAATATTCATCGCAATCATATAGTATTTGTCAGAATATTTGAAAACATGTGGGTCTCTATAGTCTTTCAATAAATACTCATCAGGGTCCGTCCAAGTTAGAAGGTCTGTGGACTTTCTTAAGGTTATGTAGTATGTATCTTTATCTGGATCATTTCTTGTTGTTAAATAAGCGTAGTAGACAGAATTGTCGTAGACTAAATCTAAATGAGCTAAGCTCAAGCCCTTAAAGCTTCCGTCTTTGTTGGAGTAGTTTAGTCCACCACGATAATCCGCATCTATATCAGTAGCCGAGTATGTGGCAGGGGAGTCAAAACTTACGGGGGACCAGTAGTAACCATTAGTTCCTCCATAGTTACTGGCTCGGTAATATTTTAAGATCATTCCCTTTTGCTTACCATTTACATCCACTGTCTCTGTAAATTTTGAATAGGATACTTGGTAGCCATTTTTATCTAAATCGGTAATTAAAAACTGTGCTTGATCACCAACTTGACCACTATCTCCATCTTGCCAAATTACGCTAGAATTTCCAGGAACCCAATAAGCAATTCCATAGTGCCAACCTTGAGAACCAGCATCACCTAGTTTACAAGGAATATGAAAGTAAACGTTACCATTGTGGACAAATGTACTCGGAGTCCAACCACCAGGAATATTAATTAGATAGTAGCTACAATCATTAGAGTCATCAGAGCTTTTGAAAATGTAATTTCCTGAATTCATTTTACTAGTTGTCACTTCTAATTTTGATTCTGTAATACTCGCTAAGCCATTAGGATCAACGGCAAAACAGGCACTTAACAGTAACAATAAAAACGACATTAGTAATTTCATACCTTACTCATCGGATGCCTGTCTTTGCAGTTTTAGCGAATTTTGAGTTCCCCTCTAAACTTTGTTGTTTTATATCATTCTGATGCAGTTATTTAGGTGGAAACTCCGTCATAATCACATTTTTAATCTTTGGTAGACAAAGCTTATTTGGTAAATATGGTGAGGCTTATTGGTTCTGAAATTTATTGAATAGAATGGAATTTTTATGAAAAACAATTTTTTAGTCTTTTTAACACTAGCTAATTAAAGAGTTATAAACAGAGAATTAAAAAGTTGAGAAAATCGAGCGCTCAGGGGCGTTTTTTAGAGTTCGAAACTTTGATTTAAGGTAGGTTTACAATCATACCGGACTGAGCAAAAATAACTGCATTACTTTTTGTATTAGTATATTTGTTGTAATTGACTCCATCATAACTAATTGTTGAGTCTAATGACCAAGAAGCGCTAGGTCCAGAAATATTTAAAGTGTCGTTGGTTGCACCCTTCACATATAGCTGGTGTTTTTTATTCAATTTTAAAGCAGCAACTCTACTGAGTGATAAACTTTCTGCGAAGCCTGAACTAGATAGATCAAAGCCTTCAACATTACGAAATCTTGCTACAGCAGGGGAGGAGAGATCAAGGCTATAATTCTCAAGACCAATCCAATCAAAGCCAGGGCCACCATCGATGGCTTTAAAGTCATAGTCTGAAATATAAATAATGTCATTCCCCCCGCCGGCTTGCACATAATCGGCGCCTCCACCTGTGCGGACTGTGTCGTTACCCGCGTCAGAAAAAATCACTTCATCACTAGTGCTTCCACTTAGGTTGTCATCGGAATTGTAGCCCCTAATATCAATGGAACCAGTTAAGTCACCACCATAGATGACATAAACTTTCCCAGATTCAATATCAACACCATCACTCTTTTTAGATACAACCAAAAGGTCATCGATTCCATCGCCATTGAAATCTCCAAAGTCTAAACGATCTAAACTTCTACCTACCTGTTCTCCAATAATGACATGATCATTGTCTGAACTTAGGCCAAAAGATCTAGGGACAAAATCGGTTCCCCATTTTACGTATATAATTCCTTTGTTTTCACCGCTGGAGTTGGTTGAATGCATAGAGATCGTGTCCATATACCCATCGCCATTTAGGTCCACATGTCGTGTGTGACCAGAGGAGGTGAATGTTTGGACGTCAGCTTGGAAGCTCATATAATTTGTCTCAAGATTTAGTTCAGAGTTCCAAGAAGTTCTCCCTAGTGCGGCGTAAGCTTTTGAATTGTACATATCGACGGCTAGGTCTTCGATACCATCAAAATTAAAATCTACGGCTAATCCTTTTCGACTAGATTTACCAAGATAATTCAAAGCTGTATTAGAAGAATTGGCTAACAAAACACTGTTGAAAGTAGATGAAAAATTATCAGAGCTTTCATTGGTGTAATTGCTCTCTCGGCCAAACATTAAAAAAACCTCTTGGCCTGTTCTAGAAATGATAAAATCATCAAAGCCATCATTGTTAACATCACCCACAGAAAGATTGGCCGCTTGGGGGCTACTAATTCCGAGTAACTCTTGGTAACTAGAGCCAGTCAACTCTACATCTAAAATTGATTCTGGAGTTGATGACGAGTTAGGAACTAAGATACTGGGCTTGTTATATATGATACCAAAACGTCCTTCGTCATTTGCGGTCAAAACATCATATTGCTGAGAGGTAACACCTAAATCTTCACAACCATCACCATTGATGTCGCCAATTGGTTTTAGAAATGGAGTGTTCTCCATGCTAAAATCAAACTCTGGGGCATTATCCCAGTAGGTAGCAAAAGATCCATTTGTGATTTTGCTATTTGAACCAAACATAATCCATGAGGCCCCTCCAGAGTAACCTCTAGTTCTGTAGAGTATATCATCGTAGCCATCACAATTAAAATCGACATTCGCTGTTACGATATTGTCTTTTTCGATACCACTTGTATCTGTAAGGTAGCTAAAATCTTGTGTCACTGAGTTTGATAAGTCTAAATTTTGATTTAGCTTTTCCGCTCTTCCCCAGAGAATATATAATTTATATCCAATATTAGGAGTGGCGGAGGAAGTGTTTCCAATAATTATATCTTCATAACCATCATCGTTTAAATCACCTGCAAAGTAAGCCTCAATCCTTTCTCCATAATTGGGGCCACTAATGTCGAAACCAATATCTTTAGTTAGTAAATTATCGAGTGTCTCGGGAAGTTGCTCGCTTTCGGCGACTTTGATGGTGGTTTGCCCAAGACTACCTATATTCGCAGTACTAAGAGAGCTATCGATAGAAAAAACTATGTTTTCTGAGTTTTCACTCAGTTGATCATCATTAATGCTGAAACTAGCCTCTGCTCGTAAACTACCTGCTGGGATAGTGAGTTGACTTGGTAAGCTAGAATACTCCCAGGAGTCTAAATCATTGCTGATAGTGTTTAATGTCAAAACAACGTTTCGACCAGAAACTTCATTGAGAACGGCTGCAAAGGAAATACTTCCATCAGTTTCATAATGCAAACTTTCACTATATTCAAAATTAACTTCAGGCATAGCATTGATATCTAAAATTGTCCCAATGGCAGTATCTTTACTAAAGGTGTAGCTACTGTCACTAGAACTGATTTGCATTTCAAAGCTCTCATTATTTTCATCTAAATTATCAATGACGGCCAGAACATCAATTTCTACAGAGAGTTCCTCTTTGGGAAAAACCACAGTACCACTCACTTCTGTAAAATCTAATGAGGCAGTTGCATCAGAACTAGCAATAGTTTGGTAATCGATCTCAACATCACTTTCAGGTGCGGTAGCAGCGCTAACAACAAAGCGTAGAATTTTACCTTCGTCATTGCTAACATCTGCAATGCTAAAGCTAGGAGGGGCATCGTCGTTTTTTATAATGATCGAGGATACTAACTTGGATTTTGATTGGTCAAAGCCATTGCCTGAAATACTTACGAAAAACTCTTCATCAGACTCAAAGATGCTATCACCAATGATCCGAATATTATTTATACTAACTTTTCTGGAACCTTTTGGGGCATAGATACTGCCAAATACACTTTCATAATCTTTACCTACCACTGCAGTTGATGCGTAAGAGGAGTAGAGTATTTCTGACTCTTCAAGGAGTGGGGCGCTAAACTCAATTTCGACTGAAACATATTGGTCAACAGTGGTGGATTCAGTGACAACTAGATGGCTTATCTCAGCACTAATACCGAGATTCTTCGAGCTGGAGCTTTCCCCCGTCGTAGAACTTTGATTTTCTAAGCAAGCGCTCAGAAAAAGTACGAAATAACAAAATAAGCCGATTTTAAAGTTTCTCATAAATTACGGTAAATTGACCGTCGCTCCTTGCTCTATGTAAATCACAGCATTACTTTTTGAGTATATGTAGCGATTGTAAGTAACAGAATCTTTAGTCGTACTTGATGATAAGCTCCAAGTTGAACTAGGCCCTGTTAGGTTAATAATATCGTTTGAGTTTGCTTGAACATAAATTTCATGCTTTCGAGATAGACGGAGAGCTGCTAAATGGCTTAACGTTAAAGTTTCACCCGCACTAGAATGTTTCAGATCAAAAGCCTCGATGGATTGAATTTTTGCTGTAGCGGCACTAGAGAAGTCTAGATTGTATCCACTAATTCGAATTGTATCGAATCCCGGTCCACCTTTGATAACTTTGAAATCATAGTCAGAAATGTAGAAAAAATCATCGCCGGCTCCACCCTGAAGAACATCGGCGCCCCCCATCCCGTAGATATTGTCATTGCCTCTACCGGCAAAGAATGTTTCAGCACTAGTTGTTCCTATTAAATTTTCATCTCCACCGGTTCCCCAAAAATCTACGGCTTGGTTAAAATTGTTGCCGTAGATGATGTAGGTTTTGCCTTCCTGATAGGAGACAGCGGTGTTTTCAGGACCAAGAAGCATGATATCTTCTATGCCATCACCGTTAAAGTCTCCCGTTTCAATTTTTGAGATAGTATCTGATTTCTTTTCCCCATATATCTTATGATCATAACTAATGTCTACATCGATGGCCGATGGAGTGAACTCTTTACCCCAAAGAACCAATAGTGCGGAGGAGTTTCCATCTAGGTTGTCATTTTTTAAAACCCGAATAAAGTCTATATAGCCGTCGGCATTAAGGTCGGCAAAGTTCGCTAAATCTCTGTCTCCTGATGATTGTGCATCGTAGTGAAAGTGTATGGCATCCATGGCTACATAATCAATTCGACTCATCAAACTAGATGTAGGCCAGGAGCCAGTTCGTCCTAAAGCAAATGCATAGGCAGATTGACCGCCTCCTCGGAATATAAAATCCTGTATTCCATCAAAATTAAAGTCTATTACTCGGCCGTGATTATAAACGGAACTGCCTGGTTGCCAAGAGGATTGATAATTCATATTAAAGTACTGAGTGGAATAGTTTGAAATAATTCCGTCAATATCTTGGTTGGTGAACTTACTTTCTTGTCCAAATAAAATCAGAGACTGCTCATTGTAGACTGATAGAAAAAGATCGTCGTAGCCATCCGCATTGACATCACCCATATTCTGAGAACCAAATCGTGCGTGACCGAAGTGTGGTTTTGCCACTGTTCCACTGAAAATTGCATCTTCGAAAGAGGAGCTGCTAAAATCTTCATTATAACTGGAACTAAATTGGCCAGGTTGGTTGTAGTAGAGGAGCATTCTACCTTCACCAGTTTCAACTCCATAATCATAACTATTGAGGGAAAGACTATACTCCATGCAGCCATCCCCATTTAAGTCTCCCAAGCTTTGAAAAACATGACTTGATGTTTGACTCCAAATTGCAAATTCATTCTGAGCAAGTTGGTTAAAAGTTGAATAGCTTGGCCTCGAAGCGCTTCCCTTTATAAATGAACTGTCGTTGCCATGAAAAAAGTAGATGTCATCTATACCATCACAATCAAGATCCCCTGTGTAATGTGGAGTCCAATAGCCTTCACCCAATCCTGTGCCATTCGCGTAGTAACTAAAGTTAGAGCCCGAGCTATCACCCAATACTACATCTTCAATTCGATTCCCTTGCGTTCCCCAAACAATAAATTTTCGGTAACTATGGTCTCCGTAACTAGTACTTAGATTCTGCATAAAAATGTCTGTGCTGCCATTGTTATCCACATCACCAATGACATAGGAATTTTGCATCTCTTTAAATTTTTGTCCAAGGATGGTAAAACCAAGACCTTTCTCAGCTAAATTTTTTAGATTCAGAGGCAATCGATCACTTTCTGCCACATCTATTGATAACTGGTTGGCTACTCCACGCTTTGCGTTCGTTGGATTAGAATCCAACTCAATTATCATTTGCTCAACTAATTCTGGTAACGAATCATCATTTAAGTCAAAGCTAAAACTTGAGTATTTTTGCCCTTTAGGGATAGTCACTGAACTAGGAAAATTATCGAATTCTGATGGGCTTAGGTCATTACTAATAATGTTTAAATTTACTGTAACATCACGCCCAGAAATTTGATTTAACTCAAGTTCAACACTAACACTTCCCTGGTGTTCATAGCAATCTAGAGTGCTTTGCCTAAAACTTATTTCAGGAAAATCATTGTCATCAAGTATATTGCCAGTGGCAGTATCCCTAGTAAAGTTAACTTCTGAATTGCTGGATGAAATTTGAATATCAAAAGATTCAGAATCTTCATCAAGCTCATCATAGGGTGCAAATATTTTTATCGTTGTTTTAGTTCTTCCAGGTAAAAGTACAAGGCTGCCAGGTTCACTATAGTAATCGATGATGGGACTAGCATCGCCAATATCTATTGTGGTAAAATCAATGGGAATTGCTACTTCTGACCTCTTGCTAGCTGTAACCTCAAATTCCAGATAACTGGTTTCATTGCCTGTAGCATCTGCGATACTTAAACTCGGAGGAGAATCATCATTTTGAATTTCAATTAAACCAGAAGTTTTAGAAATAGACATATCAAAATCTCTACCAGTAACTTGGAGAAAGAATTTTTCGTCATTCTCATAATTTCCCTCGGAAAGTACTTCAATGCCTTTAATTAGAGCTTCTGTTTCTCCCATGGCAACTTCCAGGCTTCCAAATGTCGGGGTGAAATCTTGAAGGCTTGAAGCTGAATCCGAATAACTAGTGTAGAATAGAGTAGTGGAGGCGACTAATGGACCGCTAAAAGTTACTTTAACATCGACGAGTTTTGAGCCTACATTTCCCTCGACAACACTAACATCTTGAACTTGCAATGAGATTTCAGAATTATTTTTTTCGGATTCTTGTTCTTTGATAGACGAAGAGTTTTCCAAGCATCCCACAAGGAATAATAATGTAGCAAAATGAATTAGAAAATACCTCAAAACGTCCACCAAAAAATAAATTAAATTACATAGTTGTTTTCGGTTTAAACGGTTGGAAAATTTAAAGAAAACTAATCATTTCCCATAGGTATATAAAACTTATGAGTTTTGCTCTTGTGAATTCCCATATTGAGACTATTATTTCTAACAAGTTCTGTTTTTTCTTGTTTTTTTCAATAAAAAGAAAATGGAATTTAACTAAAAGTCTAGCTTTGTTCCATCCCAGTTAAAAAAGGATCCGCTATCTTGAGGGCTTCGCTCTTCGGCTAGCTTTATTATATTTAATGCAGTGTTTTTGGAACTATGGATTTGGTATTTGTTTTTAGCTGTTTCCAAATAGTTTTTAGTAAACTTAGTGTCAGTGGTACCTGGGTGAACGGAAATGCAGATCGCTGAAGGATTATAATGTTTTAGCTCGATACTAAGGTTTTTAAGAGCCATATTACCTGCAGCTTTTGCCATTCGGTAGGAATGCCAACCACCAAATTGGTTATCGGTTATACTCCCTAGCTTCGCAGATAATTGAATTAGTTTTAGGGAGGGGCTTTTTTTGAAGTAGGGGAACAGATGTTTGCCCAAAAGTAAAATAGGAAGAGAGTTTACGTGAAAGCTATGAAGCATTTTTTCAACGCAAATTTCTGTTATTCTTCTTTCAGGTTTTTGTAAAATAGGACCTTCTAGAAGGCCAATGGTGTTGATACAATATCTTATTTTTAACTGTAGTTTTTCACATATATTTGCAAGCTCACTGAAATCAGTTTCTTCCGTTGCATCCAATTTATGAAAGATGATCTTATCACTAGTTGTTTTATTAAGGGCATTTCTTTGGGTTAATATAAAATGATCCTCAGGATATTTTCTTTTAAGAAGCTCATATAATGCTAGGCCAATACCATCGGCTGCAGCAGTGATGATGTTAAGCATTGTTAGTTCCTCTAAATAGGAGGATAAAACTACCCAAACCATTTGCAGTGTATACTGCAAATTTTCGAAGACATTCTTTCGCGATTGGTAAAGGCTTCTTTTGCCAGATGATTTTTTTATGAATTGCTACCCAATGCATTACAAAAAAGTGCACGATGGGATCAATAAGAAAGGAATTCCTTGTAAGCACTACCACTGGTTTAATTAATATTTGATACCCAACAAAGGTATCCCAATTGTAATGTTGACTAACTTCTTGGTATTCAAATTCGTAATCTTTCCAAGGGATTAGGTTCTTTGTCGCAAGTGCTTTACAAATTGTATCCGAACTATCTACAGCTAACACTGGATAAGAATCGGGTCTGGATTTAATCAATAATCCTAATATAACAAAAGGCGATAGACTCAGTACCCAAGTTAAAAAGATTGGGAAACCAAGGGAAGAAAAAATTAATTGAAGGAGTTTTTTTAAATTAGCTATTCTCTTCTCCTTTTATGTAGCTGAATGATTTTGAGAGTAATTGAACTTCTTCTTGTAGATTTGTTATATTTAAACCTTGGTGAAGCTCTATTACTGGTTTTTGAGTATAGTTTTTATAGAATGGCTCATGAAATTCAATTGGAAAATTATGAAGAGCCCAATCAAAATCCGGTTGATCTCCTTTTTGTACAGAATCAACCATTACAAATTTCCCGCCAGGTTTTAAAACACGGTAAGCTTCTTCAAATGATTTTTTTCGAATTTCTTGAGGTAACTCGTGGTGTAGAAAACAGCAATATACAATGTCGAATTCGTCATTGGAAAACTTTAAGTCCTCTGCTGCCATTTTCTGGAAATTCACTTCGAGATTGTTTTTAACCTTCTCTTTAGCTTTTTCAAGATAAGCTTCGCTCAGGTCAATAGCATATAATTCAAAGTTTGAATAGTTAGAGCTTAGAAAATCAATGGCTTCTCCAGTTCCACAAGCAATTTCGAGGACCTTTAGTTTTTTTGTTTTATTATATTTTAAAGTTTCACAAACCGGTGCCAGTAAAACTCTGCGCATCAAGGCAAGACTACCTCTAAATAAAATTTCAGTTTGATGTTCATATAAATCTGCGGATTCTTTGCTTAGATACCCATCGGTTTGATAATGAAAATTTCTCCGATAGTACTCAGGGTAGGTCTCAATGTCTTTGGCTATATCACTGGAAAATTCACTGTTTTTATTTTTTCTGGCTCTCATTGCCGCATTTACTGAGTCTTTGAGAAGGCGAACGTAACTAACAAGGTGTTTCTTGGGCTGGGTGAAACTGAACTCTGGATAGCTATATAGACCCCGGCGAATCATCCTTTTGTCTTCTTCGATTAACATTTGTGTGTGACGTTTAGCAATTTCTGGGAAGTTGCTAGGAGCTTGAATCAAATTAGGGTTTTTGGACTGCAAGAGTCTTCTTACAGCTATAATTGGCAGAGATTCCAGTAAATAGCTAAGAAAGCGAACGTTCATGTGGCCATGATGTGCTTTTTCTTTTAAAGGGAGAAGAAGGTTTTCTAGCATAAATTATCCTTTCATAAGTAGAGAACCAAGAATTAAAGAGCGAGTCGTCCATAAGATCGTACGTGGCCAATTTGAATTAATTAAATTACTTATGGCTTTGGGGTCATAAGCTTTAGATAGGCGATTATGTAGTGGCACACTAAGAGTAAAGGTACTAAGCCAAATTAAAACCAATGCGGTAAAACTGATTTGATAAATCAATCCAAGTTTAGAGGTAAATAAATTATAAAATGAAAGCAAAACTTCAAGAATCATCAATGGAATGACAAGAATACTAATTTTTCTCTGATGGAATTTTTCAAACTCTACAAAACTATCTTTCTCAATAAATTGAAAGCTCGGATAATGAACTAGCTGTACTGTCCATATAAGACCTGTAAGTAACAGACAAATTATCCACTCTAGGACCAATTGGATGGTGTAAATGTTTGATGATAGCATGTTGTTATTTTAAATCAGGATTTTGGAAAAGTATAAAAAAAGTGATTATTCGAAGGTTTCTGTTTTAAACTGGCCCCCTTAATTGCGGATGAATAAAAAATTGTTAGGGAGTTTTTATTTAAAATTGTCCGGTAAAATTAATGATTAGTTTAAAAGTGTTTGATTATGATAATTGATGTAAATATCAATGTGATCTTGCAGCCTTTCTGCAAGTTTTGTCGTGGTCCAAGTTCTACGAACCAGCCTTGAAATGGAATATCTCAACATCCCACAAGTATGATTTAAACTAAACAAGGGATCAAAGCCTCAGGATTTAAGTTCTCCTTGCCCAACAACA
>DJMA01000047.1 GCA_002436415.1 Bdellovibrionaceae bacterium UBA6502 | reverse complement strand
CACTTTTTTGAGAAAGAACCCGCTCTAAAGTTTAAAGACGAAGGCTTTGGTATATGTTAATCGGTTTAGAAATTCTAGTATTTCATTTCAAAACTCACTTACAATTTTTTTAAAAATGATAGGATTCTAAGCTAGGAAACAGAGCTTCTTTTAAGGCTTGCATTGGTAGTCAGCTTAGTTCTTCTAAAAAGCGAAAGGAGCTATTTGATGAACAAAGTTAAAATGCTTTTTTTGAAGCAGAACTAGGCCTAAAACTGCCAATACAAAAAGCGAATCTAGACCAATAAATAGCTCGCAAATTTTTTTATTCAAAAGTAGAAAAACTTAGCCTTACAATAAAATAGTAAGGAGTTTTTCTTGAACAAACAGCGACCAGAAGATTTTATGTTTTTGATTCATCCTCATATGAAAGAGGACGAAGAGACTTTCAAGGAATCCGATTTTCGTCGTATGGAAGAACGAATTCAAATGGCCGAAGAGATGATTGAAACCTGGAAAGGGGAAATGGTCGATCGTGCAAAAAAACAAGACTGTCAGTTTTTAAAAGCTGCCTTTAATGAACTAAATGACCTCAGTGAGCTTGTGGATGAGCTTTATGCTGAGTGGATTCATATGGATGAGACCTCGCCAGACGAGAGTGTTTCCATGGGCAAAAAACAAAACCGTTCCGCTCATTAAGCAATTCAATATGCATCTGTAATTTATTTTTTTTGTAGATAAAACTTTAAAAAGTCATGGCGAATGCGCCAGAAATCATTCGATAAGTTAGTACTAAATTTTGTCTTTCAAATAAATCTCTATCTGCAGAACTAAACTCGTTAATCATTCCACTTTGCCAGTAGGCAAGGCTTGTGCGCCATTTTCGTCCGAAAAAATGTAGGTTGTAATACAGCTCTCCGCGAACTACAAAGCCTAAGCCTTTTTCTTCCACTGTAAAATCGGATTCCTGGGCAATGCCTGTTATGGAGATCATATCAAGTGAGGCATTAATTCCTAATCGGTCGGTAATAGGAATTCCTTTTTCAACACCAAAAGTCATTCCTTCGTACTCGTTTATAATGATGGATGAACTTGGGTCGGCCAATTCAAAATTATTTTCTGTTTTGTGTTTTAAAATACGAAATCCTAAGAAGTTTGCCGGTTTGGTTTCATCGAGAACAAATCGATATTTTATCCCAATGTCTAGGGTCTTGTAATAGATATCACTCAATGTTCTGCTAGGGCTTCCCGAAAATTCGCTAGGGTTGATGCTATTTAGGTGTTCGGTGTATATGGCTTCAAAATACCAGTTTCTCCAAACTCTAAAATTAATATCTGCACCAGTGCTTAAGAGAGTTTTGTCGGCGGAAGTTTCTAGGCCTGTGATATTGGATAGAATCTGAATGGTTCCCATTCGTAATCCTATGTAGCGATCCGAACCTGGATTTTGGTTTCTTATCTCTTCAATGATCTCATTGCTTTTTTGTATGCTTAACTTTGAAGGTAAATCTTGAGTTGAAATTCTTTTTGTCTGGCTCTTTTCTTTTTTAGATTCGGTGGCCTTTTTTGTTGCTTCGTTTTTTTTATTAGCAGAAGTGCTTTGGCTCTTTTTTCTCAAAGATTGATCTTTTGATTCTGGTTTTTTCACTTCCTGGGCGTGCAGGGAAGGTTTAAAAAAGTTTGGGCTAAGGCTGCAAAAAAACACGAAAATGAAAAGCTTCTTCATATATAAATGATAGTCTGCTTTTGTAAAAAAAAGCAGGCCTCACTGTGTCTTTAGACCTTTGTCTTAGTGTTAGTTTGATTTTTAATTATAAAAAATAGGGGCTAGGGTCAGCGGCTTTTTCGTCAATTCTAAGTTCGTAGTGTAGGTGAACTCCTCGGGCGTTTCCAGTGTCTCCAACCAAACCAATCCTTTGCCCTTGATCGACTAGTGCGCCAAGCTTTGTGTTGATTCGATCGAGGTGAGCGTAGAAACTAGCGTATCCATTAGGGTGCTCGATAATCACTAGCTTTCCGTAGCCTCGAAAGGAACTCCCAGTATAGATTACTCTTCCTGAGTGAGTGCTAAAAACACTGTTGCCCCGAGGGGCTGCGAAATCTACTCCATAGTGTGATTTTTTGTAAGGAGCAAAGCCTCTTGTGATTCTAAACTTCCTCAAAGGGTAGCCAAGTTGAATATTTTTATGTCCATTGTATGTTTCAGATCGGTATCTTGCGCTCTTGTAATTGTTCATACCACGATAGCTGGTACAAGAGCTGAGACTAAAAAATAAGAGGCATAAGATTAGCTTTCTCATGCCTCTATTTTATCACCAAATAAGCGTTTCGTATAAAATTTAGGAATTTAGTCTAGCCTAAATTGTGTTCGAAGAGATACTTTCTGCCTTGTTTTAAACAAAGTTTTTCATCTCTAACTGCAAAGCCACCATTTATCAATGTGTGAATCGGCCATGCTTTGGCTTTGAAACCATCGAATGGAGTCCAAGCTGATTTGTTTTCCATCCACTCATGACGAATTGTACGTTCTGTTTTGAGATCAAAAACACTTAAGTTGGCTGTGTTACCTTCTTTAATTTCTGGAGTTTCTCTTAGTCCAAAAACCTCTGCGACATTTTTAGTAAGTGCATTCACTAAGGTGTCCATTGGCAACTTGCCATCAATGACATGAGTCAATAAGACAGGTAGCATGGTTTGTACTCCGGGCATTCCACTAGGGCTTTCTGGGTAAGCTTTTTTCTTTTCCTCTTTTGTGTGAGGAGCGTGATCACTTCCAAAAACATCGAAGCTTTTTTGTTCAACCGCTTTCCATAGAGCATTGGTGTGGCTCTTATCACGAATGGGAGGGTTCATTTGTGCAAATGTACCCAGCTTTTCATAAGCTTCTGGAGCAGAGAGGCTTAAGTGTTGAGGGGTAAGCTCAAAACTACAAATGTGTTTTTTGTTGCTTAAATATTCGATTTCATCACTTGTTGTAATGTGAAGAATGTGAATTTTTTTATTGGTCTTTTCAGCTAGAGCAATCAGCCTTTTGGTCGATGTCATTGCTACTTCGTGATTGCGCCACTTAGGGTGAGCAAAAACATTTTTTGCATCTTCGGCTATGTGTTTTCTTTCAACCAACATGTCCTCATCTTCTGAGTGAACTGCGATGGGGGAGTTTACGCTGGCTAATACTTTTTCTATTTCGCTGTCTTGTGATAAAAGCAAGCTTCCGGTGCTAGAGCCCATGAAAATTTTTATGCCACATACACCAGGCATTTTTCTGATCTCGTCAAGTTCAGTGATGTTTTCCTTAGTTGCTCCCGCGTAAAAAGCGTAATTGGTAAAAGAGACTCGGTCAGCTATGTTTAGTTTGTCTTGCATAGTCTCTTTGCTAATGGTTGGAGGCTTCGTGTTTGGCATCTCAAAAAAGCCAGTGATGCCACCTAGTGCCGCTCCTCGAGAACCATGCTCGATGTCTTCTTTGTGGGTTAAACCAGGCTCTCTAAAATGAACTTGAGAGTCAATAAAGCCAGGGAAAATACTAAGCCCTCGCATAGAAATTTCTTCCTTGGCCTCAGGTTTATCGTAACCGACATAAGAAATTTTATTGCCGGTTACGCCTAGATTCATTTTCTGTAGTTTTCCGTCAAAATAAATATCGGCATCTACAAAAAGGTAAGTATGCATAAGTTATCCTTGTAAGTGAGGGTATAGAGGGAATTTAGTACACATTTCGTGAATGCTACTTTTGATTTCTTTTAGCATATTCTCATCCGTTGGACGATCAATGACTTGGGAAATCCAAAGTGCAATTTGTTTCATTTCTGCTTCTTTCATTCCGCGTGTACTAAGTGCAGGAGTTCCAATTCTTACGCCACTGGTAACAAAAGGGCTTCTTTTTTCGTTTGGAACGGTATTTTTATTTACTGTAATGCCAGCTTTACCTAAAGCATCTTCCGCTTCTTTTCCGGTAACCTCTCTGTCACTTAAATCTAAAAGTAGTAAGTGGTTGTCAGTTCCTCCGGTTACCAAATTTATGCCATTTTCTAACAATCCTTCGGCGCAGGCTTTAGCGTTTTTAATAACTTGAGCTGTGTAGTCTTTAAATTCAGGCTTTAAGGCTTCGCCAAAAGCTATGGCTTTACCAGCAATCACATGTTCTAGTGGTCCACCTTGTGAGCCAGGAAAAATTTTAGAGTTAATTTTCTTTGCCTTTTCTTCTGTGCATAAAATCATGCCGCCACGTGGACCGCGAAGGGTTTTATGGGTGGTTGTGGTTACATAGTCTGCAAAAGGCACAGGGTTATTTAAATGACCACCAGCAACCAAGCCAGCAAAATGGGCCATATCTACCAATAAAGTGGCTCCCACTTCGTCGGCGATAGATCGAAAAGCTTCGTAATCTAATTCGCGAGGATAGGCGGAATAGCCCGCGATTAAAATTCTAGGTTTTACCTCTTTGGCTTTTTCGCGAATTTGATTGTAGTCAATTCGACCTGTTTCTGGATTGATACCATAAGAGTGGGCTTGGTAAAGGCTACCAGAAAAGTTTACTGGGCTACCGTGAGTAAGGTGACCACCATGCGATAAATCCATTCCTAAAACGCTATCGCCAGGTTTGGCTTCTGCTAAGTATACTGCCATGTTTGCTTGTGATCCACTATGGGGTTGCACATTGGCATGATCAGCGCCATAGATTTTTTTGGCTCTTTCAATGGCGAGGCTTTCTACTACATCAACATTTTCACAGCCGCCGTAATATCTTTTTCCAGGGTACCCCTCGGCGTATTTGTTCGTAAGAACCGAGCCTTGCGCTTCCATTACAGCTGGACTAACTAAATTTTCAGAGGCGATCATTTCTAGTTCAAATTCTTGTCGATTAATTTCTTTTTGAATGGCTGCATAAATTTCTGGATCTTGTTTTTCAATGAATGACACGCTTAGGCCTCCTGGTAATGAATATTTGGCCACCAAACTATCATTCTTTCCTCTAAAAGGTAACTGCTGCCTGTTGAATCCACGCTGCGTTATTCTCAGGGCACTTATGAAGTCAGCTCTTACATCTTTTTTGGCCACTCTTAAATTGTTTATTTGGATCAAATTTCTCAATGGAAATTGCTTTAAGAGAGACTAGCTTCATAAAAATTGATGCTTTTGTTTGCTTAGCTACTGGGGTGAGCTTTCTCCTTGCTAATGGCTTATAATCTGTTTACCTTTTGGGGTATAAATTTGGAGGCCTAAATGCAAAAGCTTTTTATCGCATCTGACCACGCGGGCTTTGATTTAAAGGAAAAAATTAAGTCTTATTTTTTAAACATCGAATGGATAGACTTGGGTACAAAGTCTGCGGATTCAGTAGATTATCCTGACTTAGCCGATGCTCTGGCAAAGGAGCTTTCAGAGGATGGAAGTGATAGGGCAATTCTAATTTGTGGATCAGGGCAGGGGATGGCAATTCGAGCCAATAAATATCCTCATATTCGAGCAGCGCTTTGCTATAATAACGAAATTACCGAGCTTTCTCGTTTACACAATGATGCGAATGTGCTTTGTTTAGGGTCAAGATTTTGCGAGCTTGATGCTGCCACACAAATGGTAAAAATTTTCCTAAATACAGATTTTGAAGGCGGAAGGCACCAAAGAAGAGTAGATAAGTTATCGAAAGCGGTAAATTAATATTAAGGAGTTAAACAATGAATCCATGGCATGACATTGGAGTAGGTGAGAACCCACCTGAAAAAGTAATAGCAGTAATTGAAGTACCTCGTGGTTCTAAAAATAAATATGAGCTTGATAAAGACTCTGGGATGCTTCGTGTAGACCGAGTTTTATATTCATCGGTTCATTATCCAGCAAACTATGGTTTTATTCCACAGACTTATTGTGATGACAAAGATCCTTTAGATGTTTTGGTTTTAGGGCAATACCCTGTTCAACCAATGTGTTTAATGGATGTTCGTCCAATTGGTGTTATGCATATGATCGACGGCGGAGAGGCAGACGATAAAATATTAGCGGTTCATATCGATGACCCTCAATGGAACCACATCAATGATATCGATGAGGTTTCGGCTCACGTTTTAAAAGAGTTAACTCGTTTCTTTGAGGATTATAAAATTCTTGAACATAAAGAAGTAAGTGTTAAGCCATTCGAAGGTGCTGCTAAAGCAAAGCAAGTATTAGCAGATGCGATTAGTCTTTATAAAACTACTTTTCCAAAATAAAAAAATAAATTAAATTTTAGTTTCGCTGATGCCTCCTTTTTAAGGAGGCATTTTTTTTGTGGCTATGATTTTTTACGCAGAACAATTAAAGAACAATCGTCCATGGATCGCAAACTTTCGGCATCTAATTGGTGAGCTAAATGACCACAGAAATTTACAAATTGCATTTCAAACTCTGGGCCTGAAAATGCTTCGATGAGATCCTCAGCGGTATAGTTGTCGTGAATTCCATCAGATGCGATTAAAAGCCCGTGGCCTTGTTTTAAATCCGTTATAATGGAGGATTCACAAGTTAAGTTAGTATCTCCTAAGAGATGATACACCTGCGAACGCAAGGGGTGTTCTAGGTTTTCCTCCGAGTCGATTTCTTCTGCTTTAAATAACAAACCAGGGGTGGTTTGTGGAGTGCTTTTAAAGATACATCTTTTTTTAGTGTTCCAATGAATTAACTCGGAATCTCCGACGTTTAAATTGTAATAGCTTTCGTTTTCAATGAGAGCAAAGTTCAAAGTGCTTCTTGCGCCACATTTTAAATCCAATACCGCTTGATTGGCAGCTTGTAAGCTTCGAACTAAATCGAAATTAGAATCTTTGTTGAAATCTTTTTGTATCGAAGAGGCAATTGCAAACGAGGCATCCGCTCCTCTGGGATGTCCACCGGCACCGTCGGCCACCCCAATTAGAAGGGAGTTGTCTTTTTCAAAAATAAAAAGAGTGTCATCACTACTGCGATCGGCGTAGCTATGAAAGAACAAGCCAATCTCAAAGTTTTGAGTTTGGAAGTAATGGCTACCATATTTTTTTTCGTTTAATATTAAAGAAGAATTAAAAGTAAAGGATTCCATCAGTCCATTCCATCAGTTCAAGGTGGTTACGAAGTTGTGTGATTGTGCGAAATTTCTTTAAAATTAAACCTCGCTTTAAACCACAAATTACCTCTTTAATGGCTGGAGGCAGTTTTTGGTAATGCTTTGGTCCACCTAAAAGGTCATAAAAAATACGAATGATTTTAATGATATCTTCATCGCGATTGTCTTTTTTAGAGTCGCCCCAATGATGTAGATCAATGATTTTTAATTTAAACTCAAGTCCCACTCTTTGGATGATGATATTGTCCAAATGTAAATCGCCATGATATTCACCATTTCTGTGGATTTGCTCAACACCACGAACTATAGCGTGTAGTAGGTGAAGCGCTAAAAAACTATCCAGGCGTTTTCCTTTTTGGTCATCTAAAAATTCACTAAGCAAAATCCCTTCTATGTATTCCGAAAAAATACATGCATGTTTAACTCCATCTAGCCACATAGTCTCGTGGGAAATGTAGTCCATGATAATTGGGGTGCTACTTAATTTAATTAGCTTTTTTGCATAGATAATACTTTTCTTAAATTGTTTGTTGCGTTCTGGGTAAAATATTTTGGCAGCCACCATATGTCCGGTATACATTTCTCGACATTGGTAAACTTCACCTTCAAAACCACCACCAAGCATTTTCTCAACCATATAGCGATCTTGTAATACGATACCTTTTTCAATTTCAAAACGTGAGTTCTTGAACGACAAAATTCTCTCCTCGTAATCCATCTAATTTTCATCTTTTATCGGCCTAATGTCTATCGAATTGTAAGGCAAACTCAGATAGCCGGTTTTACATAGAATGCCAATAATTGTCATTTTGTTTAGTCTTTGTACAGCGATCGGCTATCTATTTTAGTGGCATGGCTTGCAAGAATTAAAAGAGAGTTTTTAGGCTTAAAAAGCATTCATTAAAAATAGCATCTTAGGTAGCGGATAATTTATGAAACTTTCAAACACAAAAACATTTGTTCTGAGGTTTTAGAGTTTATATTCAAATATTAGAGGAGTTTAGTCGGTTATTTTAGTTATGGTCTATAGGTTGTTTTTTCTTTATTTTCTTTTAATTTTTATGAGCTCCAATAGCTCATTTGCTCTGCCATGTGAGTATTCTTCTGGTTCTGATACACTTGCTGGAAGGCTAAGCGAGAATGAGGTGATCTTTGAGCGTCCATTAGAAGAGCGCGACCCAAAGACTATCATGGGCAATCAACAAATAGAAGTTCTACGAAATGGAGAAACAAAGGCAGAGTTACAATATAGTACCAATGGGGCTGTGCTTTCCGTGGATTTTATGTACTCTCATACTAATAGTAGAAACAAGGGCTACCAAAAAATTCTCAGTAAATATTTGCTAGACAAATATAAAGTTAAGGAGATTAAGTCCTATTTGGTGAGTGATAATCTGTTGCCAATTTTAGAGAGCTTTAAAAAAGGCTACGGGTTTTATGCTGGTTTGAAAAATACATCTTTCTATAAAATTTTTGGCGATCACTTTGGCTATATAAAAATTAATATGCAGACAAGAATGAAGTTTTTGCAGTTGGAATTAATTTTGGATATGAGCCCAGATATAAGTGCAGAGGCTCTTCGTAAAGAAATAGAAGATTCAGGAGGATTGTTGATCGTCCTCGAAAAACCATAAGTTTTTCTAAGTGAAATGATTTAGTTGTTTATTTGTTAAATACTTATTCTACTGAAGTAAAAATCAAACTTGCGTTTGTTCCACCAAAGCCAAAGCTGTTATTTAAAACGGCTTTAAGTTTTCTCTCTCTTGCTGTCAATGCCACATAATCAAGAGGGCAGTCCTCACTTGGATTTTCTAAATTGATAGTAGGGGGTACAATGCTAGACTCAATCGCTTTAACGCAAAACACAGACTCTAGAGAACCCGCGGCACCTAGTAAGTGACCCGTCATGCTTTTGGTTGAACTAACCCATAAACTGTCTTTTGCATGCTCCCCAAATAGATTCATCACGGCCTTGCTTTCAAGTCCGTCACCGACTGGTGTTGATGTGCCATGGGCATTGATATAGTCAATTTCTTCAGGGTTAAGCTCAGCATCTTCAAGAGCCATTTTCATCGCTCTCATTCCGCCAGCTCCTTCTGGAGCAGGGTTAGTCATATGATGTGCATCTGATGTAGAACCAAAACCACGAATTTCTGCGTAAATTTTTGCTCCACGTCTCTCAGCGCTTTCTAAGCTTTCTAAAACTAAAATACCAGCACCTTCACCCAACACAAAGCCATCTCTGTCTTTATCAAAAGGACGACTCGCTTCACTTGGAGTGGAGTTTCTTGTGGATAAAGCTTTCATAGCAGAGAATCCGCCAATCGCCATTTCACAAACCACTGATTCACTACCACCAGCGATCATCGCATCTGCATGACCGTTTTTGATGTAGTTGTAAGCCTCACCAATGGCATGAGCGCCGCTGGCGCAAGCTGAAGTGTGAGTAAGATTAGGTCCCTTTAATCCGTAGCGCATAGATACGTGGCCTGGAGCCAAGTTACTAATTACCATTGGAATAAAGAAAGGGCTGATTCTTCCCGGACCGCGTTTTAAGAATACATCATGTTGTTCTTGGATCTTAGGGAGGCCTCCCATTCCGACTCCAATAAAACAACCTATTCTCTCTGCATTTTGCTCAGTGACTTCAAGTCCTGAATCTTTCAGGGCCTCATCACTGGCAAGCATTGCAAATTGAATAAAGCGATCCATTTTTTTTAGTTCTTTGGTATCTAGAACGGAACTTGGATCAAAGTTTTTTACTTCGCCTGCGATTTGTGCGGCAAAGTTTTCAGGATCAAAACTGGTGATTTTCGCAATTCCAGAGCGCCCATGAATAGCGGACTCAAAACTTTCTTTGACGTTGTTTCCAATTGGACTAAGTGAACCTAATCCAGTTACAACTACGCGCGCTTGAGGTTTTGAATTTGCTCTGAAAAAACGATTGTCACTCATAGATTAATGAACCTTTCCTTTAGACTTAAGGTAAGTCAATGCATCACCAACAGTCTTTAAAGTTTCAGCGTCTTCGTCAGGAATTTCAAGGTCAAACTTTTCTTCCATTGTCATTACCAACTCAACGATATCAAGGCTATCAGCACCTAGGTCATCGATGAAAGAGCTTTCTGCTTTAATACGATCTTCATCTACACTCAATTGCTCAACAATAATCTCTTTCAGTTTACCATCGATTTCAGTCATCATTTAATCCTCCAAAATTACATATACAATCCGCCATTTACGGCGATGCTTTGTCCAGTTATATATTCTGAGTCATCACTTAGCAGAAAATGCACTGCTTTGGCAATATCCTCTGTGCTTCCCATGCGATTCATAGGTACACTGCTTAAAATATTCTCTTTTTGATTATCGTCTAAAACTTCTGTCATTTCAGTCTGAATATAGCCAGGAGCAATACAGTTGGACCTGACGCCACGGGAAGCCATTTCCTTGGCTAAGCTTTTTGAAAAAGCCTCCGTACCGGCTTTACTTGCTGCGTAGTTTGCCTGCCCAGCGTTACCCATTTGGCCAATCACTGAGGTGATATGAACAATACTTCCACCACGAGCCTTCATCATAGGTTTTAGAACCTTCTGACTGCATAAAAAGCTTCCTCGCAAATTGGTTGCAATGACATCGTCAAATTCTGCGGCCTTCATTCTTAAAAGAATTTGGTCTTTGGTAATGCCTGCATTATTAACTAGGCCATCAATTTTATTGTTAAAATGTTTGTTTGCCTCTTTAAAATAAGCATCCACTGATTCTTCATTGGAAATATCTAGTTGCGCTAAAAAATGACCTTCGCCATCTAGATTTTTTAAGAGCTCTTCCGCAGCCGCTTTGGAGTTGGCGTAACTAATACCAAGGCAAGCACCTTGCTGCGCTAAATACTTTGCGATTCCTGCGCCAATGCCGCGACTGGCGCCAGTGATAATGATGTTTTTGTTTTCTAGACTAGAGCTCATTGCTTTCCTCTAAATTTACTTAGTGTTATCAATGTCTTCGATATTGAATGTTGAAAAGCTTTCGGAGTCAATTTTTTTAACTAGGCCCGTTAAAACCTTGCCAGGACCGCATTCATTGATCTCTTTGATGTCCTTTTGCTTCATTAGTTGGATGCTTTCTACCCATCGAACGGCACCAGTGACTTGTTTGATTAAGTTTTCCTTAATTTTTCCAGCCTCTTGTTGCAAACTTGCATCAAAGTTTTGCAAAACCGGTAGGATTGCGTTTTTGATTTCTATTTTCTCTAAGACTTCTTGCATTTTTATTTGCGCAGGCATCATTAAGGAGCAGTGGAAAGGCGCGCTAACCGCTAAAGGGATGAATTTATGTCTTCGCGGGTTACCAAAGTCTTCTTTGTTAAAATTCTCTTTTAGCCAATCGCAGGCTTTAGCGCTTCCGCTAATTACAATCTGGCCAGGGGAGTTAAAATTAGCGGGACTTAGAACTTCATTGGTTTCTTTCTCTACCCACTGACACATTTTAATAACTTGCTCGTCTTCCATTCCTAGTACAGCTAACATAGCACCTTGGCCAACTGGTACAGCCTCTTGCATGGCCTTTCCTCTTTGTTTTACTGCATAAATAGCATCTTCAAAGGAAATGCTCTCGGCCGCCACAAGAGCGGAGTACTCACCAAGACTGTGGCCAGCTACAAAATGCGGGTTAAGACGCTTTCTCTCAATGGCCTCGCGAAATAAAGCTACTGAGGCTAAAACTAATGCTGGCTGAGTGTTTTCCGTTAAATTTAGCTGGTCTTTTTTGTCTGGATTAAAAAAGAGTTCTTCAAAATTAACTTCACATATTTTACTTGCAGCATTGAATAGATCTTTACAGTTTTGAGACTCTTTAAAAAGCCCTTCGATCATTCCTGTGTGTTGACTACCTTGACCTGGGAAAACGACGGCCTGAAGCATATGAACCCCTTTGTTTAATACTCTAGAAGCATACTACCGGAGGTGATTCCTGCGCCAAAAGCCGCTAACAGAATCTTATCCCCACGTTTGATTTTTCCTTCACGAACAGCTTCATCAAAAGCAATGGGAATTGTCCCAGCACTTGTATTACCTGTTCTTTGGATATTGATAATAACTTTTTCTTTATTGATACCAAAATTTTTAGCGACAGCATCAATGATACGGATGTTGGCTTGGTGGGGGATTAGCCATTGAACATCAGGTTCGCTCATATTGTTGACTTCTAAGGCCTCTTTACAGCAATCGTTCATAGATCTTACTGCGTTTTTAAAAACCTCACGGCCCTTCATACGCATATAGTGTAAACCCTCTTGAATCATGGGAACACTCACAGGATGGGCACTGCCTCCTCCTGGAAGCTCAAAAAGATCGCCAAGGTAGCCGTCAGCATAAAGGTGAGCGGAATAAATTTTAGCATTGGAAGTTTCATCTTCGTTGCGAGATAAAACAAAGGCTCCAGCACCGTCACCAAACAAAATACAAGTGTCTCGGTCGTCGTAGTTAACGTATCGAGTGAGTACCTCAGCCCCTACAACTAAGATGTTTTGGTACATGCCGGTTTTGATAAATTGATCTGCAACGCTAAGAGCGTATACGAAGCCAGTACAGGCCGCGGATAGATCTAGGGCTGCACATCTCTGTAAACCGAGTTTTGCTTGAAGCATGCAAGCAGCAGAAGGCATAACTTGGTCAGGGGAGACTGTTGCGAATAAAACGCAATCAATTTTTGATTTATCTATATTAGCTGCTTCGATGGCTCTCTCGGCAGCAATTTTTGCAAGATCAGTTGTGTTTTGATCGTCGGCAGCAACGTGACGGGTTTTGATTCCGGTACGGTCGAAAATCCACTCTTCAGTGGTTTCTACTTTTTGAACAATATCAGCGTTTGTTAATATTTTTTCTGGTAGATAGCTACCAGTACCTAGAATCTTTGATGAAAACACTTAAACGTCCGTTGCTTTAAAAGAAGTAGTAAACACTAATTTAAATTAGTGCTTACGAACTACTTCTTTACCTTTGTAGTAACCGCACTCAGGGCAAACACGGTGAGAAACAATGATTGCATTACAGTTGCTGCAGTTAGCTTCAGATGGACGCTCAATTGCTGAGTGACTACGACGCATTCCTCTTCTTGAACGACTTACTTTACTTTTCGGTTGTGGCATTTCCTACCTCACTAAATATAATAATATCAAAGGCAACTAAAATGCCTCTTTGTCTCTATAATCTCAAGTGTTATGCGCAAATTAATGCTTCTTGTCAACCTTCAAGCTTTTTAATGCTGCGAATGGGTTCTCAGAAACTTCCTCTGGGGCCTTGTAAGCCTCTATTTTAGACTGAATGCTTGTATAATTTTCACAATATTCCTTCTTGTCCTTACAAGGAACCTGGAAGGGGATGTGGAAACCCACTTTATCGTAGATATAGTCTAAAAATAAAAACTCATCACCAATTACACTTACATCGTTTCCATTTTTATTTTCTAGGTCCGCTTTTTTGATGTGAACTTCTTCGTCGCCAGATAGCTTTGCAGCGCGTTTGGCTTCCTCTGGAAACAAGTATTCTTGAAAATCAAAGCTTAGGCTATAAGGGTAATCCTCAGCGCAGAAACTGCATTCAAGCAGAGGTTTTGCTTTGAAATGACCTTTGGCTTCAATGGCTTCGCCAAGCTCTGTGACCTCAAGCTGAATTTCAAACTTGGCTTTTCCCAATATGTCAGAAAGTCTCTCGGAAAACTCTTGGTTTTCTTCGGTAAAGTGGAAGCTCTCTTTGTCTTTATTGATTTTGCTTAATGAGATTTTCATAAACTCCTCTGCTTGCTAAGAATCTGATTTTTAATGCGTTTCGTCAGAGAAGTAAAGAGACAATTTTTCTAGCTCCGCAAAAGAGGCTTTAGATTTAAATCTATGTAGTTTTTATTTAAAAAACCCTTTCTTTGAAATTGCTTTCATTTAAAAAATTGGTTCCTAAAGTGTGGATGCCTCTATGTTAATGCTTTAGAGCTGTGGCTCTTCAATTTAACTGCGGTTAAAAACACGTAGAAGGAGATTAATAGTAGAGCTTTGCGAATGCTTTTAATTTTGGTTTGAACTTAAAGGGAGTTTGGTGATTGATTTTGGGCAGAGTTATAAAGATATTTTTAAATGTGTGGAGGAGTTCTTAGAAATTAAAAGTTGCTTCATTTGACTATTGTAAACTGGCTCCCTTAATTGCGGATTGGCTTTATTAAAGGCGGGGAAGTATTTTGTTAAATGGAAATGTCCGAGTTTTAATTTTCTTTGTACTGAATACAGAAAAGAAGTTCATAGCTTTAACACTAGTTCATCCGCAATCAAAGGGGCCAGTTTGTGACTACTAAAAAATAGCGTAGAGACCTAAAACTATTAAAAATTTTAAGTTGTTTATATTGTGTTTCAATTTTCAGGGAGTGTAAAAGGAGATTTTGAAGACTTATATTAAAGCTAAGTTTAATTCAGAGATCCGATTTTACTAAGCGCAATTAGGTAGTGTAGATAGATAAAAAATGACTTAAAAAATTAGCCAGCTTTTCTTTTTAATTTTTTTAAAATTTTATTTTCTTTAGGCTCATTGCTACTGACATTGTTTTCATTGGGAAGGTTTTTTCCGCCGTAGATTAATTTTTGCATTGCTTCTGAAATGGCGGATAAGCCACTTGCTTGTTTGGCAAGCTGTTGGCTTCTTTCCTTTGCTTGAACAGCTTCTTTTTCCCCAGCATTTACGGCGATTAAAATTTGGTCTACAGCAACATTGATTTCTTTTACGCCATCGGATTGTTCGGTGGAGCTATTAAAAATATCAGCACTCGATTCTTTTACGACAGCAGTGCCTTTTACCACTCGATCCAAAAGCATAGAGGTCTCTGACACGAGTTGCTCTCCTCTAGAAACATGAGATCTAGAAGAACTAGTGAGGCTTTCTACTTGATTCAAAGTTTGTTTGATAGCTTCTTCAATTTCTGTAGCAGCCTTCGAGCTCATTTCGGCCAATTGACCTACCTCTTGAGCCACAACGGCAAAACCTCTCCCTGCGGCACCGGCTCGAGCCGCCTCGATCGAGGCATTAAAGCTTAGCATTTGAGTTTTGAAGGCGATGCTGTTCATCACTTCGGTTTTATCGCCAACGCCTTGGATGATATCAACCATTTTACTAATTCCATCAAAGCTGTCTTTGATTTCATGCATGGCTTCTACAAGGCTTTGCATTTGCATATGAGCGCTAGAAGTTTCAGAGCTTACATTTTCACTAATTTCCTGTGATTTTTGCGCTCCTTCTAAATTCTGAATGGAGCCTTCCATGATGCGATTTAATCCTGCTTTTGTTTCTTCAACTACTGCAGATTGCTCGGTTACCGCTTCCGAAAGTTTTTCGGCCGAAGAACGCATTCCATCACTGTCAGTCTCTAAGCCCTTCGCATACTTTGAAAGTTGACTAACGATTTGAGCTAGGGGATCAGCAAAGGCTTTTGCTACAAAGTTGGCAGCAAATAGGGCGATTAAAACTAGGATCACAATGCCTATAAAAGAGAGAGTGATCATATAATTAATGGGCGCAAAAATTTCGCTAGTATTTTTTTCGCTAATAAGTGCCCAGGGTTTACCAAAAACATTTAGACTTGTGTAGACAGAGGCCACTTCTTCACCTAGTGGACCAGTGGTAATGTGGTAGCCGGAGTTTCCTGCGATGGCGTTTTCCACACTGGCGGTCTCAATTTTTAAGCCGTTTTTAATCGAGTTTTTGGAATTAAAAATTTCTGGGTTTAAAAATAAGTCTGAGCGAAGTAGGCGGTCATCAGCAACCAAGTAGCTTTGTCCAGTGTCACCCATGCCTGCGCGATTGGAGAGGATTTGATTGATCTCGTTTAAGCTTAGTTCGACGATAACTACACCTAAGTTATCGCCAGCTTGAATTCCTTCGGAAAGGTGTTCAAACTCGGCAAATGCTTTGATGCATAGTATGGCTTTTGTTCGATCAATTAGCGGAACATAAGTAAAGTCGTAAAAACGAACTTCCTTTTTCTCTCCGTCCATACTCTCGTTAAAACATTCAGATAGGTGAGAGTTAGCGAGGCTTCCATCAGATAGGCTTTTTCCTAGGAGTTGCTTTTCATTGCTGACGTTGGCAGAGAAAATAATTTGCCCATCAATGTTTGCCAGCAATAGATTGTGGAAGCCATAATTTTTTAGGAGTCCTTTGACTCGCTCTTGGTAGATTTCATCCTGTGTTGCAAAATCAGCTAGTTCAATGTCATTGTCTTCACCTATTTCGTATCCTGCGGCAAAAAAAGCGCTTTCATAGGCTAAAAATAAACCTTCAACTAATCGATCTTCTCCCAAAACCTCTGCAAACTCTTTACTTTGCAAGAAGTATTGTTGGATGCGATTTTGAGCCAAACTGGCAATGGATTCTAACTGATTTTGAGAAGCTTTTACTAATTCTTTTCTAGCGATACTGGTGCTAATTAAAAACACTGCAAATGCACTGATTATACAACTAGCGACAACGAGATAAGATATTTTTGCTTTTAAACTCAAACTCTTCAAAATCCACACACCTTTGCTTTGGCTCAAATCAAAAATTTAGAATTCAATTATTTTAAATCTTCTTTCCAGATTCCTGAACCTGCAATCCAAGAAACATTGTTCGGACCTTGACATAACTTCACATAAGAAGTTTTAGCGGTGGCTTTTTCTGCACCAGGCTTTGCCCACATATAGTCAACCCAACCATTGTTGTGTTTACCGGCCGCAATGGCTTCGCCACTAGCGCTAGCTGGTTTTCTTGCTACGCGGTGAGCCTCAATGTTAAACTCAACGAAAAGTTTTAATCCGTTTTCGTCTTTATTTTCATTTAAGGCTTTACCATTTAAGCGACGTTTAATCGGGTGGGAAACCATAGTGATTTTTTCATCCGTATCTTGAATCCAAATGTAGTTCTTTCCACAGTTTTCAAAAATCAGGGATTTGGTTTTAGGTTTTTTGCCTGTCTCTGCGATTTCCGCACAAACACGCTCTACTTCTTTTTTCGCTTTTTCTTTGCTGCATTCACCAGCATTGGCATTGCTTGAAAGCGCAAAAATACTAATGACTAAAAAACTTATTATTTTCATCAAATCCCCCAAAGATTTAGAAAGTTAGGAAAATTCCACCAGCAACTAGAGTTGCTTTGTTTTCCGTTTGATTGGTAGCGAAACCACTATTAAAACTATCGGCTGTTTCCGATTTTAGTTTATACTGTCCTGCAGTTAGTCTCAGAGTAAGATTTTCGTTGTAGGTATGAAACCAGCCAAGTGCTAGTAAATTGTTTGTGCCCAACTTAGTTCCAGAGGTGTTGTCTTGGGAAAGGTTTCCGTAGCTAAAAGCAAACTTGTCATTATCTAGCTTAAAAGCGTAAGCAAAAAAGCTTCTCTCTGCCTCACCATTGGCGTCTTCACTAGTTCCTAGGGCTAATGAAATGTGGTGTCGGCCAAATACCACTTTATTTGAGACTTGGATAAATCTTTCTTCTTTGGCGGATGACTCTCTGAATCTCTGCTTTGAGCTGGTGATGGCAAATGCGTTGCTTCCATCATTCCATTTTGAGTCGTGTGTGATCATTTGTGTAATGTACTCACTGTCATCACTAGAAGTGTTTTGTGCGGTTTTGCCGTCATCATCAATTGAGATGTGGTAGCGAAAACCAGCATAGCTTTTTGTCTGGAAGCTTATTTGATCATGGAAATATCTAGCTCGGTATCCCAATCCTTTTGCTTTCGAATTATCATTGGTATAAGTGTTGATAGATGTGAAATCGAGGTTAAGATTTTGTAAGCTTGAGCCTAAGAATGGGTCAATTTTTATCAAACGTATAGCACTAGGGTTCCATGCTTTTCCTAAAGTGATATGCCCCCAAGAAAGATTAATTGTTGCGTAGGCAAGGCGAATTCGAATTCTTTCCGTGTTACTGGAATCGTCTCGGTTTGAGTTCGTTCCCAATTCAATGTTGTAATCAACATCTGAATTTTTACCTTTGAAATTTCCCTTCACTCCAACTCGAGACTCTAGGCCATCAACGTCTGTGAAATTCACTTTACTAATGCGGTTAGCGTCGGCGTCTTGGCTGATGCTACGAATTTCTTTGTTGATTACACCAAATACAACTGGTTCTGCATTAACGGATACTGCAACGAAACTCAATGCAGCTGATGTGAATAGGCCTTTTGCCAAATTCCACGTGGAAATTGTCATAATCTTCTCCTGTATAAAATTGTTTAGTAAAGATAGTTTGATTGGCTTTAGTGAGGAGTTGTAATGGGTAATGTGTTTTGTGTTAGGATCTGTACCATGGCCTAGGCGAAAGCTGACTCTTGTGGTCTTGTTTTAAGCAAAAGTTAAATAAAATTAAATCTTTAGAGTTTTGTCGTTGGGAAGATTTAGGTTTTTGAAAAATGAAATTTAGAGGTCCATAATGTAAATGGATAAACTTGCAAGGGAGCTGGCAAAAGGATTAAATAAACTATGCGCTATTTTTTCTATACCTTCCTTTTTGCGATGGCATGTACTACATCTTGGGCTTCTTTGCAGTTGCAGGTCGAGGAAAGCATCGCCGTCTATAAAAAGAGGAACGCCAAATCAAGACCAATATTTTACTTAGAAAAAGGCATGAGTGCTAATCTGCGGATGAAGTCTCGTAAAAGTAAATGGTATCGTGTTTACGTTAAAAAATCAGGCAAAAGCTATAAGGCTTGGATTCAAAGCAAAGATATCTATTGGAGTAAAATTTTAGATTCTAAAGATCAATTACAAAAAAAACCTGCGAAGAAGTCTCCTCCTAAAAGAGCTTTCGGTTTTTTGTATGAGTACAATCTTACTAATATGGGGGAGCTTAGTTTTCAGGATTCAGGGGGAATTGAAAGTCATTTTGATGCTATGAATGGTAGTAGTTCCTATTTCGGCTTCTTTTTTGAAGTGCCTCGAGAAAATGGAAATCTCATTCGTGCTGAGTTTGCTCTGCAAAGCTACGACGTCTCTGGTGAGGGGATATATAGTGGATCTGCAAGTAAATCAAATATAGAGCTTACGCAAAATTTCATAAGCGTTCGCTTTGCTTACCACCACTTTATTTCAAGAAACTTTTTTGCAGTGATGGGTGGTGCCGTTGATAACGGGCAGTCTGTGACGCTAAGAGTGGATTCGACCGAAGAAGACGTTTCTGGCGAAGACCTACCATTTTATTTGAGAGGAATTCTTGGTTTTGGCTATAACCTATACACTACAAATTCATTCAAAGTGGATTGTATAGCCAAGGGCAGTTATGTTTTTAATTCGGACCGTAGCATCTTTCCTTTGGCATTAAAGTTGGGTTTTGCCTACCGCTACTGAAATTTTCTCACTGGTTCCTGCTTTGGACTGAATGAGTTCTTTGATTTTTAACTTGAAGGAAGATAAGTTCTCTCTTGCTGAGAAAATACTTTTTAGCATTTGCTCAAGATTTTCTTGAGAATCTACTGTGTTTGCCATGCTTAGTTTAGTCTTTGAATCAAGTTCATAATTTTGAAACTCGATGGCTTCTCGGTTGTTTTTGTGGAAGGGGCCAAAAATACAAATGAGGCCAGCTGCCAGGCCTTCCATCACAGAGTGAATTGAAGCTTTAAACGCACCACCTATAAATGCCAAGTCGGATTTATCATAGGCACTGGCTAAAACTCCAACTTTGTCGATGATTAGAACATCTTCCGAAAATTCATGAGTTTGACTGAAAAGCTTATAGCTGAGTTGGTTGTTTTCGCAGAAAGCGATGATGGGCATAAGATGTTCATCGCTTGGTTCATGCGGAGCAATGATTAGACGATAGCTATGCTTTTGCTTTAATAGGGCTGGAAGTAGGTGGTTTTCGTCTTCTGGCCAAGTGGAGCCAGCAATCATGATTAAACGCTCGTCCCTTACAAGCTTAATGGGAAAGCTTGAGCTTTGTTGTAGTTTCCAGATTACCTGTTCGTAACGTGTGTCTCCAGAGACAAAAATTTCGCCCTTGTAATTTAGCTTTAAATAAAGTTCTTTATCTTCTTCTGTAACGCAATAGATTTGACTCACAAGATTATGAACCCAGGAGTAAAAATTGCGACTTAAAAAGCTTGAGTTTCTACCGCTACCTTCTACAAAAGTGGCGGCAAAAAGAATGCTAGGAATGTTATGTCGTTTAGCACTTTCTAGCATCGCCGGCCATAAATCGGTTCTAGCTATAAAGAGTCTTTCTGGTTGGAAGTGTTTTATAAATTTATTGTAGCTAGAGAGACTTTCCCATGGGCTAGCAATTACATAATCGATGGGAGAGTTTTCTTTGATTAATTTTAAAACCGAAGGGGAGTGCCAGCTTAATAGTATGTTGCAATCTTTTTGTTCCTTCAATTTTCTCATTAAAGGTAGAGCGTATTCAATTTCACCACTTGAACAATGGAACCAATATGTTTTTTTGTTATTTAATTTTTTAGGGTAGCTTCGTCCCAAGCCATAGTTTCTTTCTTTGAGTCCTTCTTTTAGTTTTTTATTAAAAGGAAAAAGTAAAAAAGCCAGTACACTTAATAGTGGCACGGTGAAATAACGGTAGGTGAAGGAGAAGATTTTAGCCATAGTCCCTATCATGATAAAAAAAAATGGACGCGTCAAAGGGGGGGAGAACGCGTCCATCAAAATGAGGGGGGTGTTAAAACTATTCGTCTTAACGAGTCGGCGGTTATATCTAGTTTTCTTGAGATTGCCAAATTTAATTTTATGAAGCTGTAAAACTTACCTTGCAAGCTTAAATAAGCAGCATCGCTTAAAAAAGGGTCAGATTTCCCACAAATTATGATGAGACTGAAATTTCCACTGACCGCCTAGCTAGAAGGGGCTAAGCTTTCAATATGTATAAAGTTTTTGATTATGTTATTATATCGAGGAACGACAAGGCTCACTGGCTGGCTAGTGAGCTACAGGCCAAAAATTACAAAGTGGCGCTCATTGATCTTTCAGATAGCTTCGGGCATTGGACGAAAGAAGATACCGAAGGCCCTTTTGGAATGATGAAGTCACCAGGGCTAACTGCGAAACAGTGGGCTATGTGGTCAGAATCAAATAACGCCATAGAATCGGATCGTGGATTTTGTGTTTGGTTAAAGAGTGGTCCCATTGAGTTAAAAGGTCCTAATTATGGCTTTCAGTCAAAAAAACACAGCGCTTTGCAATTAGCAGAAAGTTATTTTTTAGAGTCTGACGGCTCAGAAGTAGCGAAGGTAGAAGAGTTAAATAAAGTTTTAATCAATCGCGAGTTTAGAGAAAACTGGATGGTGCAATTGGGGCATAATTTTTCATCTAGTATCGTTTACCCCAATTTTTCTTCCATCGGTCCTAGAAGGGCTTTTCCTTTATTTTATAATTATTATTTTCGCGAGGTAAGTCGCAGTTCTTACGAAGAAAGTTTAAAGAAACTAGAATCGGCAGGTGTTAAAGTCTATCGCTCAGGTCAGTTGATAGATTTAAATTTAAATCAAAAAAACATCGAAGGTATGGAAGTATCGACGGGAAAATTTAGCGAATTTGTTCGTGCTGAAAATTGGATCAACTTGCTTTCTACCCACGAACTAGATTTTCATAACAAGGCTTTAAGTAAAAAACTTTTTAAATCAGACAAAATCGAAGCACAATGGGTTTGGTTACGCTATTCCTGTAAGTATAAAGATGGAGAAGTTTTTGAGTCCTTTCCTAAGCAGTTTTTAATGATTGAGGACATTCATTTGCCTTGGACTCATGCGAATTTTGTGCAGTGTCTTAAAAATGAAACGGCTAGAAAAGTGGATTTTTGGATAAAAATTCCAAGAGTTGAAAGGTTTAGAAAAGAATATCTAAAAGAACAGGCAACTCAAATCAAAACCTATTTAAAAAATAGAGTTAAGAATATTCAACTGGATAAATTTGAAATGCCTGTAGAGATGACTCATCCTTTTGAAGATTTAGGTCCTTCTCCTTTTGGAATTTATGAGGAAGACTGTCGTTCAAAAATTCAAATTAATAATATCAAAAACTTTGTTTTCATGGGACCTGAAATCGACTTTAGACAAGATATGGGTTATCGTTTGATGAAACAAACACGCTTCATAGAAAATTTAGCAGATAAAGATACGGAGGATGCAGGTGATAGCGAGATACACTCGTCCAGAGATGGGAAAAATATGGGAACTGGAGTCACGCTTTAATCAGATGCTGAGAGTGGAGTGTGCTGTAGCCGCTTCTCAGGCTGAGTTAAAAATCATTCCACAGAAAGCGGCCAATAAAATTAATCAAAAAGCCAAAGTGGATGTGGATCGAATTTTAGAAATTGAAAAAGAAACCAAGCACGATGTAATTGCTTTTGTTAGTCAGCTTGCAGAAAAAGTAGGGCCAGAGGGTCGTTATATTCACTACGGAATGACCAGTAGTGATGTATTAGATACGGCCTTGAGTTTAATGATTAAGGAGTCCGAGCAGCTACTGAAGGATCAATTTAAACAAATTGACCAGCTATTTAAGCAGAAAATTAGAAGCAATAAAACCAAGCTCTGCGCTGGCCGAACTCATGGTATGCATGGCGAGCCAACCAGCTTTGGTTACAAACTATGTGGATATCATGCTGAATTTCGCAGAAATGTTTCTAGAGTCAAAGAGGCTTTTTCTGAAAATAAAATATGTAAACTCAGTGGAGCAGTAGGTACCTATAGTAATCAACCGCAACAATTAGAAAAAAAAGTAGCCAAAAAACTTTCTTTAAAAGCAGAGACTGTGGCCACTCAAGTTGTTCCTAGAGACCGACACGCTACCTTATTAAATTCTTTTGCCGTTTATGCTTCTGGAATGGAAAGGCTTGCTGTTGAACTACGTCATTTGCAAAGGACCGAAGTGTCTGAGGTTTTCGAAGGTTTTTCTAAGGGGCAAAAAGGCAGCAGTGCCATGCCTCATAAAAAAAATCCGATCACCGCAGAAAACGTGACTGGTTTGGCAAGAATGATGCGAGCTTATGCGGGAACTGGTTTGGAAAATATAAGTCTATGGCATGAACGAGACATTTCCCACTCTTCTACAGAAAGAGTGTTTTTTGCTGATGCTTTCATTTTGCTGCACTATATGAATTACCGAATTATTGGTTTGTTAAATTCATTGGTGGTGGATGAAGCGCGAATGAAAAAAAATATGGATCTTTCTGGTGGAGTTTTATTTTCTAGTAGCCTGCTTTTAATGTTAGTAAAGACCGGCTTGTCTCGGGAAGAGGCCTATAAAATTGTACAAAGTCTTTCTCATTCTTTAAAAGCCGGAGAGCATTTGCAACAGGCCTGCTTGGAAAGTAAAGATGTAAATCTGCGTTTGAGCAGTAAAGATATCAAAGATTTGTTTGCTGGAAAGCAATTGAAAAAAAATCTGGAGACATTAGTACAAAATTATTTAAAATCATTAAGTAAGCAGAGGTTGTATTAAGATGCTTTTGAAAAAAGGGGATACAGTTCGAATCATTGCGCCAGGCAGCCCTTGTCCTAAAGAGGAGTTGGCGGCAGCCGTACAGTATTTAGAGTCACTTGGTTTAAAAGCAAAGTATTCTAAATCTATGATGCGCTCAAAAACTTATTTAGCCAACACCGATGAATACCGTGCTCATGATTTTATTGATGCCATGAGGTCGGAAGATGCGAAAGTGGTTTGGGCCCTTCGAGGTGGCTATGGCTGTTTAAGAATTTTACCTTATCTAGGAAACAGCAGAGCGCCTTTACAGAAGAAAGTTTTGATCGGCTTGAGTGATATAAGCATACTGCAACAGTTTGTGATAAATCATTGGAAGCAGGTTTGTGTCCATGGACCTGTTTTAAGTCGTTTCGGTTCAGATCGCTGCAATAATAAAGAGAAAAAAGCCATTAAGGATCTCTTATTAGGGGATTATAAAAAGACTGATCTTTTAAGCTATGAAGGCTTAAGTGTAATGAACAATTATAAAAACCTAAAAGAAGTGAAAGGAAAAATTGTCGGTGGCAATTTGGTGAGTTTAGCCAGTTGTTTAGGAAGTGATTTTTCTCCAGTGTTCAAGAACCGAATAGTTTTTTTGGAAGAGGTCAATGAACGAGGATACGTGGTAGATCGTTGGTTAAAAGCATTGCTTCTTGGTTCTGATTTGTTGAAAGCAAGAGCTGTGGTTTTTGGCCATTTTATTGGAGGCGATGAGCCAAATGGTAGTTCTACGGTAAGTAAGGCCTTAAATTCCTTTGCGGAGCAGATGCGTTTTCCAGTCTTAAAGGGCTTGCCGCTCGGACATGGTAAAACTCAACTGCCGCTAATGTTTAACACCAATTCAAAGATTGAAATTTGTGCTAATAAAGGAAAAATTTCTTGTCAAAGAATTTAGAGCTTGAGCAAAGTTTAATTAAGGCTTTTCAAGGCATGAAGCTTTTAGAGGCTACCAGTAGCTTTCATTTGTCAGTTATAAAAAACGGAAAATGGATTGCTGATTTTTCTATGGGAAAAGAATTTCAGTTTTTTGACATTGCCAGTTTAACAAAAATTGTTTTTACCACTAGTGTTTTGATGGAAGCCTATGAACAAGGCCTTTATCAAATGGATGACCCCTTACAAAAATACCTCTCTGAGTTTTCAGATAAAAAAATAAGTGTGGCAAATTTGTTAACTCATAGCGCTGGTCATCGATGGTGGTCTGATTTTTACAATGAACTGGATCCACAAGCTCAACGGAAGAACATTGATTTTCGCGAGCAATGGACCAAGCTTAGAGATATTCTCTCCTCAGAGAGCCGAGAAAAGCCTGTAAGTAATTTTGTATATTCAGACATTGATTTCTTTTTCTTAGGGCTTTTATTGCAAGAAATTTACGGCAAAGATTTGTTGCAAATTTTTGAAGATTTTAAAAAGTCCTGGGGATTTGAGAACCTATTTTTCAATGTTAATAATGAGACCAATTTAAATAAATCACTTTTTGCGCCCACTGAAAGATCAGAATACTTGGGGAGAATGATTCAAGCTGAGGTTCATGATGAAAATTGCCACGCACTTGGTGGAGTAAGTAGTCATGCGGGTTTGTTTTCTGATGCAAAATCCCTACAGCTTTGGCTCACGGAAATTCGTAAAGCATTTTTAGGTGAGTCAAAAAGGATTACAGCGGAAACCATGCAGTTATTTGGTCGCAGGCAAACGGATGAAAAATTTGGCGACTGGGGCTATGGTTTTATGAAGCCCAGTGCTGGAAAAGCCAGTTGTGGAAAGTATTTTTCAGAGCAGTCTTTTGGACATACCGGTTTTACTGGAACTAGCATTTGGTTTGATCCTTTGCAGGATTTAGGAGTTATAATTTTGTCAAACCGTGTGCATCCAACACGGGAAAACAAAGCCTTTGTCGGGCTTCGTTCTTTGATCCATAATAAAATTGTTGAATGTTTAAGTGAGTAAGGAAAAAGGATGGAATCAATGAAGATTTATATGATGGGTATTTGTGGAACAGCAATGGCGAGTCTTGCAGGTCTATTACAAGACATGGGCCACGAAGTTAGGGGAAGTGACCAAAATGTTTATCCTCCTATGTCGGATATGTTGAAGTCTCTAAATATCGAAATTTCGGAAGGCTATAAGCCTGAAAATTTACATCCTCGTCCTGATTTGGTGATTGTTGGTAATGTTATGAGTCGTAATCATCCAGAGGTTCAAGCTTTAATTGATTCTAAGATTCCTTTTACGAGTCTTGCCAATTGCATTGGTGAAAAAATCATTGATCATAGAGATAGTTATGTAGTTGCCGGTACCCATGGAAAATCCACTACAACGAGTTTATTGACTTGGGTTATGGAAAGTTTAGGAAAAGAGCCAGGTTTTTTGGTTGGTGCAATTCCATTAAATTTTAACAAAAGTTTTCGTGCACCTAAAAAAGATTGCTTTGTGATTGAGGGAGATGAGTATGATACTGCCTACTTTGACAAGGTTCCTAAATTCATTCATTACAAGCCAAAGTATGTGATTTTGAATTCTATTGAGTTTGATCATGCAGATATTTATAAAGATCTTGATGCAGTAAAAGATGCTTTTAAAATGTTATTAGATAGAATTCCTAGTGATGGGAAACTGCTCTATTTAAATTCTGATGCTAACATCCATAGTATTTTAAAAGAATATCCTAATATAGATGCTAAAAGTTTTGGTGAAGATGCTGATTATAGTTTTAGTGATGTGGAATTTCATCAAAATGGAACTCGATTTCAGTTAAACACTCCAGATGGCAAAAGCTATCTGGTAAATAGTCCTATGTATGGCGAATTTAATGTTTGGAATGTTTTAAGTGTTTTGAGTATGCTGCACCTTCGAGGTTTTGATTTAGAAAAGGCCATTGATTCTTTAAATGGCTTCAAAGGTTTGAAGCGTCGCCAAGAGTTGATTGCTGAAAATTCAAATACTAAAGTGATAGAGGATTTTGCTCATCACCCAAGTGCTGTAGAGCTTTTGCTGGATGGTATGTCTAAGAGCTTCAAAGAAGAGAAGAAGATTTGCTTTTTTGAACCTCGTTCAGCCACTAGTCGTAGAAATATTTTTCAAAAAGAATATGTGAAAGCTTTTTCCAAAGCAGATGTTGTTTTTATTAAACAAGCTTTTGATCAATCTAAAATTGCTGACGATGAGAGATTAGATACGAAAAAGTTAGTTCAAGACATTGAGGCTCAAGGGGTGAAGGCAATCTATTTTTCTGATTTATCTGAGATATGGGAAGAATTCGAAGCTCAGCTTGGCGATAAAAATTTAGTCTTAATTATGAGTAATGGTGCTTTTGACGGTATCTATGAAAAAATAAAAGCCCACATTTAGGGGCTTTTGTATTCTCCGGTTCCAAAGAATGCACGAACCTGTCTTTTTCCTGGTAGATGGTCGTTTTCATAGATTTTTTCTAGGTATTCGATTTCCACCATTTCTTTGTTATTACTAATGTTAATGTTTAAGTACTGACGATTAGGATTCCAGTTTCCGTCACCACTGATTTCTCCGATTTCGGGAACGCGGTTTTGGTCAATATCAATGAACTGCGGTCCACCTTCATTCTTTAAGCGAATGATGTAAGAGGAGCGTTTGCTGGAATCAGATAGAAAGTTACTATTATTGTAGCTCAGGCTACTTAATCCTGAGTAAAATTCCATGTCCATTCCTAGTTCGCTAGGTGGTTCTAGATTAAAAAGCGTCATCCATCTAGCGTTACGTTGAACGATGTGCAAATAGGCTTTCCAGTTGGGAATGGAGTTGTCTTTAATACTTTCTAAATAGCAACTGCTTAAATTTTCTTGTGAGTTGCTAAGATCGTTAAGTTTCGGGCATTGGTTTTGAGCTTCCACAACCACGACACCTGAGATTCTGCGAAATGCCTTATTTTTTTTGTAGTATTCGTCATCCTCATGAAATAGGTCTTCTGAAAAGCTTAAGCCAAAATCAATATGCTGTTCTTTTTTTACCAATCGAACCCTAGTTCCTTGCGGAAAGTAGATTTCGATATGAGCTTCTTTGCTTTTTAGTTTTGATTTCATTTTCCCAAAATACTTATAGTGTAGTTTGGTTCCTGGAAGAGTAGGGTTGTTGCTTGACCATTCAATGATTTCTGGGCTTAGGCAGTTATGCTGATTGAATTCTGGTTTGGTAATGCTAGCGTCTTCAATTTTTAAAGTATTCTTTGAATGGATTCCAAAATCTAAGAGTCCCATTTCAAGGACTTTTATTTCCGTAAAATTTAAGTAGAAAAAGCTTTGTTCAATGTATTGTTTTTCATCGTAAGGGTCTAAGTTTTTTTGAAATAAAAGTCGAATGTCAGCATCTGAATGTTTGCCAAGAAGTGGAAGCCATTGACCGTTTAAAGATTTTAGAAAATCTAGAGTTTTAATTTCTTCTCTTGCTTCTTTTCTTACAAAATATTTGAAGTCGAAAGATTGATCTAGAGGAAGTTTCTCTAGTTCACACTTGCTATTGCTGCTTGCGAAAACATTGCAGCTGGCAATGAATAAACTGAATAAAATCAAAGATTTACAAATCACGAACCTGTTGTATACAAAAAGACCTCATAAGGCAAAGATTGTATTTAATATTTTGCTTTTATGAGGCCCTCGTTTAGAACCTTAAAGTTTTACTTTAAAGGCTTAAAATCATAGTAATTTCAGGTTGTTATCTATTATTTCTTCAAGGTTTTTACTGGTTTTTTCTTGTTTTATTTTTAGGAGAAGATTTTTCATGGTTAGTTTTCGCTTGTCGTCAAAACGATTCCAGTTTTGCATTCTGCCTAAAATCCTTCCAGCTACCTGTGGGTTGAAGGAATCAATTTTTAAAATTCTATTCATTAAAAACTCATAACTCCAGCTAAAGTTTTTGTGAAAAATTAAATCGGATTGTGCAAACAAAGCATAAGATGAGTAAAGATGATTTGGATTTTGACTCTCAAAGTAGTCTTTGTTTTCTATGCTTTCTAAAGACTTTTGATCTTCTAAATGGGATTGAGAAAAAACCTTTTGAATGTAATTGGTGATTACCAAACGATCCTGTTTCCAAAGTTTTTCAAATTCAGCTAAAAGTTTCATGTCTTCAATTTTAGTTTTACATTTTTTTTCGGCGTTTAGTGCGCCAAGGCGATGACTGAGATCGGTATTGTTTTTGAACTGTTCTTCCGCAAGGGCAAGAGCTAAGTCCTTGTCCACATTTGCTAAAAGGTTTAGACAAAGGTTTTTTAATTCCTTTTGACCTTTATACTGTAATCCTACCTTGTTTTCTGTCTCCTTATTTAGAGCCAAATAAGTTTGGTGGAGGCTTTCTTTTAAAGCTTCTGATACGGCAACATCCATCTTTTCTGATGCCGAATAGAATCGATCAAAATCCCAGGAATCTCTTTCAATCAAAACTCCAGCCTTATGAAGTGGGCTTAAAGCTAAAAAACAAAAACTGGGATCTTTTTTATAGTCATTTAATAGTTTTTTGGCGATTTCAATATAGCTCGATCCCGGCATATCTTTGTTATCATAAAACTCAAAGAAAGCTTCTTTCTTGAAGTTTTCGATCAAGCCATAGCGGTTGAACAAATTGTCATCTGAGTTCGCTAGCAGTTGTAAATCCTCTTTGCTTTGATTGCTTTCAATGTTTACTGGTGCACTGAAATCTCTAAAATAAGATCCGGTGATTTTATCTTCGCTAGGGATAACAAGACTTTCTTCAGTGTCTTTTAGTAAAAATAAATAGTCTTCAGTGTTTGTTGCTTTAAGCTTCTCGTGATTTATACTAAGAGCTTTAGAATTTTTGTCGAAAAACTTAAGGCGAATAGGGATTAGTAGGTTTTCTTTTTCACTTTGGTCGTTAGTGGCTTTGTGTATTTGTTTAAAATTAATTGTTAAATGCCCTTGCTCAAAGCTTTCAGAAATTTTAACCAAAGGAGTTCCGCTTTGGGAATACCATTTTCTAAATCTACTTAGATCAGTATCGGAGTACTCCTGCATACAATCTACGAAATCATCACAAGTTACAGCCATGCCGTCGAATTTTGTGAAGTAGAGCTTACAAGCCTTTTGGAAAGACTCTTCTCCCATTATTGTGTGCATCATACGAATTAGTTCCGCGCCTTTTTCGTAAATGGTGGCACTGTAAAAATTGTCGATACTTTGAACTGCAGAGGGTCTAACGGGATGGGAGTTTGGACCAGAGTCTTCAGTGAACTGACTTGCTTTCAAGTTTTTCACGTCTTCAATTCTTTTTACGGCTCTAGAATTAAGATCGCTGGTAAACTCTTGGTCACGAAAAACAGTTAAGCCTTCTTTTAAGCTTAGCTGAAACCAATCTCGGCAGGTAACTCGGTTACCACTGTAGTTATGAAAGTATTCATGGCCAATAACGGATTGTACCTGGTAGTAGTCCAATTCTGTGGCTGTCTCTGGGCTGCATAGAACGTATTTGGAGTTAAAGATATTCAAACCTTTGTTTTCCATAGCGCCGGCATTGAAGTCGTCAGAAACAACGATCATATAAGTGTTTAGGTCATATTCTAAACCAAATCGTTGTTCATCCCATTTCATGGAGTCTTTTAAGCTTTGCATGGCGTAGGTGAGTCGGTCTTTGTATTTTTCTTCTGCAAAAATTTGTAGACTAACTTTTTTACCAGACTTCGTTGTGTAATCATCTTCAAGGCAAAATAAATTTCCAATAACTAGGGCAAAGAGGTAGCTTGGTTTTTTAAAAGGGTCTTTCCAGCTAACAACTTGTCTATCTCCCAAATCTTTATGGGCAACTTTATCGCCATTGGCTAGGAGGCTAGAATATTTTTTGTCGGTTTCAATGTGACAAAGAAAGCTAGCTAAATTATCTGGTCGGTCTAAAAAGTAGGTGATTTTTCGAAAGCCTTCAGCCTCATTTTGGGTGCAGTAGAAATCGCTACTTTTATAAAGTCCCATAAGACTTTTATTTTTAGCTGGATAGATTTTTGTAATAATAAGTAGCCTATGCTCGTTTTGTAAATTCTTAAGAGTCAGGCTTTCCGAGTCTTTTTCAAAATCTTTGCCTTCTACTAAATCCTTGCCATCGAGTTGGATTTTCACAAGCTCTAAGTCTTCGCCATTTAATTTTAGGCTGCTTTGATTTTCTCTTCTCTGAGTCAGTTGGCTTTGGCAGCTTACCAGGCAGTGATCGTCAAACAATGAAAAGTGAATGTCTACTTTATCTTGAAAGTAATTGGGCTCCACATAATCTTTTAGGTATATTTTTTCACTCATTTTAGTGCCCTTCGTATTCAACTAGGCTTAAAAAATTATATTTTTCTTTTATCTTATCGGATCCACCTAAATCAGGTAGGTCAATGATAACGCTGATTTCGTAGATTTTAGCTTGGAGTTTTTCTACCAATTGAGCTGCGGCAAACATTGTTCCGCCTGTTGCCATTAAGTCATCAATGATTACTACTTTGTCGTTTGCGCTTAATGCGTCTGTGTGAATTTCTAAAGTGTCGCTTCCGTATTCAAGATTATAATCTACAGAAATGGTTTCAGCGGGTAGCTTTGCTTTTTTTCTGATAGGAATGAATGGGAGTTGCATTTTGTAGGCAAGGGCAGCTCCTATGATAAAACCCCGTGATTCCACTCCACAAATGGCAGTTATGCCTTTGTCATCGTAGTGCTGGGCAAATTTATCAATGCTATATTGAAAGGCTTTTGCATCTTTAAGCAGGCTTGTTACGTCTTTAAATTGTATTCCCTTTTTTGGAAAATCAGGAATGTTTCGAATGCTTTTTTTTAAGTCCACGGCCATAGCTCCTGGTTGATTCAGTTTATAGTATGCTGTTCCTTAAGCTCTTGCTTAAAAGTGCAAATTTTCACGACAAAATCATTCGGTAGATTTGCTACTCCTTGTCATGTTTTCAGCTCAAAGGAGCTAGATTTTGTTAGACAATCTTTAGAGTTTATTAGCAATTTTTTATCGACTCATGCATTTTTACAATAAGTTCTTATTAGACATACGGAAAAATCTTCAGATTGTCACCTAATAGAGAAATACTAGCTAATTTCTTTTTCATTGTACACAATGGGCCAGCTTAATAGGGGGAAGTATGGGGAAAGTCTTTGTTGTTTTAGCAGCTATTTTTTTGGTCAATTTTTCGTGGGCAGGGGATTCTGAACTTGAAATTTTCGGTGGAACCAAGGTGCAAGATAGTGAGCATCCTTATGTGCTTGCTCTTGATGGTTGTACTGGTTTTGTAGTTCATGAAAATGTAATCGCAACAGCAGCACACTGTTTTCAGAGCAAAGGCATTGATAAAAACTCTCGATACCTTTCTGCTGGAAATTCTTATCATGGGGATCGTAGGAAGAGTCTTTTGATCAAAGAGGTTTATATTCATCCATGGTACCAAAAAAAGAGTGTTTATGACATAGCCTTTATTGAGGTTAAACCAAACTTAAAAGAAAAATTTCATATCGAAGAAATACCTAGTTTTTTTCTAGGAGAGGAGTCGGAATATTTTTACCTTGAAGCTTTAAAGCCTCAGGTGCTTGCTGTGGGCTACGGTAGGTCAGAAAAGAGTCGTAGGCAGTTAAAAAATAAAGTCTTTTTAGATTTAAAAGGCTTTTATTTCGATATTAAAAGTAAGAAAAGTGAAACTATGGGCAAATGGAATAAGTCTGTTGCAGAAAAATATTCCTTACTGCCGAGTGTTGTGGTTCATAGTTGGTTGATTCAAGATACCTGTAAAGGCGATAGTGGCGGACCACAAATGATTCAAGTAGATGGGAAATACCAATATCTTTCCTTAACCATGGGTGGAGGAGATGTTTGTGGCAAAGGAACTGATCCTGGTGTGTACCGTTTGATTTATCCAAGTATCTGTCAATTTCCTGATCTAATAAATAAGTATTTTAGAGGGAAAATTGGTTCAAGCTGTGAGGCTGTACGATACAGAGTTGAGCTTTAGAAAAAAGGAAAGCTCTGAAACACTTTCTTTTTACGATTAAGAGAAACATTTCAGAGCTTTTGAAGTCGAGAGTTAAATCTTTTTATTTACGCTAAACACCTCCTTTTGGATTTTAGATTCATTAATAATATAAAGCGAGTTACTCGCAATTTCTATTTAGTACTTTCTTACTAAGCCTACCAAGATTCCTTGGATGTTTACGTCTTTTGCAGAGTAAAACATGCTTTTCATAGTAGAGTTTGCTGGTCGAAGTTCAATGTTTCTTCCGGCTTTTACATATGCTTTTTCTTCTTGAGATAATCTTTTTATGCTATCGCTAGAGTGTTTAAAAAAGTTTTTAACTGTAGCTTCTTCTTCAACCATTGCCACAATGGTGTCGCCTTTGTTTGCCGAATTTTGACTTTGTACAATTAAAAAGTCTCCATCTAGAATTCCGTCTTCAATCATAGACTCGCCTTCGACTCTTAATACAAAGCTTTCTTGCGGTCTTGGAACTAGTGAGCGGTTAAGTTCAAAAAACTCATTATGTTCTCTACGCTCAATCGGGGAGCCTGCTGCTACTCGACCCAGCAAAGGAAGCTTAATTAAATCAGCAGACTCATTTGTATCTTGTTTCTCGCCAATAATTTTTTTACTCTGTAAGTCGGTGGCGCTTGCAACTAATTCGATCGCACGTTTTTGGTTGCTGTCCCCGGAGCGGATGTAAGACTTTTGCTCAAGCTGCTTTACATACCTTTGCACGGAGTTGAAGGAGGCAAACCCAAAGTGTTCTTTGATTTCCCGAAAGGATGGCGACATATCGTTTTCTAGAATGTATTGTTCTAAAAACTCTAAAACCATTTTTTCTTTGGGGGTAAGACTCTTCCTTGGGCTTACTTTCTTCTTTGTTGGCATATCTACTCCGTGTAAGTTGTTTATAAGTTAATTTGTAAGTTATGTGTAAGGCAAGCTTTTATTTAAAATAAAGCAGGGTCTTGCGTCAAAAAAATAATTGTAACATAAGATTTGGAGTCCTTTTGAAAACCTATATCACTAAAGCTGGTGCAGATACTTTAAGAGAAGAGCTATTAAAATTAAAAAATGAAGAACGTCCAAAGGTGGTTGAAACGGTTTCTTGGGCGGCATCCAATGGTGATCGCTCTGAAAATGGTGATTACCTATATGGTAAAAAACGGCTAAGAGAAATTGACCGTCGTATCCGCTATATTATAAAAAAACTAGAAGGCGCACAAATTGTGGACCCTGAGACTTTATCTACCGATAAAGTGGTTTTTGGTCTTAAGGTAAAGGTTTTGCATGAGGATGAACGGGAACTACTTTATCAAATTGTAGGTGAGGACGAAATCGCCGTTGAAGAAGGTAAGATCTCTTGGAAGAGTCCTTTGGCAAAAGCATTGATTGGTAAGCAAGTTGGGGATGAGTCTTTGTTTCGAAAACCAAGTGGTGATGAGATTATCGAGATACTCGACATAATGAAATGAGACCTTTCTTTATAGTTATCATTGATGGCTCTGGTCATTGGTTTAGCAAAATTTTATAAACAAGCGACAAAGAAGTCATTTTTTTTTAAACTAATAATATGTTCCCTGTTTCAAGAAAATTTCTCTTATTGTGCGCAGTGATTTTGGTGATTGCTGTCGGAACTCTTGGCTATCAATGGATCGAAGGTTGGGATTTTGGTACCGCCTTGTATATGACGATCATTACTCTAACAACTACCGGATTCGCCGAAGTAGAGCCACTAAGTGAAACCGGAAGGTATTTCACTATCTTTATATTGTTAATAGGTGTGGGTACTGTGGCTTATTCCATTAGCTTTTTTATGAATGAAATATTCACTTCCAGCTACCAAATTAATCGGAGAAAAAGAATGGCAAAGAAGATTGGAAATTTACAAGGACATAGCATCGTTGCTGGTTATGGACGAATGGGTAGAGTGATTTCAAGAGAGCTTTTAAAAAAAGGAAGCGACTTCGTTGTGATTGATAACAATCATGAGCATATTCGAGAAATGGCTGGATTAGGAATTTTACACGTAGAAGGGGACGCCACTCACGACGAAATTTTGCAGGAAGCTGGGATTCATGAGGCAAAAGTAGTTGCTAGTATGTTGAGAAATGATGCCGATAATTTGTATGTCAGTTTGGCGGCCAAAGATTTAAATCCCGATGTATTTATCATAGCTAGATCCAATGAGGATGAAGCAAAAAGAAAGCTAATTCGTGCAGGCGCAGATCGCGTTGTTTCTCCTTTGATCGTTTCAGCGCAAAGGGTTGCCAATACGATTTTGAATCCAATGGTGGAGGGCTTTATTGATATCGGTGGAGTTAATTTAGAAGCGGATAAACGCATTCAAATGGCAGATCTATGCGTTGATGATCATCCCAATCTTCTAGGTAAAACTTTAAAAAATGTTGGTTTTAAGCGAGAGGGCATGATTGTTCTAGGGATCAAAAAAACCAGTTCTGAATTTGTTTTTGGTCCCAAATCTGATTATGAGTTTCAGCAAGGAGATATCTTGATCACATTGTCCACGCCTGAAAACTACCGAGAAATTGTCGAAGACATTTAGAACTTAAAAAAGAAGACTTTCACAGTTTAAATCTCCAGGTGAAAAGTCTTTTCCAGTCGGAGATAAGCTCACCCTAAGAGGGTTAAAGTGGAGATTGTTTAGCATGGCAGGCATTCGCTCTTGCGGCCAATCTTTGGTGTTAAGGATTTCCACGCGAACCATTTGCCTTACTCCAGGTTGTCCTTCCTTTTCGTTATGAAAGTAACATATATCCACCAAATTATTGCCAGTTATCAATTCACTCGGGATTGGAAAACTCTGGATTCCATTTTGCCCAGAAACATTGATCCTTGTTTTTTGGTTCACAAAAATCTTAGTATCAAAATATTCACTGGCTCTTACTAAGATGTAGTAATGGTTGTTTTCATCCTCTGAGACTCCTGCAACTAATTCTGTCATGCTAGCTGGAGCTCTCTGTAGGAGCTGGGCGATTCTTTGCATATTCTTTTTGTCAGCCAAACGCCTTTTGTGAATCTCCATTGTTTTCTCAGCTACAGGATTAATTTTTTTCTTATCAATTGAATCAGAGACTTGTTTATCAGCCTCTTCTTTTTTTGTTTCGGTTTTTTCGAGTGGCGCTTTCTCTACAATTACTTTTTCAGGCTTTTTTACCGAAGCCTTTTCTTTTTTTACTGGTTCTTGTTTTACGGCTTTGTTTACAGTTTTTTCTTTTTTAGGAGTCTGTTTCTTTGCTTGTTTTGTCTGTTTTGGATTGTTTTCAGGTAGTGGATCAAGGCCAAGTTCTTGTCGCCTTACTTTTTCACGATAGATCTCATCTTGTCTTTTTGCTTCCTCAAGATCGATTACTTCGTTTGAAACAGTAACTCCATCTATTTTGAAGTCTTTGTCTGGTGAGATAAGCAAAGAGCCAATTACCAATAAAAACAAAACGCCAATGGCAATTTTAATATGCTTAGGTTGATTTTTTAAGGCTCCAAACATTTCCACTCCAGCACGGCTAAATCCTTATATCTATTCGGATTCTGCACAGGAAACTAAATGAATTCCAGACCAAGGGATTGTATTGAAGTGAGAATATTGGTTTTAATTTATAGTTTTGTAAGTGGAATTTCTTTAAACTTCTCTGGGGAGATAGATTTAAGAACTTCATCGGGGCTAAGGCCAAATAAACACTCTTTGTAAATCGTGTTTTTGCATTTTCCTCGTCCGTCTTTGCTGCATGGCTTGCATGCTAATTTATGGTCTAATATTTTAGTGCTTTTTCTTGCTGGGTAGGCGAAAGCTGCGGCGCCAATGATTAAAGAACTGGGAACGGCAAAGGAATCACCAACATGAGTTAATCCAGAATCTCCACCAACGATGTGTTTGGCATTTTCAATCACAGAGCAGCTTTGCGCAAAACTAAGTTTACCAGCTAAATTGAGTAGCCTTGCTCTTCTTGGTTTGGCATTTTTAACTAAGTCTTCGATAAAGTGATCTTCAGGACCACCCAGTAAAACAATGTTTTCATTGGGCAAGCGGTTGATGAGCTCTTGCCAGTATTCTATGGGCCAGCGTTTTAGTTCCCAGGCTGCGCTAGGTGCGAGAACGATATAATCTTTTGTTTCATGCAATTCTTTTTTAGCGGATTCAAAGACGGAAGGCTCAAGATAGATGTGTTTGTTTTTGCTTAAAGCCGCATCCACGCCCCAGTTTTTTAAAGGCTTTAAATAAGATTTCATTAAAACGAATGGCCATGGAAAAAGATTGATTTTAAAATTGAAGAGTAAAAATCGTTTAAATCTATTTTTAGGGCGTTGGCAGTATTTGATTTTTCCAGTGATCCTTTGCCATAAAAAGAAAAAGGAAATCAAATTAGATCGGGTATTGTTATGAGCATCGTAGAAGTGACTATAGTTTTCTTTTTTTAAGTCTTTGATTAGCTTTTGAAGCTCACTAAATTTGCTCCCTTTTTTTAAATCAAATACCTTTTCTACGAGAGGATGGTTTTCGATCAATGGTCGAAATTCACTGCGACAAACCCAGTGAATTTTAGATTCAGGAAACCTACGATGAAGGGCTTCTAAACAAACCATTGCTTGAACCACATCACCAAAACTTGAAAATCGTGTAATTAAGATTTTTTCCATAAATATGTTTATTCCCAATCAATTTGGCCTTCATTCTGCCTTGCTTTTACTGAAAGCTGTAGTGAAGAGCGATGAAATGCAAAGAATCTATATATAAAGCCCACTTAAATGGCAAAAAAGGGAAAAAGTAGCTGCAAAACATTGTGCTTTAAGTTAAAAATTAGGGACTATCTCGGAGGCAAATGTGACCAGGAAAACGGCCAGTGATGTGGCGGCAATGGAAAAAGTGGGACGACTAGCTGCGGAAACTTTAAAGTACGCAGGCTCTTTCATTAAAGCCGGAATGACCACAGAAGAAATTGATAAGATTGTTCACGAATACACTTTATCGAAAGGGGCAAAGCCTGCGCCTTTAGGTTATCACGGTTTTCCAAAAGCTAGCTGCACTTCTGTTAACGAAGTGGTTTGTCATGGAGTCCCTGATTCGACGGTTTTAAAAGATGGGGATATTGTAAACCTAGATGTTACTTGTATTTTAAATGGCTTTCATGGTGACACTTCTAGGACCTTTTTTGTGGGTGATGTTAGCGATGCTGCAAAAAACATTACTGATGCAGCCTTCGAGGCAATGAACAAAGGCATTGAGCAAGTGAAAGCAGGTAACACTACGGGTGATATTGGTTTTGCAATTAACAAATATGTGACAAGACGTGGATACCATATTGTTCGAGATATTGGTGGGCACGGAATTGGCAAAAAATTTCACGAAGAGCCATTTGTGCCAAGCTATGGTAAAAAAGGCAAAGGCGCAAAGTTGATCAAATGGGGTTGTTTAACGGTTGAGCCTATGATTAATGAAACGGATGCAAGAATCATTGAGCATGACATTAAAGATTCAAGCATCAAGTGGTACACAACAGAAGATAGTTGTTTATCTGCTCAATTCGAGCACACAGTGTTAATTACTGATGAAGGCTATCAAATATTGACTGTATGCGACTAATTGCTAGAGAAACTCTTTTTTCTGGCATTCAAATTAAAAAGTTTTAAGATATTACGGATTAAAAAAAATAGATTATTAAAAACCTATATAAAGGGAAGGCGAATGGAGACTATGACTACTACAACAAATTCGATCTACAACACTGGGGCATTAACTATGCCAGAGACAAGAGACTTCTGTGTAACTAAAGAAGCAATGGACAACCCTGCAAAGTTTGAAGAGCTTGCTAAGTACGGTCGTCAAGAAATCACGATTGCTGAAAAAGAAATGCCAGGTTTAATGGCCATTCGTCAGGAATACGCTGCTACGCAACCACTAAAGGGTGCTAAAATCACTGGTTGTTTACATATGACAATTCAAACCGCTGTTTTGATTGAAACTCTTGCTGCTCTTGGCGCAGAGATTCGTTGGTCATCTTGTAATATCTTTTCTACGCAAGACCATGCTGCGGTTGCAATCGCTGCTACAGGAATCCCTGTTTTTGCTTGGAAAGGTGAGACAGAAGAAGAGTATGACTGGTGTATTCGTCAAACTATCGAAGGTTGGGGAAAAGAAGGTTTTAACCTAATCCTTGATGATGGTGGTGACTTAACTAATGTTATGCATTTACCAGAATATGCAGAAATTCTTAAAAACGTAATCGGTGTGTCTGAAGAGACTACTACTGGTGTTCATAATCTTGAAAAAATGGCTGAAAAAGCTTTATTAAAAATTCCAGCTATCAATGTAAATGACTCGGTAACTAAATCAAAGTTTGATAACCTTTACGGATGTCGTGAGTCTTTGGCTGATGGTATTAAACGTGCAACTGACGTTATGCTTGCTGGTAAAGTAGCTGTTGTTGCTGGTTATGGTGATGTTGGTAAAGGTTCCGCAGCTTCTCTACGTCAGTATGGTTGTCGTGTATTGATCACTGAAGTGGATCCAATTTGTGCGCTTCAAGCGGCAATGGAAGGCTACCAAGTTGTAACTATGGAAGAAGCAGCTCCTATGGCTGATATTTTCGTAACGGCTACTGGTTGTAAAGACATTATTACAGAAGCTCACTTTAGCAAAATGAAAGACAATGCGATTGTATGTAATATCGGTCACTTCGATAACGAAATCGATATGGCTTGGTTAAATAAAAACTCTGTTAAAGAAACCATTAAGCCACAAGTAGATCTTCACACTGTGAAGTCCACTGGTGCTGCGATCATCGTTTTAGCTGAAGGTCGTTTGGTAAATCTTGGTTGCGCTACTGGTCACCCAAGTTTCGTAATGTCTAACTCTTTTTCAAACCAAACTTTGGCACAGATTGATCTTTTCACTAACCGTGATAAGTACCAAGAGAACAAAGTTTATCGTTTGGCAAAATACTTAGATGAAAAAGTAGCTGCTTTCCACTTAGGTCAAATCGGAGTTAACTTAACAACTCTTACTGCAGATCAAGCGGATTACTTAGGTGTAGCTCAGACAGGTCCTTTCAAGCCTGAGCATTACCGTTACTAATCGGTCCGAAAATTAAAATGCACAAAAGCCCGAGCTTAGCTTCGGGCTTTTTTTTTAAGTGGGATTTTCACGATTAGCTATGATTATTGTCAATGGCTCTAATTTTTATGATTTGGTATAAAAAATTAAATTTGACATATAGCCTTCCTGTTATATTAATATATATGTAATGCTTTCAAAAGTTATAAGTTTATTCTTTATATTTTCTTTTTTAACCGGTGTTTTGAGTGAATCTCAAATACAGGAAAGCTTTGAGCTTAGTAATCAATATAGTCTTGAGAACAACTATTCAGATGTAAGCTCTAGTAAGTTGCTGGATAAGGATAGTGAGCCATGCAATGAGGATGAATGCTCTGAGCATGGTAGGCATTGTATGCATCACTGTGCTGGAATTCATAGTATTTTATCTATGCTTAGTGAGTCCTCGGTAGTATTGCCTAGTATTTCAAAATTGAAGAAAATCTGGCCTATGTCCAGGCGGCTTAAGCCTCCTTTTTTAGCACCTAAAATAATTCCTCCAATACTCTCATAAAACATTTTTAGATTTATCAAGCTGACAAACTATCAAACTAGTTTTCCAAGAAATCATTTTTCTTTCTGGGCAGCTTTAAATCTAAAATCATATCGATAAATCCCAATAACTCTATTGAAAATATTAATTTCCAAGTTGAAGAATAGTTTTATTCTGTTTCAACATGGACTTTTAAGTTGTTTTTTAAAGGCTTAGTGAAAATGAGAAGTTTTTTAGTTTTGATTTTTGTCGCTTTTTATCAGTTATATGTTTTTGCTGATTGTAAGCTTAATAATGCTAATGATGTATTGAGAGAGGTGTCAGAAAAGCATCCAAAAAATGTTTTAAATCAGCTGAGTTTGAAGAAAGCAGAAGCATTTAAACTTCAAGCAGGGCAAATGCCGAACCCCCAGATAGAGTTTGAGTCTAGCCTGGGTAACTCTAATGATGGAGATAGTTATAAAAGTACTTTTCGGATTCAGCATATCGTTGAACTTGGTAAAAAGAGAGCTCATCGCTTAAATTTTTCGGAAAATTACATTGCTGAGGAGAAACTTCGTACTGAAATTGATTCTCAGCATATAGTTATTGAAAGCGTAGTTCAGTTGCACCGGCTAAGACAAATCACAGAGATGATACCCATTTATGAAGAGTCTCTAGAGACCTTTAATAAAATTTTAGAAAGAATTCGTAGGTCTCATTCCTTGTCTCCGGAACAAATGGTTGAAAGTGAAACCCTCGATTTAGTAGTTAATGACTATTCATTAAAAATATCTCAGTTGAATTTAGAGAAGTTAGAGCTAATACGGAATATTGAATTCAATATGGGTGGGGAATGTCATTTTGATTTATCTTTAATCCCTAGGAAGATTGAGTTTGAAAAATACTCTTTTCCACCAACAAGTTCTCCTGGCAACGCCTTACAAAAACATGCAAAAGCAAAACTTGACCTAGCTTATTCTCGTTATGAATTAGAAAAGGCAAAAGCTTACCCTGATTCAATCTAGCCCCCTATATACTC
>DJMA01000032.1:46215-117156 GCA_002436415.1 Bdellovibrionaceae bacterium UBA6502 | reverse complement strand
TTTTAGGGGGACAGATCACTCGGGCCCTTTTTTTATAATCCAATGTTTTTTAGATACTCAAATAAATTCCCACTAAAGATTCCAAGAAAAATAACCAAGCCAAAAGTAATTCCTATATTCAAATAAGAAAGTAGTTCAGGTCTTACCTCTTCTTGGCCTTCTTCAGCATCCTTCATATACATCATAACAATTGGGCGTAAATAGTAGTATACCGAAATCACGGAGTTCACTACACCCCATAGTGCTAACCAATATAAACCCATGTCGATCGCGCCAGCAAAAATATAGAACTTACCGAAAAATCCAGCCAAGGGTGGTATTCCTGCTAAACTCAATAGTAATACCGTGATCACTAATGACAGGCCTGGCTTCTTTTTGCCAAGACCTCTTAGGTCTTGAACCATGATCGTGCTTTCTTCTCTACTTTCCATGCTGCTAATCAGAGAAAGAAGACCAATATTTACAAGTGCGTAAGTAAAAAGATAGAACAAGGTAGATGAATATCCAATGTTCGAATCAACTCCCAAGCCAGTAACAATCACACCAACTAAAATATATCCACTATGTGCAACGGAAGAGTAAGCCAAAATTCGTTTGAAATTATCTTGGACAATGGCAGCGATATTACCCACCAACATTGTCAGTACTGCCAAAAACTGTAAAATTTCAAAAATACCGCCCATATCTGCGATCACACCCGTAGATATAAAACGTAAAATAACAGCGAAAGAAGCTATTTTAACTCCCGTTGACATAAAAGCCGTTAAAGAAGTAGGTGCTCCTTGGTAAACATCAGGTGTCCAGGAATGAAATGGGAAGATAGAAACTTTAAACAACATTCCAATCAAAGTTAATAAAGAACCCATCATAAAAACAGTGTCGTTACCAATAGCGCTTGGTGCAATCTCTGTTACCTGATCAAAATAAGTACTTCCAACACTTCCATACAACAATGCAATTCCATATAGGAAAATCGCTGAAGCCAAACTACCTAAAATAAAATATTTAAAGGCCGCTTCTTTCGCTAGTTTTTGTTCATGGCTTAGAGCCACCAACATATAAAGTGCAAGCGACATAATTTCTAAACCGATAAAAACAACTATTAAATCGTTGGCCCATATCATGACAAACATTCCGATCAACGCATTTAACATTAAAAATACATGCTCTGAAAACTGTTTGCCTTTGGTGTTTACATTTCCATGACTAATAAAAAGACTTAATGCCGCGATTAAACAAACAACAATAGACATAGATTTTGAGGCGCCATCAAATCTCAAAGCCCCTACAAAAGCCGAAACAGAAGCGTCGGCTGCTTGAGTTAGAATCAATGCAATTGCAACTCCTATCCCTAATAGAGCTTGAAACAAAGTGATGACAGAGGATTGCTCTTTGTTACCTCTTAAAACTTTAATCGCTATTGGAAATAAGCTTGTTAAAAACACTGCGATTAGTGGAGATACTAAAGCTACATCTTTAATGCCAATAATATTTTCCATGCCCTACCTATCTTTCAATTTGAGCAGTTAACTGCTCTTTAATATCTGTTTTCATCGACAATTCGTATTGACCGTAGTTTTCTGTCAAATGATCTAGGCTCTCCTTAGAATAGTCCAAGAAATGTTTTGGAAAAATTCCCATCCAAAAAACCATTACTATCATTACTACCATTAAACCAAGCTCTCTCGGATTTAGATCTTTCAGACCACCATGCTCTTTGTATTTAAGTATCAGCTCTCCCTCTTGTCCGAAGAAAACTCTCTTAAACATCCAAAGCATATAGGCCGCACCAAGAACTACACCTGTAACTGCTAAAATTCCAAAAATCGGAGCTGAAATAAATGTTCCCATTAAGATTAAAAATTCTCCGATGAAACCATTCGTTCCCGGCACTGCAATGCTCGATAAAGTGATTATGAAAAAACAGATGCTATAGATTGGCATGGCTTTGGCCAGTCCACCATATTTTGCAATCTCTCGACTATGAGTACGATCATAAATCATCCCCACCAACAAAAACAAAGCTCCCGTTGAAATACCATGATTTAACATCTGGTATAAGGCTCCTGAAAAACCATATGAATTCAACGCAAACAAACCTAAAACAACATAGCCCATATGAGCTACCGATGAATAGGCAACTAACTTTTTAATATCAGTCTGAACCATGGCGACCAAAGAACCGTAGATCATTCCCACAACACCGATAAACAAAAAGAACCATGACCATTCTTCAACAGCATCGGGGAACAAAGGAATTGAAAACCTCACAAAACCATAAGTTCCCATTTTTAACATAACCCCAGCTAATATCACGGAGCCCGGAGTAGGCGCTTCGGTATGTGCATCGGGTAACCAAGTGTGCACTGGAAACATTGGAACCTTAATGGCAAATGCTAAACTAAAAGCGATAAACATTAATGTTTGTGGACTCAGCCAAGCACCCCGAATGTAAGGTATATCCAATCTATAGAAATCTAAAATGGATGCTGAGTAAAAACCTAGTTGCTGCTTGGTAAGGTAGAGCAAACTGATCATGGCCACTAACATAAAAACAGAGCCAAACATGGTAAAGATAAAGAATTTAACCGTCGCATAAATTCTTCTAGAACCACCCCAAATACCGATCATGAAGTACATCGGAACTAAACTCAATTCCCAGAAGGTATAAAACAAAACCATATCTAGAGAAAGAAATGTCCCCAGCATAGCTGTTTGTAAAACTAAAAGGCTGACGTGAAAACTTTTAAGTCTTTCTGAAATGGAATCCCATGATCCCACAATAATTATTGGCGTTAAAAAGCAGGTTAAGATCACTAGCCAAAGAGAAATACCATCTATTCCTAAGAAGTAGTTGATTCCAAAACTAGCTATCCATTCTTTTTTTTCTACAAACTGCATAGCTGCCGTTGTGCTGTCAAAATTTTGTAATAAAAATAAAGCTAAGCCCAACTCAACTAGAGAGGCGAAAAGAGCAATCGGTCGAACCAATTTTTCATTTGGCATTAAGGCCACCAAAGCGGCACCGATCACTGGAACAAATAAAATCAAACTTAATAACATTTCACTACCCCAGAATTAAATAGGAGATACTTCCTAAAAGACCTAATACAATATAAAAAGCGTATTGCTGTAAATTACCGTTTTGTAAAAGACGTAAGCCACCACCTGAATCTTTAATATAAGAAGTAATCCAGTAGCTTATCTTATCTATAAAGGCTACATCAACAAACGCCCAAAGACCTTTACCCGTTTCTATAGCAGGTTTAATGATTTTAGCCTCGTAAAACTCATCGACTCTATACTTTTCAAAAACTAAGGAATGCAATGGTTTTGCTTTTTCAGAAATCGCTTTTGGTATGTCTTCTCTTTTTGTGTACCAAAAATATGCCGTAAAGGCAGAAGCGCCTGCCACTAAAACTGATATCGTCATCAAAGCATATTCATGGGATGCTACCGCTTGCTCCAAGCCAGGAATCGGTACAATTTTTGGACCATACCAGTGCTCTAAGATATTAGGTATGTGACCAAACACATCTCCAATTACATGAGGAATTCCTAACCAACCACCAACAACAGATAAAACACCCAAAACAATTAATGGTAATGTCATACTAATCGGAGATTCATGTGGGTGAACATTTTCGGGAACTCTTGATTTCCCCCAAAATGTTAAAGCCATCAATCTAGTCATGTAGAATGCCGTCATTCCAGCCGCGATTAAACCAATAAACCATAAGGCCTTTGAACCCATCGGTGAATGCCATGACATCCATAGAATTTCATCTTTACTAAAGAAGCCAGCAAAAGGAGGCATTCCAATAATAGCTAGCCAACCTAAAACAAAAGTGACATGGGTAATTGGCATATATTTTTTCAATGCACCCATTTTACGAATATCTTGCTCTTCATGCATAGCATGAATCACACTACCTGAGCCAAGGAACATTAAAGCTTTAAAAAAAGCATGAGTCATAAGATGAAACATGGCTCCATTAAAACTACCAACACCCAAAGCTAAAAACATATAACCAAGTTGAGAAACGGTGGAGTAAGCTAATATTTTCTTAATGTCCCACTGAGTAATTCCTATGCTCGCCGCGAATAACGCGGTCAATGCCCCAACCCATGCGATAATCTCCATGCTTATTGGCGCAGCCATAAACACAGGATTTAACCTAGTAATCATGTATACTCCAGCAGTAACCATGGTCGCAGCGTGAATCAAAGCAGACACAGGAGTTGGTCCTGCCATTGCATCTGGTAGCCAGACATATAAAGGTATTTGAGCTGATTTTCCAGTTGCTCCAATAAAAAGAGCCAAGCAGGCAAAGCTAACAATTCCAAAAGTTACTTCCGTAGCGAATGGTCCTTGCGCAAGAATTTCTGTTACACTCAAAGTTCCCGTTAACATGAATAACAAAAACATACCGATTAACAATCCGGCATCACCGATACGATTGGTGATAAATGCCTTCATGCCAGCCGCCGCTTTTTCCTTATCAGAAAACCAAAAACCGATTAAAAGATAAGAGCAAAGACCAACACCTTCCCAGCCAACAAATAGAATTAACAGATTTTCACCTAATACCAAAAGCAACATATTCACAATGAACAGGTTCAAATAGGCAAAGTACTTTGCTGGGCGCTCATCATGAGACATATACCCAATGCTAAAAAGATGTATCAAACTACCAACACCGGTAATTATTAAGATCATTACTCCTGACAATTGATCAACTAAGAAGCTTGCATCAACATGAAAATTTCCAACTGAAATCCATTGGAAAAAGCTATGAGTAATGACTCTTTCTGCCTCTGGTAATGAAACTAACTTAGAAAATAAAGCCAAGGCAGAAACGAAAGAAGTAGCCACAGCTAAAGTTCCTACGGTCCCAGCTAACTTATAGTTTTTACTTCTAAAGTTAAAACCATTGATTAAAAAGCCCAGAATTGGCGCCGCAAATATTAATCCGATCCAAAAACTTTCCGCCATAAGCTATCCCTTTAGATGTTCGAAGAAACGAATGTTTACTTCTTTAAAACGTTTAAAAATTGCCACAATCAAAGCAAGGCCAACAGCCGCCTCCGCCGCTGCTATGGCCATAACAAAAAATACAATGATGCTTCCATCATTATTTCCTTGGTATCTACTGAAAGCGACAAAAGTTATATTTACAGCATTTAGCATTAACTCAATGCACATTAAAATTACGATCGTGTTTTTACGAACCAAAACCCCTACTAATCCTATGCAAAAGACCATTGCTGATAATAAAAGATAATGGCTTAATCCTACATCATATTGACTTAAATCAGGCATGAGTTCCTCCTTTGGCTCTAGCAAGGCTTACCGCGCCGACAATAACCAAAAGTAAAAGAATACAAATAACTTCAAATCCGAATACATATTTTAAAAACAAATGACTAGCTAGCTCTTTAATTGCCAGACTTCCTTCAGCCAATCTAGGAAGATCTTCTTTTCCTAAATCAGAGAAAACATAAAGCAATGAAGTGGATAAAACAGACCAAATCAATCCAACACTAGCTGCTTTCAAAAAGTTACCGGCGGTACCTTTTGAAAAGGCCTTTTTTTCTTTGTCTAAGTTAAAGAGCATAACCACCATTACAAACATAACCGTAACAGCTCCTGCATAAACCACCAACTGAACTCCAGCCAGAAAAAAAGCATCCAAACTAACGAATATGCCTGCCACACCAATCATGGTTAAAACTAAAAACAAGGCCGAATAGATCGGACTTGTCACTAAAACCACTCCCAGGGCAGACAATAAAATTAAAGCTTCTAAAAAATAAAAAACAATATTTTCCATACTCACCTACGCTCTCGCGACAAAAATAATAACTGCCGTCACAATTGCATTCCCCAAGGCCCACGGCAACATAGTCTTCCAGCCAATGTCCATCAATTGATCATAACGGAATCTTGGAATCGTCCAACGTACCCAGATAAAGATCCACAAGAAAAACAAAATTTTAATAAAGGACACTAAGAAATAAGTTAAGCCCGTAAAAGCACTTAGCGATGTTGCCGTTGAAGCATAGGAGCTCAAAAAATCCACCAATTGATCGTGAGACACATAAGGAATGTTATAACCACCAAAGTAAAATATGGATAACAAGGCAGAGGCCACTAACATATGTCCATATTCTCCGATGTAAAAAAGGTTCATTTTAAAGCCGCCATACTCGGTATGGTATCCTGCAACCAATTCCCCTTCAGCCTCTGGTAAATCAAAAGGTGTTCTATTTGTTTCGGCAAAAACAGACACTAAAAACAGAAAAAATCCAATGGGTTGATAAAACACGCCCCAATTAGGAAGAAAGCTAAGTGAATAAGATTCGTCCATAAATTCAAAACTTAAAGGGCCTTGTTGTTGTAAAATTATCTCCGTAAGATCGAAGGTCCCATAAATAAGAATGACACCAATGATGGCGATTCCCATTGCCAATTCATAAGAAATCATTTGAGCAGAAGCTCTAAGTCCACCCATCAAAGAATACTTGTTCGATGAACCCCAGCCTGCAATCAACAAACTATAAGCACCCAAGGAAGAAACCCCTAGGATATAAACGATACCAAGCGGGATAACAGCTCCCTGAAGAGGAATTGAGTAAGGTCCCCACTCTTGTCCAAAAGCCGATATACTTTCAATTTGAATTGGTGTTCCAAAAGGTATTGCTAATAATGCCAAAGAAGCTGGCACCAAAGCTATAACGGGAGCCATATAAAAAAGAACTTTATTCGCGTTTTTAGGAATGAACTCTTCTTTGTTTAAAAACTTAACCGCATCAGCTAATAGTTGCAAAAGCCCCAAAGGCCCAATACGGTTTGGTCCATATCTATGCTGAATGAACGCAGAGCCCCTTCTTTCGACCCACACCAAGATAGGTACCAATTGTACCATGATTAAAAACAGTGCAATGATTTTTACGGCATTGATTATAATTTCTATTAAATCTGATCCCATGAATTATTCCCAGTCCAAAGCGCCGGCTTTCCATACATAAAAAAGTCCGAACAATAAAGTGGCCATGAAGACAGCCATTTCTAAAAGGATAAACAAGCCCATTCCATCGTCGATAAAGTCTGTATAAACATTTGCCCATGGATATAAAAAGATGGCTTCAATATCAAAGATGATAAAAAGGATTGCCGTTAAGTAATACTTAATTGGAATTTTAGTACTTCCAGCTGATTCCCCATAGGTTCCACTTTCATAGGCAGAGAGCTTAGCTTCTGACAAAGATTTTGGTTTAGGTCCAACCAAAGATGCAACAAACAATAAGCCTGCTCCAAACAGACTTACGAATATGGCCATAAATAACACTGGCAACAGTTGTTCCAGCATAGGTCCTCCAATTTTAAGTGCGCGACTTTATTTATACAAATTGGCAGCAAAGAATCCAAGCACTAACAAGCTAAGCAATAAAAAGGATTCTTTCTTTGCCCAATAATTGACCAAAGATTTATCCCCTACTGTCTTAACTGGTAAGAGTTTGTTTGAAACCAATATCATAACAAAAATTTGTACGATCATAAGAAAGAGAATTAGACCTGCTTGCTGGTTTAAAATACTAGATGTAAATCCAGCATTTAAGACTTGCCCATAATAAGGACTTGTTAAGAAAGACTCCCACTTTGGAGCAAAAAACAAAAAACCACCCAGAATAAAACCAAAAACTAAAAAGCCAAACTCTAGCTTATGCATCTTTTCTAGTTTTATCTGCAAATCCGCAATACTCGTACTGAGGTTTTGTATATAACGACTCAATATCCAGCCCATTAAAAAGAGCCCGAGAAAACTTGATCCGATAAACAGCGAGTAATTATTTGCCTCATTGAAAACCAAGCTCCTACTATCAATTAAATGAATTAGAAAACTAAGCTGTATCCATGCCCCTAAAACTACCATGGCCTTTTTTTCTCGGTAAATTACCAGGCTTAGTAAGATTACCAAGGCGGCGAGAGAAATAAAAACCAAATTCATGTAATTAGTTTTTACTAGGTCCAATCCAAAACCTTTGGAAAATACCTGCGAGGAGTAGTTTATAAGAATTAGAAAGCCAAGAACATAGTGAAACCATAAATCTATAAACCCCTTTTTCCTTTGGTCATTAACATTTAAATAAAATGATCGAAAAGATAAAAAGAATAGAAATACAAAAGAACACAAGCGAGACGGATAAAGCACTTCAGAGTCTTGTGGTGAAAAGAACCATAATAGTGAAAGACAGAACAAGAGTCCTAAACCCAGACTCTCGTTTCCTCTATTATTTAAACTCCAGGTGTCCTTTAAAAAGTAAACACAGGCAACTAAGAATACCAAGAAGCTGGAATCCACTGCCAGAGCCAAAAAGCCCAAAACTAATACTTGGCATTTATCTAATATATTATCCAATGGTAGAGTTTCAACTTGGTACCTAGAAATCAGTACCCAGCCTAAAAATCCAATGTAAAACAAAGAGCTTAAAAGAGGCTCCGGCTGATAGAGCTCCCACTGAAACCATGAGTTACTTAAACCACCAAATAAACAAATAGATTGAAGAACTAAAAACAGATAAAAACTTTTTTGTAGCCAACTATCGCTAATACGTGATTCTGCACCAGCAAAAAGAAAGAAAAAAAGTAGTGCTAGAATAGAAGGAAAAATAGGTCCAAAGATTATCTCCACAGCGCTCCTCCTAAAACAATGAATAAACCAATCACGGCCCCTGATAATTGTAAGCTACTTAATTTCATACCATATCTGGATACTTGTGTTTTCAACTGGTTTGATGAATTGTTTAAACCCAATCCTCCAATGGCTGCACCAAAAACAAAGGAGAGTTCCTTGAAGGCCAAATCTTCTTTAGCCATGAATACACCCAATAACAAACAAGCGATCGTTGCAACTAAGCTAATTCGATAGATTTTTCTAAAATTTTCTTTGGACTGAAAAAAAGCAAACTGAAGCCCCATCAGCATACAAGCAACTAAAAAGACTTTGTCAGAATTAATAATGTCTAAACAATATAAACTATAAAGTGAGAACAGCATCAATAACATGGATAGACTAAGCTTGCGTAATTGATCCTTAAATAAATTGGTTTTGAAAAGTTCCAAACAAATTAATAAAAATAAAATCAAGTTGTGAAGCGCTAAAGACTGATCACTGCTAAACCTCATACCAATGTATTTGAGTATACACATGGAAGAAATTAATAGTAAGGCTGGCCGAGCTAGTAAAATGGTACTCAAGTAGTCTTTTTCTTCTGAAAAAATAAACTGAAAAATGAAACTAAGTACCAGCATTAAGCCTATCGAGACAAGAAAGCTTTCTCTTCCTTCGGTAAAAAAGCTATATATGTATGCTTGATTTAAAAAGGTCCAAAACAAAAGGCCCATCAGCGATAGACTTATCTTCTTTTTTGCAAAGCCAGAGCAAAGTAAATAAGCTAGCAGATTACCTGCGCACATAAAGTTAATCAAATGTAGGCTGCTTATCTTTTCAGGAAAACAATATAGGGCAAGGATTGAAACGCTATATATGCCAATATAGACTCTTTCCAATTTAATGTAGTTTAAAGACTTACCACGAATACTGATCACAAAAAACAGCATCCACAAAAAAGCCATGTAGTTTCCCTCTAATCCAGAGAATACTTCTAATGAAAGTAGACTACATAAAACACAAAGTGCTAGTTGAAATAAAACCATAACAATACAAATCCTGTTGAAATCACACCTAAGCCATATTCATAGTAACGGATGAATCGACTAGAAGTAGGAGCTAAATTATTGTTCCAATTCGTCTCAAGTTCTGGTTTTAATTCTACAGACTCTTTGGATACTTCTAATTCTTTGAAAGCCGTTTTTGTTGAATATATTTTTTCGCAAAAAAGGTGGCGAGTAAACTCTAGAGCGATAATACAAATCACACCAAGCACTAAACAAATAAGAACCTCTATGGACATTTGTAGTTCCAAATTTAACAGAGCATATATAAGACTTGGAAGGGCAAAAACCCAAGCCCTATCTAGAAAGTTTCCTTGCCGCTCTTCCAAAACGCGAGAGATTACTACAATACAAGTAATTCCCGCCGCTATCGGATAGTAAATATTTGCCTGGGCAAAAAGGAAAATGGAGCTTAAAAAGATGATACTTCCAAAAACACCACTAATGCCTGTGAGTAACAGCGCAAGTTTTATCGGTGTAGATAGATCAATAAAACTTTGGGATAACAAAATACTAGCTATAATAAAAAACGATGGCTGGCGATTTAAAATTCCTAAAAGTATTAAAAAGCCAAACACTAACTGCAAAGACAGGTCGGCCTGAATATCTCCTGTTAAAAACACCAGTGGCAAAACGCATAGAGTTTCTAAAAACAGTCTTTCGTTTTTCGATTGAGTGTATCGCAACACTAGAATCGATAGTGCTGGACCTAGAATTAATAATTTATTCATATGCTCAACTTCCGAGCCCAGACTAAAAACAGGCATAAACAGACAAATAAAAAATGCGATCAACCAAGCTTTGTTTTGGTAAAAACGATCATTAATACACAAAAGCGGTAAAAACAAAAGCACTTCAAAATGATAGCCAAGTAGGCTAGCTAATAAAGGAAACAGGCCTAAACAGAAAGAGCTTATCTCTGGTCTTTTTTGATAGGATAAAGCATAAATTGAAAAACCAAATCCCAACACAAGTGCTAAACTCAAGTCTCGATATTCAAGTATGTAGTTACCTATTGTGAAGATAAGCACAGCCAATAGAGCAAAGAAAATTTCCAGTCTATTCTTTCGCATTTGGAAGAAACCTTTCTGCAAACAAAATCATGAACAAATTAATAAATAGAAAAATGAAGATTAGTCTTCCTAGATTTTCATCGCTTTGAACCTTTGATATGCCCACTATAAAAATTAGATTTATCACTATTTTTAAGTGAATTCTCAGGTTTTGAAAACGTGTAAGCACCAAACTTGCTATTAGGAGAACAAATAAAGATCCATAAAATATACTAGGAACCAATTTTACGCCTCCTCTTTTTAAAACTTGCCAAAAACAAGACCGGTATAATCATGAATAGAGTCTTAGGAGAGATGTTTTCGAAGCTAATTTTTTCCCAATGGATTAAACTAGCAAAAATAGCACCTAACAAAATAATTGGATATATAAAATTATACCAACTGATGTTTAGTTTCTTTCTTTCGAACTTTATCTCTTTAAAGTACCAGTCTAAGATCCACAACAAATCTATTACTAAAATAAATATTGAAAACCTATGATCAGCTAGAAAACTTAAATAAATAGAACTTGTGACTAATAAAATAATTGGGAGCCATTTGAACTTATACATAAAACACTCCCATTATTACTCCATACACACTCACCAAACTAATAGGGATGGCGAATTTATAGATAATTTGCCAACGCACCATTGTCTCTAAACGTGGTGTAAAAATACCGACTACACGAAAACAAGATTCTAATAGGAGTACTTTAAAAATGAACAAGGCAAAAGATTCCATACCCAATTGACTGTCCATCCCAAAACAGGCCACAAAAACACTAACCCAAGTAAAACGGGCAAATTCCTGCTCCGCTTTTTGATAAATGTTTTTATTGTTTTTTTCAGGGATCACTGAATTTCTTATTCCTAAACCAACGATGAGAATCAGTAAACCGTAAATAGATATTGTTAGCTTGGAGCCCATACTCACGCTTTGCTCCATACCAACGACTATCCCCATAATATTGGCAACACAAATTAATAAAACTATTGCAATAATTTGTTTATCCAATTGATTGTCATGGCTTTTAAAAATTTCTTTTTGAACGACGGAATCTAAAAATAAATAGCTTAGAAATAAAAGTAAAAACACCTGAGAGAGCTCAGTGATATTATTACGGTTGATACTCATAACACCAAGTAATACGAAATGGAGTAGCAAGATTTTTATAATTGAGAACACATCCACTTTCCAACTCAATTGACTAGCGCGGAATGAGTGACGCAAATTATATATAGGTTGAAGTAAACGATTATTCCTAGAAAATTCTGGATTTGATCTAGTAAACAGAGGTTTTAAACTAAGGTAAAAAGCTTCCCGTAAATATAGAACGACTAAAAAACTGATAATGATTAACAAGCTATTCATGATTCATCCCTCAAGACAGCTAAATGTAAGAAAATCATGCTGACAAAACCTAGGCCAATCATCTGTAAATCAACACCTGTGATTGTTCCATAATATAGGTGGACAAATTTTATATAAGCTAAACAAAGACTTAGAAATATAGCGATACCAATGCTAATAGAATACATTCTCGGCATTGATTTTTTGTTTTTTTCTACGGATAAAACCTTCTCCGGAGTACAAATATTGCCAAAACGATAATGTATCAGGTAAACTGCGAACCATAAAATTATCGGTATTATTAGCTCATGAACTTCTAGCATAGATGATCCTCTGGCTGTAAAACTCAAGTAGGTTTAATTAACTCAACGAAGCTAGTCTTCTGTCAAGGTGGAATCGGTTTATATTATGAGTATCACTAATTATTTCGATAGTTTAGTAAATCTCAAAAGAAGTAATGAGAACTATCCTCAAGAACTTCATGGCATCCAAAACCCTAGCGTTTTAGCTTTGAACCCAGACCTTTATCGTAATCAGAAAACCTTGATCATCCTACCAAGTGATGAAGAGATAGAAAAGCTCGAACATAGTTTCAGTACCTTCACCGATTTAAAACTTTGCAGTTGGAAGGCTGACTCCCACAATCCCTACAACAATGTTTTTACTAGCTATAATGCTGTTGCCCAAAGAACGGGATTTCTCGCAAAGGCAGCAGAAGCTAGCAGTGGCGTGTTTCTTGTGCACGCTAGAAACCTTGTAAACTACTGTTCTCCAAAGGATTTTTTTGAACAAGCCTCAATAAAAATCAAACAAGGTGATACTGTATCTAGTAACTTTCTAACGGAACTAAAGGAGCTAGGTTATAGACAGGTTGATACTGTTGAAGATCCTTTAAGCTTTTCGAGTAGAGGCGAAATAGTAGATATCTATTCACCAAACCACGATCAAGCAATAAGAATTGAATTCTTTGATACTGAGATTGAATCCATTCGTTTGTTTGATCCCGAGATGCAAAAAAGCTCTGAAATTATCAATGAAACTATTATCTCTCCCGCTCTAGAAGTCTTGCATGCCCGCTTAGATATTGAGGAAGTTATAAACCGATGGAAAAAAAGTTGTGAGGAAGCCAATATAGATTGGGCTAGTAATCAATCCTATATTTCCAAACTAAATCGCCGTCAAAACTTCGAAGGCATTCACTATCTTTTTCCCTATGCACACAAAGATTCAGTGGAGCTACTTGATTATTTTAATGAGAGTTTGATTTTCTATTTTGATGCTCACGAATGCTTGCGACAATGGGATTTACATTTTCAAAATTTGAAAACGGCCTTTGCAAACTTTGACGAAGAAAACATCCGTCCACCCTTTAAAGATTTATATCATGAACCTAGCGGCTTCCATAAAAATACTAACAAAACCTTTTATTTAAATCCCGTACAAGTTTTAGATGATGATTTCATCAAATCCAAAGGTGGAGCCGAATATAAAATTAATTTAAGTCTTTCGAGGAAAGAGAACCTAGCGCCCTCAAAAGACAATGATGTGAATCCAGTAATAGAAAAAATTAAATCCTATAAATATTCAGACCATGCGGTGTTTTGTTTCTTTTCAAACCCAACCCAAATGGAACGAGCTAGGTATTTATTAAAAAATGCTGAGCTTAATTTTAAAGAAGTAAGAACTGAAGATATAAATATAGCTCTTGTTGAAGAGCAAAGGCAAGACAATCAACTTGTCCACCTATGTATGGATAGTATTTCTGAGGGCTTTCAAATCCCCTCTGAGCATTTAGTCTTTCTTAATTCAAATGATTTTTTTGGCAGGAAAAGAAGAAAATCTCAACGAAAAGCCAGAGAAGACTTTAATCAACAGGCTGGGCAGTTTAAATTTGCTGATTTAAAGGAAGGTGATCATCTAGTTCATATTCAACATGGTGTGGGTATTTATAAAGGCATGGCCATGATGGATGTTCAAGGGATTAAGTCTGAGTTCATTCAGTTGGAGTATCGAGGCAACGACAAACTTTATGTGCCAATCTATAAAATCGGGCTTCTTCAAAAATATTCTGGAACCCATGGTCTCGATAAGCTTGGTGGTAAATCTTGGGAGAACTCCAAGGTAAAAGTTAAGAATTCATTGAAAGACATTGCCGACGAATTAATCCGCCTTTATGCCAAAAGGTCTCAATTAACTCGGCCAGCATATTCCCCTCCTAATGAAATGTTTCATAAATTTGAAGATGAGTTTCCCTATGTTGAAACTGACGATCAGTTAAAAGCAATGACTGATATATTAAGCGACTTAGGATCAGATAAACCCATGGACCGTTTGATTTGTGGTGACGTTGGTTTTGGTAAAACAGAAATTGCCATGCGAGCCGCGTTCAAAGTACTCGAAGAAAATAAGCAAGTAGCTTTGCTTGTACCTACTACAGTCCTAGCATTTCAACATTATGAAAACTTTAAAAAACGATTTAAAAATTGGCCATTTGAGATTCGATCGATGGGTCGCTTTACTCCAAAATCAGAGATGGCCGAGACACTTGAAAACTTAAAGCTTGGTCATGTAAATATGATCATTGGTACTCATCGCATTCTAAGTAAAGATGTAGACTTTAAAAACTTAGGACTACTAATCGTCGACGAAGAACATCGTTTTGGAGTCGCTCATAAAGAGAAGCTAAAACAATTAAAGGCTAGCGTAGACAATTTATCTTTAAGTGCGACACCTATTCCTCGAACTTTAAATATGTCACTGGTCGGCATTAGAGATTTATCAACGATTAACACTGCTCCTCAAGATCGCTTACCTACCCGGACCTATATTAATCGGTTTAACAAAGGTACTATTAAAACAGCCATTGAAGCTGAGCTTCAAAGAAATGGTCAGGTTTATTTTATTCATAATAGAGTACAGAGTATATATTCAAGAGCTGCAGAAATCAGAGAAATTCTGCCAGACATAAAACTCGAAGTTGCCCATGGGCAGATGAAAGATGGCGAATTAGAAAAAGTTATGCTGAGGTTTTATCAGGGAAAATTTGATGTTCTTCTGTGCACAACAATTGTAGAAAATGGCGTGGATAATCCTAGAGCTAATACAATGATAATTGATAACGCTCATCACTTTGGCCTAAGCCAGCTTTATCAACTTCGTGGTCGGGTTGGTCGTAGTAAAGAAAGAGCCTATTGTTATTTGGTAGTCCCACAAAATACAAAACTAGATCCAGATGCAAAAGAAAGATTACGAATCATTCAAGAGAATACCGCTCTTGGAAGTGGATTTAAAATAGCCCATCACGATTTAGAGCTTCGTGGTGCTGGAAGCTTTTTAGGGGCAGAGCAAAGTGGTAATGTAAATACAGTTGGTTATGACTTATACCTAGAGCTTCTCGAGCAAAGTATCAGAGAAGCAAAAGGCGAAGAAAAAGTTGAAGAGATAGAACCGGAAATTAATCTAAGAATTCCTGCCCTGATTCCAGATGCCTATATTCCTGATATTCGTGTGCGACTGAGTTTTTACAAGCTTTTATCAGAAATTGATGGAGAAGATGATATTGAATCTATAGAGTCTTCTATGATAGACCAATTTGGTAAAATACCAGAGCAGGTATTAAACTTAATGGGCGTCATGCTCATTAGAAAATATTGTAAAGACCTAGGCATCAAGGATATATCCGCTGGTTCAGTTAACATCAGCTTGTCCTTCTCTTCGCAAACAAAAATAGCAGTAAATAAATTGGTGGAGCTGGCCATCAAGCAACCAAAGACTTATCGTCTAACTCCAGACAGCAGGCTAATTGTAAGAATGCCTGAACTTTCTTGGCCACAGGTTTTGAATCTCGTAAAGTTTTTAAAGAAAGATTTCCTTGTGTAGAGTCCATACTTTAAATGGCTTTACTCTGGCTTTTTTTAATTAAAACTATGATAAATACTTTTTAAATTTAGGGCTGGATTTATAATTACTTAAATAAAAGTTATCCCGGCCTCCTTCAAATCAATGCTAAAGAAAGCTATTTATTTTTTCTTATAAAGATTCCCAAGCAAAGCGCTTTCGAGCCTAATTTGGGAATAAGCATAAAAGGGAATCGGCAGCTGTAGAACTTTTGATCTCTAAGTGCCAAAAATACGCCAACTTCCTTTTAGAACCATATAAAGCCTTCTAAATACCATTGATTTCTTTCCAATTTGTATCATTTGGCCTAATGAATGCATTAGTAAATGCTATTGTTTGGCATATTTTAATATGAAACAGAAAGCTTGGATGACAAAATATATTTTACTCTTATTTCTTTCCCAGATGATCTTATTCTCTGGAATCCCCAGTCATTCACAAGAACATTGTGAAAGCCTTTCCAAAGCTGTTTGTAGGGCCTCTAGGCCTGTTCTTAATAGCATTGAGACTGATAGACTGGAGCTATTAGACGAAATTAGAGATAGGCTAAGTTATTTAATTATTAAATCATTTCCCATTCAATCTGCTCAAACTTATAAAAAACTTAAAATGTTATTACCAAAGAGATACAATGCTGAATGTATTATTGATGGTCATAACTCTGAGCAAAACAAGCTATTGGCCAAGAGCTGTATTGAGAAACTATCACGCACTCTAGCAAATGTAGTTCTAACTTATGAAGAATATTACGAAAGAGAATTAGGCTATCTTTTCAATCCAACTGCTCCTGTCCTGAAAAATTATTCGAAATCAAAATTTATAAGAGCTAGTCTAATTCAAATCAGACATTGGATTATTGAGCAAGATTTTTATAAAGGGGAAGAAAAGAGAATTAAAGAATCTTTTAATCTCGTAAAGAAATTGTTTAAATCATATCTATTAAAAAGTTCGTTTGAAAAAACTTTGAAAGATAGAGCCTTAAAAAAACTAGCTACTATTAGCCTAGATAATTCTAACTGTTTCGCTAGAGAAGACTTCTTTCTGTATTGGAGTAATGAATCAATCGCTGTCTCCGCAGAATATGATAGAGTTTCGAAATCGGTTTCTCTTTGCCCTTCTATCGCTTCTTCCATTTATTCAGATTACTCTTACATTTTTATATTAGCTCATGAAATAGCTCACGCCTTCGATCCTTGTCGATTTAATCTTAGCTTGAGTAATAATAAAAGTGGTCTATCACCGCAGTTAAATAAATGCCTAATGCACCCCAAATCTATACACTCAAGACCGATTGATCAAAAATACTATTATGTTTGTAATCAGACTCATCTATCCGAAGCCTTCGCAGACTGGTTTGGTGGAGAAATTCTTGGTGAAGCAATTGCTGTGAGTGATTTTAAAAATTTAAGTCTTAATAAAAAACTAGAGTCATTAATACTTGGCCTTCGAATGTGTGATGCTGAACAAATGATATTTAAAATGAATGACCATCATCATGCTAAAATCGATGTTTTAGATAAAACTGTTTCTCAAAACCCTAAAGTAAAAACAGCCCTAGCTTGTGAAGATCATTCTAGTGAATACGCTTATTGCGATGGCCAAAAAGAAGTTCCAGTATTTAAATAAAAAAATTCTAGCTTAAGAAACAAATTACATGGAAGGTTTCATTACGAGCACTTACATTTTAGAGATTTAATTTTTTAGCAATCCTTTTCGATTATTCAAAGCTCATTCAAACTTTGAAATTCATTTTTAGCAGTTCGCATATATTTGTGTTTGGCGAAAGTAAAATTCTAAACCACAAGGGGCTTTACTCTTTGGTTCTTTTTATGTTTTTAAAAACTAAAGTTTAGTACTCAAAAACCAAAGCCGAATAGACTTCAAATTGACTATCCACGCTTGGCTCTAAGCTTGTATATTTTTTTGCTTCTAATAGGAGCTGCGTCCTAAAAATTCCAGTTTCTTTCCAAGAGTCCATTGCGGCCTCTTCGTCGATCGCCCCAATGTTAAAAGCCAAGCCCGCTCTATAAAATGAGCTATTGATATTAAAACTTTTTGTTGTCGTAGAGGAGTCATTTTCTATGTACTTATATTCATTTATGTAAGCACCACCACCTACATAGGGGCGAAAGTACCAATTGGAAAACGAATTTAAATATAGATTTAAACCTACTTCGCCCAGATACTGGTTCTTCAAACTTTTTTGAAGTCCGGTGTTGGACTCTTCTCCAGAAATACTGCCGTCTTTACTTCCGGTATAGATACCGACATCAGCTGCAATAGAAAAAATCCGCCAATTATAAGCAAGTGCGTAAAAGGCACCATAAAAACTCGAATCAATTGCCTCTTCCCCTGCTTCCACAAATGTAAACTGCTTTTTTAAGTACGCAAAACCTACTTGGCTAGACCAAAGACTTATTGCAGGGCTTCCTTGTCTAGGCAAATCTCCATCTAACTTTTCATATTCAACAATTTCAGGCTTCTCGATTATTACGAAGTTTTCATCTTCTTGCGACCATGCAACTTGAATGATTAAAACTAGCAAAAGCGCTCTACAAGCTGTGTTAAGACTATAGACCATCATTCCCCTACCTCCGTTGAGATTGTCGCTCCAACGCCACAATTAAAGCCTCTTCTGTGGGATCTCTGTTAAAATTAACTCATGCGAAAAACATTTCGTCTAGGCTTTATCTTTATTTTTTTATTTGTCAGTAATATTACATTTGCTGGCAGCAATGTCTTATCTAGAAAAAATAGTGAAAACTCCTATTCCGAAAAAGACGTTTCAAAGCTTTTGATGTTGGGAATATATGGAAAGTCCTTAAACAAACTGAACCGCAGGAAATTACAAAACATTCGTCCCGGCGGAATCATTTTGTTCGGAGCCAATGTTAGTACCTACTCACAACTCAAAACTCTTGTTCAAGATATTTATTCTTTGTATGACAAAATGAATGAAGACCGTCCCTTTATTGCCATTGATCAAGAAGGTGGAAATGTTACTAGGATCAAAACCTATCCAAGGCTACCCGCTCCCTCGCTCTTTGGTAAAGGCGTCAAACAAGATCAAATTCGTAATCTTGCCTATTTTAATTCAAAGCTTCTTAGGTCCCTTGGTATTAATATGAATTTTTCACCAGTTCTAGACATCCAACCTCTAGGAGGAAATGACTTTTTAGGAGCAAGGACCTACTCCAATGACCCTTATACAGTTGGTAATATTAGCGAAAGAGTGATTGAAGGCGCAAATGAGGCTTACGTCATATCAACGGCAAAACACTTCCCAGGCCATGGTGACTTAGTGGGAGATTCCCACAAAATTCTACCCTTTTCCCACAAAACACTTAGTGAATTAAAGAAGAAGGAATTGATTCCTTATTATCAAATTATAAACCAAAATAAAATACCAGCGATTATGGTTGGTCATATTGGTTTACCAAAAGTAATTAAAGGTGATGAGCCCGCTTCCTTTTCTGCAGAAATTAATACGAAACTTTTAAGAGACGAACTAAAGTTCAAGGGATTAATTCTTACAGACGATATACAAATGCAAGGTGCTAAGATAGATCCAGATCCAGGAAAAAGGGCTGAACTTGCTATAAAATCCGGTGTGGATCTAGTCATGATTGCTTGGAACCGAAAAGCCCAATACAAAGCCTATGCTCATTTGGTAATGGCCTACAAAAAAGATCCTGATTTTCAAAAGAAGGTACATGAAAGTTTAAAACGCCTAAACTATGCTAAAAAAACATTTCGTATTTTAGGTAAAGAAAGTAACCCTAGTAACCTAAAACAGATCAATACCAATAAACATATGTTGGAAATCGAAATCACAAAACTTTTTGATCAAAGAGGCTATCGACAAAAAAACATTAGCTTCTTAAAAAAGAATTTAGACTCAAGTAATCAAACTCTCGTAGTTTTGTCCAAATATAAAAGCTTTTATAAAGGATTAAAATCGAATTTTAGAAAACGAAGACTCGTCTTTTTTCAGTTAAATAAAAATTTTACCAATAAAAAACTACAAGCCATTTACGATAAGTACCCCAAAAGTCTTTTCTATTTTCAAGCTTCCTCTAAAAGCCATTTAGATATGTTAAAATCAATCAAAGAAAATAACTTAGAAAAAACCTTCGTAATCAATGGTGCAGATAGAGGCTATCAGTCAAAATTCACCAACATCTATACAGGGACTACAATTCCTGAGTTGGGTACTTACCTTGTCGATATTAAAAACGAAAAAAGGGATCTAGCTAATGCTAAATCCCTTAGTAAAAAATCAAATCAAAAATAAGACTAGTTATTTTCTCTGTAGTTTCTAGCAAGAGTAATTCTTAAATCAGCTCTTTGAAGTTTACGTTGATACTTTTCAATATCAGCAACTGTCAAACCAGCTTCTTCTAATTTTTCTTGCGCCTTACTGTATGCAGCTTCCGCTCTTTCAATATCGATATTTGCAGCGTCTTCAGCAGCTTCAGCTAAAATAGTCACACTATCATCACTTACTTCACAGTATCCCCAGTGAACAGAAAAATGTCTTTCCTTTTCACCAGCTTTAAAACTTAATGCTCCAGTATTTAGGATTGTCATGAAGTCAGCGTGACCTTCTAAAATGTTCAACTGACCTTCATAACCCGGAACCAAAAGATCTGTAGCCTCTTGGTTCGTAACTAATTTTTTTTCTGGAGTTACCAAAGTAACTTTTAACATTTTAAACCTCTATAGAGTTTTAGCTTTTTCAATAGCGTCTTCAATTGTTCCAACTAGGTAGAATGCTTGCTCAGGCAAGTTATCATGATCACCAGCTAGAATTTCTTTGAAGGCACGAATTGTATCAGCAACTTCAACATATTTACCTTCCATACCAGTAAACTGCTCAGCTACGAAGAATGGTTGAGACAAGAATCTTTGAATCTTACGTGCACGTGCAACTGTAAGTTTATCTTCTTCTGAAAGCTCATCCATACCTAGAATTGCGATAATGTCTTGAAGCTCTTTGTATCTCTGTAAAATTGCTTGTACTGCACGAGCTGTATCGTAGTGATCATCACCCACAACTTGTGGATCAAGAATACGAGAACTAGATGCTAATGGATCAACCGCAGGGTAGATACCAAGAGAGGCAATCTGACGACTTAAGTTAGTAGTTGCATCCAAGTGAGCAAACACAGTTGCTGGAGCCGGATCCGTGTAGTCATCCGCTGGAACATAAACGGCCTGTACAGATGTAATGGAACCTTTGTCCGTTGAAGTAATACGCTCTTGTAAAGCACCCATTTCAGTTGCAAGGTTTGGTTGGTAACCCACAGCAGATGGGATACGACCTAGTAGTGCAGAAACCTCAGCACCTGCTTGCGTAAAACGGAAAATATTGTCTACGAAAAGTAGTACGTCTTGATTTTGAACGTCACGGAAGTATTCCGCGATAGTCAAACCAGTTAAAGCAACACGTGAACGTGCTCCTGGAGGTTCGTTCATCTGACCATAACAAAGAGCGGTTTTATTCAATACACCAGACTCTTTCATCTCAGCCCATAAATCGTTACCTTCACGAGTTCTCTCACCCACACCTGCGAATACAGAGTATCCACCGTGCTCGGTAGCGATGTTACGAATCAACTCCATGATCAATACAGTTTTACCAACACCGGCACCACCGAAAAGACCAATCTTTCCACCTTTAAGGTATGGAGCTAAAAGATCCACAACCTTAATACCTGTAACTAGGATTTCTTTCTTAGTAGATTGCTCTGTAAATTTAGGAGCTTCGCGGTGAATTGCCCATTTCTCAGTAGACTCAACAGGTCCACCTTCATCCACTGGATCACCAGTTACATTAATAATACGACCTAAAACACCCTCTCCAACTGGAGCTTGAATTTTGTCGCCAGTATCTTTTACGTCTGCACCACGAGTTAGACCTTCAGTGCTATCCATTGCGATACAACGAACAACATTGTCACCTAAGTGCTGAGAAACCTCTAGAACTAGGTTGTCTTTTTTGTCGTCGATTTGCGTGTTAGTTGTAGTTAAAGCATTGAAGATCGCTGGTAGCTTTCCTGATGAAAACTCAACATCAATTACGGCACCCAATACTTGTTTGATTTTACCAATTTCCATTTCTATCTCCAATTAATTCGCAATTGCTTCAGCACCACTAGTGATTTCAATCAACTCAGTCGTGATCGCAGCTTGTCTCATTTTATTATAAGTTAATGTTAAACTATCTATTAATTCACCAGCGTTTTTAGTCGCATTTTCCATAGCATTCATTCGAGCGCCATATTCAGAAGCTAAACTCTCAAAGATCGCTCTTTGTACTTGAGTTACAACATAACGATCTACTAGTGTTTCGATCATCATTACTGGACTTGGTTTGAATATATAATCTTTCGTAGTTTCTTCAGAAGTTTCCTCTTCACCCATCGCAATCGGAAGAAGATCAAAACGAGTTGGAATTTGCTCTAGAGCAGATTTAAACTCATTAAAGATCAATACGATATTCGTATACTCTTCGTCCTGATAGATATTGATTAACTTTTCCGTTAGAGCCTTCGCATAACTGTAATTAGCTTCTTTCGCCATATTTTCAATTAGCTCACGCTTTAACTCAACACCGCGGTTTCTAAAAAAGCTTTCCGCTTTTCTTCCAAGGAAAATAATATCCTTTTCACCTTCAGTGTTTTTAACTTCATTCATAGCAAACTTTGAGATATTTGCGTTGAAACCACCACATAATCCACGATCACTAGAAAAAACCACAAACAAAGTTTTAGCCGGAAGATCCTTCTTATCACAAAGAGGGTGGCTCAAGCTTTGAGAGCTCATCAGGTTTTTTACTACCTTTTCAATTCCTTCAGCGTAAGGTCTTGAATTGGTAATAGCATCTTGAGCACGCTTCAACTTACTAGCGGCAACCATTTTCATGGCACGCGTAGTTTGCTGCGTGTTCTTGATACTTCCAATGCGGACTCTTATTTCTTTAGTACTAGGCATTTTCCTACCTTATTACTTAAAAACCGTTTTAAATTCGTCTAAAGCCTTAACTAGGTTGTCTTTTACATCACCTTTAAGAGCTTTTTTCTCAATGATATCTTTTGTTACAGCTGGGTGTTTTTGAGCTAAGAAATCAGTTAACTCAGATTCCCAACGCTTAACATCTTTGATCTCTACGCCATCAATATAACCGTTAGTAGCAGCATAAATAACCGCAACCTGTAGCTCTACGTTGTATGGTTGGTATTGACCTTGCTTTAAGATCTCAACCAAACGTTGACCACGAGCTAACTGAGCTTGAGTTGCTTTATCTAGATCCGAACCAAAAGCAGCAAATGCCTCTAGCTCACGGAACTGTGCAAGTTCAAGTTTCAAAGTACCAGCAACTTGTTTCATCGCTTTAATTTGAGCCGCACCACCAACACGTGATACCGAGATACCAACGTTTACAGCTGGACGAACACCTTTATTGAAAAGGTCTTCTTCCAAGAAGATCTGTCCATCAGTAATTGAAATTACATTTGTTGGGATATAAGCAGATACGTCACCAGCTTGAGTTTCAATAATTGGTAAAGCAGTTAATGAACCACCACCTTCTTTATCAGAAAGTTTCGCCGCACGCTCAAGCAATCTTGAGTGTAAGAAGAAAACGTCACCAGGGTATGCTTCACGACCTGGAGGACGACGAAGTAGAAGTGACATCTGACGATAAGCTTGTGCTTGTTTTGTTAAATCATCATATACGATCAATGCGTGTTGACCATTATCACGGAAATATTCACCAATAGTCACACCAGTGTATGGAGCAAGGTACTGAAGTGGAGCCTGCTCAGAAGCTGTAGCAGAAACAACAGTTGTGTATTCCATTGCACCGGCTTCTTTTAATTGCTCAACAACCTGAGCAACAGTAGATTTCTTTTGTCCAATAGCAACGTAGATACATTTAACATCACGACCTTTTTGGTTAATGATTGTATCAATTGCTACAGCAGTTTTACCAGTCTGACGGTCACCAATGATTAACTCACGTTGTCCACGTCCGATTGGAATCATAGAATCAATTGCTTTAATTCCAGTTTGAAGAGGCTCTTCAACTGGAGCACGTTTAACGATACCAGGAGCTTTTACTTCAACAGGTAAAGTGTGTTTTCCAGAGAACTCAGCGCCACCATCAATTGGGTTACCAAGACCGTCTACTACACGACCAAGTAGCTCATCACCAACAGGCACTTCAACGATTTTTTGAGTTCTCTTTACTGTGTCTCCTTCTTTAATGTGATAGTCATCACCAAAGATCACAACACCAACTGCATCTGCTTCTAAGTTTAGAACCATACCTTTAATGTTGTTAGGAAACTCAACCAACTCTCCAGCCATGGCATTTTCTAAACCGTAAACAACGGCAACACCATCACCAATGGAAAGTACTGTTCCAGTTTCTTCAAGCTCAACTTTTGCCTGATAGTTTTTAATCTGGTCTTTTAATACGCTACTGATTTCATCTGCTCTAATGTTCATGTTATTGAACTCCCTCGCTCAAGGACTCTTTAATTCTTTCCAATTGACGGTTTACACTATAATCCAAAGTATAATCGCCAACATTAACCACTACGCCACCAAAAAGACTTGCGTCTTTTGTATATTCTAGAAGAAGTTTTTTATTTAGAATTTTTGCTACTTTATCTTCTAAACTTTTCTTCTCTTCATCAGTCAAGTCAGTAGCACTTTTAACTTCGCCACGAACTAAACCTTTTTCTTCATCAATGAATTTTTGAAACAAAGAGCTAATCTCTGACAACAGAGAGAGTCTTTCTTTGTCACATAGAACATTCACAAAGTTTTTAGTAATATCTGAAAAGCTAGCGCTCTCCAACAAACGATTTGCAATCGCTTTTTTATCTTCTTTCGAAACAACTGGGCTATTTAAATGTTTCTTAAGATCAGCATCAGAAAGAACTTCTGCTAGAGCAGAAACTTCTGAAAAAATTTGATCTTGGCTTCCAGTTTCTTTTGCTAAGGAATAGATTGCTTTCGCGTATCTACTAGCTAATTGAACGTTCTTCATTATTAATTAGCTCCTAAACCATCAACAAATTGTTGATTCATTTTTCTGTGATCATCATTTGAAATAGAAGAAAACTTTGATTTAGCATCGCTAATTGCGTGCTCCAACAATGCTTCTCTTAAACTAGCTTTCGCCTTAACCATCTCATTTTCTACTGTTTTTGTAGTTTCTCTTTCAATGGTTGCAGAAATGGCCTTAGCCTGCTCTACGATAGATTGCTTTAAAGCTTCCGCTTCCGCTTTTGCCTTAGCAATTTCTTCTGCGTTTGTATTTTTAAAGCTAGCAATTTTCGCTTCGATTTCTTTTTTCTCAGCATCAGCCTCAACTTTTAGTTTTTCAGCCTTATTAACCGCTTCTAAGTAATCTTCTTTTTTCTGGGCAAAATATGTTTTTACTTTCTTTCTTAATAAATAAGTAAGAAGTCCGGCAAACAACACAATGTTCAACAATTGAACTAAAATAGTTCCCGTTGGAATATGTGCTCCACCAGCCGCTAGCGCTGCTTGAGAAACTAATAAAAATGCAACTATCAATTTAATCATTACAGCTCCCTACCAACAACTTTTTGAGTAATGATACCAGCCAAGGCTTTTGCTTCCGCTTCAACACTTGTTTGTGCCGCACTCATTTGATTTGTGATTTCGATTTTTGCTTTATCAATTTCAGATTTAGCTTGAAGCTTCGCAGCCTCAACAATCTTGTTATACTCTTCACCGGCATCCTTCTTAGCTTTTGCATAGAAAGATTGAGTTTCCTCAAGCTGAGCCTTCATCATATTTGCATACTCTTCTTTTAAACGAGTAGCATCTTCAAAAGAAGTTTCAGCAGCTTTGGTTTGGCCGCTCGTACGGGATTCACGCTCTTCGAAAGCAGCAATATAAGGCTTAAATACAAATTGATTTAATGCCAAATAAGCCACTAAAAAGATAACAAATTGATAAAAAATTGTGCCGTTAATACCTAAGTTGGTAATAAGATCCATATAGTGGTTCCTCATTAATATATTAGTGAAGCGGTTCTAACTAACACTCCGCCGAGTTTTAGGTCAAGATATTTCGCTGGTTTTAGGAGATTTAACTAAATTCAAATTTCTCTAAACTGTTTAAAATAAAAGGAAATCACTTGGCTTTCAGATAGAAGTTATAAAATAGGGTTAAATCACGTTGTCAGTCATTCCAGAGAAGTTTTAGCCATTTACTCATGTGGATTGTTTATATGGTTTTGTTGCGGCGCTTAAATTAAAAATCAGGTTCATAAATAAAAAAAGGGCCTTGAGGCCCTCTATATAAATATATCTTATAAGTTATTTTTTTTAAGAAGGCATATTTGAAGCACCCTCAAACACAACCCCTTCTTCAATGCTTAAACTAGGTGTAGTAACGCTTCCTTTAAATACAGCGGGTGGATACATTATCACTTGGCGTCTGGCAAAAATATTACCTTTTACAAAGCCTGATATAATAATGGTATCTGCCTCGATATGCGCCTCAACCTTTGCTTCTTCATTTACAATTAAAGTATCGTGGGTGAAAATTTCACCTTTAAAATTTCCCCCAATCCTAACTGTTCCCTCGAAGCTTAGCTGCCCCTCAAAAGAGGCGCCTTTATCCAAGATGGCCGTAACCTGACCTTCTTGGATAGATTGATTATGCTCTCGAATACGTCGTTGAACTTCTTCTTTAGATGTTGTTTCTATTTCCACGCTTCTTTTAACCTATCGATAATATCGTTGAATTGATCATCACTATAAAATTGTAAAGCGATTTTACCCTTTCCACCAGTGTAATCAATTTTTACTTTTGTTCCCAGAAGACGCTGTAGCTCTTGAGCCTGTTGAGAGGCCAAACGATTTGAAATCTCGCTCGCTACATTTTCCTTCTTTTCTTTAACAGGTTTATTAGACTGAGCAGCAAGAGTTTCTACAGCACGTACCGATAAACTTTCATTAACGATCTTTTTCGCTAGCTCCCTTTGTTTAATTGGATCACCAATGCTTAAAAGTGCCTTTGCATGTCCCTGTGAAAGCTTCCCTTCTTTTACAAAGTTTCTTACCTCAGGACTAAGACCTAGTAAGCGCAAAGTGTTTGCGACACTCGCTCGGTTTTTACCAACCTTTTTCGCGATTTGCTCTTGGGTTAAAGAAAACTCATCAGCTAGCCTTTGGTAAGCCTCTGCTTCTTCAAGTGGGTTTAAGTTTGCTCTTTGAATATTCTCGATCAAAGCAAGCTCCAAGGAGTTTTGATCATCAACATCTTTAATGATAACCGGAACTTCATGTAACTTTGCCATTTGGGCTGCACGCCAACGTCTTTCCCCAGAAATAATTTCTAGTTTTTGATCTTTTGTTTTACGCACAACAATCGGTTGAAGAATCCCTTGCTCTCTAATGGACTGAGATAATTCCTCTACCTTTTCTTTATCAAAATATTGTCTTGGCTGAAATTGGTTTGGAATAATCTTTTCAACAGCAATCTTCCAAATCCTAGAGCCTTCAGGAATTTTTTGTTCTTTAACAACTACCTTCTCAACAATTTTTTCAACCACTTGAGCTTCAGCCGTTTTTGAGTCCTTCTCCTCAGTAGGTTCATCTATTGAAATTACTGACTCGACTTTTGGCGTGCTTTTAGTGGCTTTCGCTTCTAGCGCTTTATCCTCACTGTTAGAAGAGACTTTTGATTTAAGGTCTTCCTTTTTCTCAGCCGTCTTGGTTTTTGCTGCTGTTGAAGCTTTTACTTCTTCTTTATTATCTGTATTACTTTTCTCTTTTGCAGAGACTTCATCTTTTTTAGATTTTTCTTCTTTTAATACTTCTTTTGCTTTTTTGGTCGAGTCCGCTTTAATAGCTTCCGTCTCTTCTTCAGCATCATTTAAAATTCCATTTTCGTTTAATGGAATTTTATTTGCGACCTGATTAGATGGGCTATCATCACCTGTCGGTCCCAACAAAGATCCAAGTCCACGCCCCAATCTTGAATTCTTTTTATTCTTTTTTCTAGCCACGATCTACCTCTTCAGATTCTTCCCCAGGATTCATAGAAATAGCAGGTTCAACAAAAGTATCGTCTGCATCATTATTATCAATTTCAGCATCTTCATTATTATTTTCTGGAGCGCTAGTTTTCTCAGCCTTCTCCACTAAAGCATTTAACTTTTCATTCTTATCAGCTTCTTTTTCGCCAAAGACTCTCTCGTCTAATTCCTTAGCTAAAGAATTGTAGCGAACAGCCCCTACCGATTTAGGATCATAATCTGAAATTGCTTGTCCATATGAAGGTGCTTCACTCAAACGAACGTTTCTCGGAATCACTGCTTTAAAAACTTTGTCACCGAAATGAGTTTGAATCTCTTGAACTACCTGATGAGAAAGGTTGTTACGTGTATCAAACATAGTAAGAACAATCCCTTCGATTTTTAATCTTGGGTTTAAATTCTTTTTAATAATTCCCGCTGTATTTAATAGTTGGCTTAAACCTTCTAGTGCATAGTACTCACACTGTAGAGGAACGATAAATGAATCAGCCGCCGTCATTGAATTTAAAGTAAGTAAACCCAGGCTAGGAGGACAATCGATAATTACGTAGTCGTAATAATCGGCAACCTCAGCAATAGCTTCTTTAAGTCTTTGCTCTCGACGCGGAGCATCAACCAATTCAATCTCTGCTCCAACTAAATCTGGAGTTGCCACAATAACGTGCAGACCTTTTACCTCAGTTTCAACTCTTGCCTCTTCAATGCTCTGGTCTCCAATTAAGACATCATAAGCAGTTGAATCTTCTGCGTCGTGTCGTTTAACCCCTAAACCAGAACTGGCATTTCCTTGAGGGTCCATATCTACTAACAAAACCTTTCGCTTCATTTTTGCTAATGCAGCGGATAGGTTCACACTAGTTGTCGTCTTGCCAACTCCACCTTTTTGGTTGGCGATGCAAATTACTCTAGCCATATTCTTTACCTCGAATGTTCCACGTGGAACGTTTTGTTTTTATTAATTATTTAAGTAAAAATAATTACATACCGATATTAGTATCAAATGAAAAAAATTCTACTCTTTTTTATCATAGGCTTTCTTTTTATGGGGTGCAGTAAACCTGACCCTGCTCCGGAATTACGCGATCCGATCTATCAGGATATTTCCAAAAAATTAAAAGCCCAAGAAGCCAAGGTCAAAGAACTCACAAAAGAAGTTGAACAAAATAAAGAGAACTTAAAATTTATAGAACCCTATACGCGGCAGTCTAAAGATTTTTGGCAAAAGTATTGGACCTCTAGCAAAAACCTTAAAAAAGCAGAACAATTGCTCCACTATTATAACCTCCATTTAATTAACAGAAAGTATGCTGCGAAGAATAGTTATATTAGAGCATGGAATAATGGATACGGCGACGAGTGGCCTAGCGCCACAACTATGTATAGGTATGAATTGAATCAAAGATTAAAAAATGCCCCTAGAAAATGGGATTCAGAAAAAATAGCACAACAAATCAATGAAAAATAAAATAGTTCCACGTGGAACATCTGCCTAGTGAAAATAATCTGGCGTTTTTAGAGTAATTTAGCTAAAAACAGTCAAAAATAGGCTATTTTTAGCATTTTTTCGCCGATTTTATGCTAAAAACAGTGTATTTTTACTGTTTTTCGACCAAAAAAGGGCTTTTTCAGCCTAAAACTAGATATTTTTATCTCAGCCTTAAATCTCGCGCGTGAAAATGAATCGTTTTTTTAGACGCAATTTAAAATATATCTATTTGGCTTCTAAAAATAAAAGTATATGGGATATTTTTGTGTTCCACGTGGAACAATTTATATCGCATTCGTGGAAATCAAAAAGAATGTTCCACGTGGAACATTCTAAAAACACTAAAATGAAATTGGACAAAAACTAATGCCTTAAACTTTTAGGTGGTTGGTAGGCCTTTAAGTAAATCATCAAGGCTTGAATGGCAGAGGGGTTAACCCCTGAAATTCTACTGGCCTGACCAAGTGTTTCAGGCTGAACAGAAATCAACTTTTCAATCTCTTCATTAGAAAGACCTTTCACTGATTTATAAGATAAATCTTTTGGAAGTTTTAAACCTTCTAGTTTTGAAGCCTGTCTGATCAATTCATTCTGTCTATCAATATAACCTTTGTACTTAATTTTTATTTCTACCGGATCGTAAACTTGAAACTCTAAAGGCACTTCATATCCCAAAGTTCTAAGCTTTTCGGAACCAACCTCTGGTCTGCGTAATAATTCAGCTAAAGAGTAGGGCTTGACTATCTGCGTTATTTCATTTTGACTAAGCAGACTATTCACTTCCTTAGTCGGATTGATTACCTGACTATTTAAATAGTCATAATAGGAATTTTGTTGGCTAATCAATTCCTCGGCCTTGGCCCTATCCAAAGTATTCAAAAGACCAAATTGAGTAGCCTTTTTGAACAACCTCTCCATCGCGTTATCTTCTCTAAGCATTAATCTGTGTTCAGCTCGTGAAGTAAACATTCTATAAGGTTCTTTTGTTCCCTTAGTAACGAGGTCATCAATCAAAACACCAATATAAGATTCAAAGCGATCTAAAATGAAGTCTTCACGGTCTAAAACTTTATTAGCCGCATTAACGCCAGCAACTAAACCCTGTCCAGCAGCTTCTTCATAACCACTTGTTCCGTTAATTTGCCCGGCTAAAAATAAATTCTTAATTTTTTTAGTCTCTAAGTTTCTATTTAACTGAGTAGGGTTCACAAAATCATATTCAACTGCATAGCCTGGACGAATAACTTCAACATTTTCAAGGCCATCAATGGTTCTTAAAAACTCCATTTGTACATCTTCAGGTAAACTAGTGGATATGCCTTGTAGATAAATGATATCCGAATCAACACCCTCAGGCTCTAAGAAGCTTTGATGTTTTGGTTTATCAGAGAAACGAGTAATCTTGTCTTCGATACTTGGGCAGTAGCGTGGACCAGTACCAGTGATTTCCCCCGAAAACATAGGGGATAAATGGATGTTTTTGTTAATAATTTCATGGGTTTTTTCGTTGGTATAAGTCAAATAACAGCTAATTTGTTTTAACTTAAGCTCAGCTTCAGACCTGTAACTAAAAGGAATAAAAGTAGAATCACCAAACTCTTCAGTAGTTTTTGAAAAATCAATGCTTGAACGCTTCAAACGAGGTGGTGTACCTGTTTTTAATCTAGTTACTTCAAATCCAAAATCATCTAATTGATCAGAAAGCCCAATACTAGCTTTATCACCAACTCTTCCCCCAGAAATTTTCTTAGTACCTATATGCATTACTGCATTCATAAAAGTACCCGTAGTAATAACAACTGACTTTGCTAAAACTTTTGAACCATCGCCAAGAACAACACCACGACAAACATCTTCTTCTAGAACTAAGGCTTTAACTTCTTCCTCTAGAACTTTCATGTTTGGATGATTTGTTAGAAAATTCCCTACAAATTTACAGTACTTATCTTTATCTTCCTGCATACGAGTTCCACGTACTGCAGGACCTTTTCTAGAGTTTAAGCGTTTAAATTGAACACAGTTTTGATCAGCTGCATAGCCCATTAGACCACCAAGAACATCAATTTCCTTAACCATATGTCCTTTGCCAAGTCCACCGATGGATGGGTTACAACTCATATAACCAATTCGTTCTAAATTAGTGGTAACTACCAAAGTCGAAACACCAATACGAGCCGCCGCTAAGGCAGCTTCCACTCCAGCATGTCCAGCACCTACAACTATAACATCAAAATGATTCATTATTTTCCTATGCAGAATTCTTTAAAAACCCTATCCATCACTTCATCATCAAAGCGTTTTCCAAGAACTTCGTGGATTTTAAAAATAGCCTCATGCATCTCAAAGCTTATAAACTCAGCTGACTCATTTAAATCAATCAAGTCTTTAGCTCTTTCTAAGTGGCCATTCACAACTGAAAGCAATTCAAAATGCCTAGCTTGTTGCAAAATCCCAGAGTTCTCAAAGTGAAATGATTTTGAGTAGTCATTCAATAGACTAGTCACTTGATCAAGCCCACCCGTGGAAACCGAGCTGCAAAATAACACTTTATCCTGGGCTTTGTCCTGATTATCTGGCTTATCTTGAAATTTATATAAAGCCTCTAAATACTCAGACTTGTTTTGAGTAGATTGACTAGTCAAATCAGCCTTTGAAACCACTAAATGTATGTTTTTATTAGGATATTTTTCAAAAACCTGAGTATCCATTTGATCAATGGATTGATCAGCAGGGTAGAGAAGTAAGACAATATCTGCCTTCTCAATGGTTTGTTCACTACGTTGAATACCCATTTGCTCAATTTGATCAGAGGTCTCTCTAATTCCAGCAGTATCAAATAAATGAATAGTCATTCCATTAATTTGAATAGTCGCTTCGACTACATCTCTAGTGGTACCAGGAACATCAGATACAATAGCTTTTTCTTCAGATAAAATAGCATTTAATAAAGAGCTTTTACCTGCATTAGGCTTACCAACCAAGGCTACTTGAACACCGTCTTTAATAGCACGTCCAGATTTATAGCTAGTTAATAAGTTATCTATTGATTCTAATATCTTAGAAACAGAACCCGAGGCAGCTTGATAATTTACGATCTCAATATCTTCTTCTGTAAAGTCGATTGAGGCTTCAAAATTGGCCAAAAGATAGGTGATTTTATCCTCTAAATCGGACAAAACAGTAGATAATTGACCGTCCAATTGCCTCAAAGCAAGGGCTGCACTTTTATCTGAGTGAGACTCGATCAAAGACAAAACACTCTCAGCCTGGACCAAATCAATCTTTTGATTCATGAAAGCTCTATAAGTGAACTCTCCCGGACCAGCCGTTTTGGCACCAGCTTCAATTAGGCTTTTTAAAACTTTTGAACAAACTGTGGGGCTACCATGACAAGAAATCTCTACAGACTCTTCGCCTGTATAAGATCTGCCCTCTGAGAAAAAACTCACCAGGACTTCATCGATTTCTTCTTTTGTTTTTGGATGCACCAGTTTGCAATAATAAAGCTTATGGCTTTCAAGAGGCTTCTTTAACTTGGGTGCTAATTTTTTGATAATTGATTCTGAATCAGGGCCACTCATTCGAATCACAGCAACCCCGCTTCGGCCCGGTGGGGTTGCCTGTGCACAAATCGTGGACTGACTATCTATAAAATCCAGTCCCATGATTATTAATTCGCTGACTTTTGATTGTTGTTGTTTTGGTTGTTTTTACGTTTTCCTTTAGCTGGAAAAACTTTGATCTTTTTATAAAGACCATCACCAATTGATTTAGAAATCACTCTCTCATCTTGAGCGAGGTGTTGGTGAATTACACGACGGTCACGCGGAGGCAAAGCTCTAAAATAAACTGAACGATTTTTCTCAATCGCTATGCCTTTTAATTTTTCTGCTAACTCGACTAAAGCCTTATCAGCATCTTCTCTGAACCCATCACAATCAAAAACAATGTTAGGAACATTTTCTTTAAACTTATGTTGAACCACACGTTTTACGAAAAATTGAATGCCATCTAAAAGCTGCCCATCTTTCGCTTTGATCATTTTGTTTTCTTCACCATTTAAATCTACGTGAATTGAATCTTCTTTTTCATAAATTTCATAGCTGAAATTCAAACCAGCTTTCTCACTCAACTCATGAAGAGTATCATCGATTAAACCGATAACACCGTCTTGTTTACCACCACCAAATCCAAAAAGCTTTTTTAAGAAACTCATCTTACTCTCCTCCCATTTACGCTTTTTTCATGAACAATTGCTGTTGAATAACTCCGAAAATCGTACTTACAAAAATATACAAAGTAAGACCACTCGGTAGAGATATCATTAACAAACTAAATACTATTGGCATAAAAGCCATTACCTTTTGTTGCTGTGGATCCATTGTTGATGGAGTAATCTTCTGTTGTAAAAACATGCTGATACCCATCAAAATTGGCAACACATAATAAGGATCTTTTAAACTCAAATCTGTAATCCAAAGACCAAAAGGCGCTTTGTATAAATCAATACTTTCACTTAATACTCGATAAAGAGCGATAAAAATTGGGAACTGCAACAACATTGGTAAACAACCACCAGCTGGGTTTACCTTTTCTTGTTTCATGATACCCATAACCTCCTGATTCATTCGAACAGGATCATCTTTATATTTTTCTCGAACCGCTTTTAGAGTTGGCTGAATGGCCTGCATCTTAGACATGGATTTATAAGACATTACGTTGAATGGTAAAACCACCAAACGAACCAGAACTGTTAAAGCAATAATCGCTAGACCCCAGTTACCTAAGAAGGAATAAAACCATTTCATTAAGCGCAACAATGGCTCCGCAATAAAGCTAAACATACCAAAATCAACCAGCTCAGAAAGGTTTGCATTAACGGATTGAAGCGTACTTACATCTTTAGGACCGAAGTATAATTTGTATTTAAGGTCTAAGCTTTTTGTCCCTGCAAAACTAGGATAGATCAATTTACCAATCATAGTTTCATTTGCTTTATCGTAATTGGCCTTAAAGTTTGGAATAACATCACTCATATCCATTACCGCCGTAGCAAAGTAATGACTAGAAAGAGAGGCCATATAAACACTATTAAAATCACCTACAAAAGGCTCTTGGTTATTAAAGATTTCTCTATCATCACCATCTTTGTGTTTAACAATTACTTCTTGTTTTTCCATGCTTGGGCTTAACATTGACGAAGCTGCAGGAGCATTTGCTTTTTCAGTTATAAGAGTTTCAAACTGAGGAAGTGTATTCTCGCCTTTTACCGATAGGCTAGCATCAATACTAAAAGTTTCAGGATTAATTTTATATTTCTTTTCGTAAGTAACACCCTCGAAACTTCCTTCGCCGATTACTTCCGTCTCAGAAATTTTCTTTAGATCAAAAAATAAGAGTTCGTCTTTTCCCTCTAGTTTTGTTGCAAAATTAGAGTAGGTTTTAGAGCTAACGGATAGTTGAATGTTTTTATCTTCTCTATCTGTATAGTCTTTTAAAATAATCTCGTTCAAACCCATCCCTAAAGGACTTACAGTGAACGATAATTTAGGAAAATCAAAAACCACTGGCTTTACATCTTTATTAATAGTAGTTGCCGCTACTTCTTTTTGAGACTGATCAAGGCTAGGTTCTAGGTTTGCCTCAATACTTTGCTTAACATTAGCATCAATCTTGGTAGAATCTTTTCCGGCAAGCGTTTCTATTAAGGCTTCTTTTTCCGCTTCTGGATATTTTTTTGCCATATACTGGCTCCAACCTACCCAAACTATAATGGTTAAAACAATCGCGATGATAGTGTTCTTATCGAGGAAGCTTCCTTGATTATTTTCCACAACATTTCTCCTTAGGAAGAGGGTCGTAACCAAACTCTTGGCCTGGACGACAACGCATAATTCTATTAAATGTTAATTTTAATGCAGTTAAAAAAGGGTAGGTTTTGAATGCAGAAAAGCCGTACTCTGAGCAATGTGGCTCAAAACGGCATCTTCCACCAAACCAAAAACGAAATACAGACTGATAGAAGCTAATCAAAAAGATAGCTAAATATCTTAAAGTTTTATCGAAAATTCTGGGTAAATTTGTCCAGACTGTTTTTGACTTCTTGGTAGTTAAGTTCTTTGATCTTATCAGATTTCCTGAAGATAACATTAAGGTCATAACCTTGCATGGAATCCTGGTTCTCCAAGTTTCGGAAATAATATCTAAGCCAGCGTTTTATTTTATTACGAGTGTTTGCCTTGCCCACTTTAGCAGACAAAGTCCAACCCACGCGCAACTCTCCCTTTTGGTTAGGTTTATAAACCACCATTGAATAATCGTTGAGAAAGTTTTTACGTGAGTTCTTGCGAAGGCTTAAAAAATCTTTACGAGACTTTAGAGTTACCAAGGATTACTTGCCACCAGTAGTAACAGTTAATCTCTTACGACCTTTTGCTCTTCTTCTAGATAATACGTCACGACCAGACTTCGTTGCCATACGACTTCTGAATCCGTGGGATGTTTTTCTTTTTTTACGGCTTGGTTGATATGTACGTTTCATTCTCTCTGCTCCTACAAATACGACTAATTTACGTCAAAGGGCCAATTACACTCCAAATTTATTGGAAAGGCTATAAAACATAAGGCACCTAGTTATGTCAAGTGTTTGAACAAACTTTGAAAAGCTGATATAGACAGCACAGAGTAAAATACCCAATTCTTTTATCATTTCTTGAGTTTGCGTAGTCATTTGGGTACTTATTTGGGGATATTGACTAGTCAAAAAATGGAAAGCATATGTTGAATAACCAAGACCAAATGTTCTGGAATACAATTAAAGAGAATCTAAAAGCTAAAAACTCTAGTAATAAGCTGCTTCAAACCTGGTTTGAGCCAACTATATTAAAGAGTGTTGAAGAGAGATCTAACGGTAAATGTTTTTTATTGGGTGTGCCTAATGAATTACACAAATACTGGATTAGTGAAAACCTTTTGGATAGAATTTGCCAAGAGATTTCAGGTGTTTATGGCGGACCTTTTCAGGTTGAGTTAATAATCACTGGTGAGTCTGGGGCCGTAAATCAGGTAGCTCCAGCTGGCCCTGAAGTTTATGAGCCACCATCAAACAGCATTACAGTAGAAGAAATAAATAAAGACTATTTCGCATCAAATCCAAAATCTCCTGATCGTGGGCGTGATAAATTAAATACTGAGTACCTATTTTCCACATTTGTTGTGGGACGAAATAACGAGTTTGCCCATGCTGCCTGCTACAATATTGCAGAAAAGCCAGGAATTAGAGGTGGTTATAACCCTCTATTTATTAGTGGGCCTACTGGTATGGGTAAAACTCACTTATTGAATGCTGTTGGAAACCACATTCGACATAAGTTTCCTGAATACACAATCACTTATATTTCAGCAGAGAGATTTATGAATGACTGTATCTCTGCGTTAAGACACAGGAAAATGGATGAGTTCCGTAAAACCTATCGTGGTCATGCTGATGTTTTCTTAGTGGATGACATTCAAATTCTAGGGCGTGGTGAAGCGGTTCAGGAAGAGTTTTTCTATACCCTAAACGATCTATTAGAGCGTGATAAACAGGTTGTCGTAGCATCTGATAGAATGCCTAAAGATATCAATGGTTTAGCGGATCGGATTCGTACTCGTTTAGAGTGGGGTGTTATTGCAGACATTCAAATGCCTGATCTAGAAACCAGAACGGCTATTTTAAGGTATAAAGCAGAGCAAAAGGGCATAAAAATGCCTGAAGATGTGATTTCTTTTATCGCGAAGATTTCAAAGAGAAGTATTCGTGAATTGGAAGGAAACCTTAATAAGCTAAAAATGTACACAGAACTACAGGGTTTACCTATTAACTTAGATCTAGCCAAGAAGGTTTTGGCTAATCACGCCAGTGAAGCAAGTGCTGTGACTATTCAAGATATTCAAAAAATGGTGAGCGAACATTATAAGGTAAAATTAAATGACCTTAAATCAAGCAACCGCAGTAAGCCTCTAGTTGTGGCTAGGCAAGCAGCAATGTTTTTAACTAAAAAGCATTTAGATAAGAGCTTGCAAGATATCGGTAGAGCCTTTGGTGGTAAAGATCACTCCACTGTGATCAATGCGATCAAAAGAATCGAGAGTCAACTGGTTACAAATTCTGATTTACGTAAAGATATCGATGAGTTACAGAACCGTATCCACAACTTAACAGGACTGTGAATATGGATAGTCGATAAGTCTGTGGAAAGGCTTGTTGGCTAAATTGGGGATTGTAGTTATTCACAATTTTTAAAAATTAGACGGCAAATTATCCCTGAAGATTTCCACATTATTTATTGAGTAATTTTAAGTATTTAGATATAAAACCCGGTAATCCACGGGACCTACTACTACTACTAGAATATATATATAGAGAATTAGATATATATAGAGAGGGAAAAAGCATGAAGTTAAGCATCAATAAAGAAGCTCTTTTAAACTTGTTATCTAAAACACAAAATATTGTAGAGAAAAGAAATACAATGCCTGTATTGATCAATGTTTTATTGGAAGCAACAGGAAGTGAATTAAAAATCTTTGCAACAGATTTGGAAGTTAGCTTAACAGATGCAGTATCAGCAGGAATTGATCAAGAAGGTAAAGTAGCAGTTAGTGCAAAAAATCTTTTTGATATCGTTAAAGAATTACCTGAAGGAGAAATTCACTTAACCAAAAAAGACAATAACTGGTTAGAGCTAACTCAAAACAAAAGTAGATTTAATATCGTAGGGATTGGTGCTGAGGAATACCCAGTATTCCCAACTTTTTCCACAAATGAATTTTTAGAAGTATCTTCTGACATCTTGAAAGAGATGATTGAAAAAACAATTTACAGTGTTTCCAATGATGAGACTCGCTATCACTTAAACGGTGTGTATTTTGAAAACCAAGGAAATGAGTCTAACACTTATCGAATGGTTTCAACTGACGGACACAGATTAAGTTTGGTTGATCGAATTCCTACAAAAGGAAACTCCGCAAAAAATTCTTCTGGAGTAATTATTCCTCGTAAAGGTTTGAATGAAATTCGAAAGATGTTGGATGTATCGGCGGATCTGAGTTTTGCCATTGAAGGTTCTCAACTGATTGTTAAAAACGACAATACAATTTTGATGGTAAGATTAATCGAAGGAAAATATCCAAACTATTCACAGCTTATTCCACAAAACTTAAAACAAAAAGCAACCGTATCGAAAGATGAGATGCTTTCTTGTTTAAAAAGGGTTTCGTTATTATCCAATCAAAAGTCAAAAGGGATTACTTTAAATTTTCATAACGGATCTATGGAAATTTCTTCTAATAACCCGGAGCTAGGTGATGCGAAAGAAGAAATCGAAGTAAACTATGCTGGTGAAGAATTAAAGATTGGCTTTAACGCGAAGTACTTGATGGATGTTTTAAACTCTATCAATGATGACACGGTTGATATTGAATTGAATGATCAACTATCACCGGCATTAATTCGTCCATCACATGACCCAGATTACCGTTGTGTGATTATGCCTATGAGACTGTAATGTATTTTGATTATCTTGGTTTTGTAAACTTTCGAAACTTAGAGAATACAAAAATTCATCTTAGCCCTGGCTTAAATGTTTTCGTCGGAAACAATGGTCAGGGTAAAAGTAATATTCTAGAAGCCATTTCACTTTTAACTAGTGGAAAAAGTTTTCGGCCATTTAAAAATATTCACATCATCAACAAAGATACCCACACAGCTCAATGTGCTGTTGGGGGTAAACTTGTGAATAATGTGGTTAACCAAAGCCTAGAATTTCAAATCAAAGAACAAAGTAAATTTCATTTTTTAAATCAAAAGAAAACTTCAAGTAATTTGATTCAAAGAAAATTTCCAATCATCACTTTTAGTCCAGAAAGTTTATCAGCAATTAAATCTGGTCCGGATGAAAGAAGAAATTTGTTGGATGAATGGATTTGTTTATATCGTCCAGACAAAATTCAAACCTTAACTGATTTTTCGAAAGCTTTAAAAAACAGAAATCATCTTTTGAAGGATTACAAAAAGGAAAAAATCTATCTTGATGAATTTGAAGCGCTTTTTGATAGTTTGAATCACACATATTACCGACTATGTACCGATGTAACAATGCTGCGCGTTCAAGCTATCAAGGATATCCACAACTTTTTCAACAAATGCATGCAACGAATTAGTGGGACAAAAGCAAAAGTTTCCATGCAATATCTAGTTTCCGATGTGGATGTAACTGGGGATTCACTGGATAAAATTGGCCATAGATTGCAAGAGAGAGCCGAAGAGCTACGTTTTGCTGAAATAGCAAGCGGTGGTAGCTTGTTCGGACCACACAAACATGACGTGATCATTCAATACAACGACAATGATTCTCGCTACTTTTGTTCGCAGGGGCAGCAAAGAGCCTTAATTTTGAGTTTCAAAATAGCTCAAATCGTGTATTATAACGCACGCTATGGGGTCTTCCCGCTACTTTTATTGGATGATGTGTTATCCGAGTTGGATGAGGAAAAACGAAGTTTTCTAGTAGGCTTTTTGAAAGAATATAAAGCGCAAACTTTTGTAACTACTACAGAGCTTGGTTCTAGTAACTTATCAAACTCGGAAAATATGAAACTCTTCAAAATTGAACGCGGAAAGATTAGCGAAGAAAAATTGCAGCAATTGACTGGAATGGAGAGCAGTGAATATGAGTCAAGAAACGAATTCCTATGATGCCGGATCGATTCAGGTTCTTGAAGGACTTGAAGCGGTAAGAAAAAGACCAGGGATGTATATCGGTGATACGACGATCAGAGGTTATCACCATTTAGTTTGGGAGATTGTCGATAACTCAGTCGATGAAGCATTAGCTGGACATTGTACTCATATCACTATCACAGTGAAAGCGGATGAATCCATTTCGGTAGAAGATAACGGACGTGGTATTCCGATTGCAGCTCACAAAGGTGGAAAGTCTGCACTTGAAATTGTTATGACCGTTTTACATGCCGGTGGTAAATTCGATAATGATTCTTACAAAGTTTCAGGTGGTTTGCATGGTGTGGGTGTTTCGGTTGTGAACGCTCTATCAAGTTCTTGTAGTGCTGAAATTAAACGTGAAGGTAAACTATGGCGTCAAAAATACGCACGTGGTGTTCCGGAAGGTCCTTTAGAAGAACTTGGTGAAACTGATAAAACAGGAACGAAAATTACTTTCCGTCCTGATCGTCAAATTTTCCAAGACAAAGAATTAAGTTTCTCTTTTGAAACTTTATCCAAGAGATTTCGCGAACTAGCTTTCTTGAATGCTGGTTTACATATTACCTTGATCGATGAAAGAAGTTCTAAGAAAGAAGAATTTCAATTTACCGATGGTCTTTCACAATTCGTAACTCATTTAAACTCGTCAAAGAAAACTTTGAACGATGTACTTGCTTTTAGCGGCAACAAAGATGACATCGAAGTGGAAGTGGCAATGCAGTGGAATGATTCTTATGCTGAGAGCATTCACACATATTGTAACAACATCAACACTCGTGAAGGTGGAACGCATTTAGTTGGTTTTCGTGCAGCACTTACTCGTTGCGTGAACTCTTATGCGAATAATAAAAAACTTCTTAAAGATTTAAAAAATGCAAACCTTGATGGCGATGACATTCGTGAAGGTTTAACAGCTATTATTTCCGTTAAAGTTCCAGACCCTCAGTTTGAAGGTCAGACAAAAACAAAGCTAGGAACTAGTGAAGCAAAAAGTGCAGTGGAAAGTTTGATGAACGATAAGCTTGCTGACTGGTTAGATCGTAACCCAGGGGCAGCTAAATCAATCATTGGAAAATGTGTAGATTCAGCTCGTGCTCGAATCGCTGCAAGAAAAGCTCGTGAATTAACTCGAAGAAAATCTGCTTTAGATGGTGGTGGTCTCCCAGGAAAAATGGCTGACTGTCAGGAAAAAGATCCATCCAAATGTGAAATCTACCTGGTGGAGGGAGATTCCGCAGGTGGTTCTGCAAAACAAGCACGTGATAGAAAGACTCAAGCGGTTTTACCTTTGAAAGGTAAAATTTTAAATGTTGAGAAAGCTCGTTTTGATCGTATCCTGCAAAGTGATGAAATTAAAATGATGATCTCTGCTTTTGGTACTGGGATCGGTAAAGACAATGTTAGTGTTGATAAAATTCGTTATCACAAAATCATCATCATGACAGATGCCGATGTGGATGGATCTCACATTCGAACTCTTCTATTAACTTTCCTTTATCGCCAACTTCCTGAAGCGATTGAGAGAGGTTATGTTTACGTTGCTCAACCACCTCTTTACCGCGCTAAAAAAGGTAACTCGGAAGTTTATCTTAAAGATGAAAACTCTTTAACTGATTATCTTTTAGAGCAGGGTGCTAGTGGCGCTAAAATCAAAGACCAAAATCTTTCAAAAGATGATATGAAAGGATTAATTCAAGGAATTGATTCTTATTATTCTTACGTTCATAAATTATCAAACCGTTTCAACACGGAAGTTTTGAATTACATTGTTAGTAAAGACCAAGACTTAGAAAACACATTAAAAGACAAAACAAAACTTACTGCTCTTTTTGATGATGTGGTTAAATTTATTGAAGCAGAAAGACCAAATGACATCAGTGAAGCTTCTTATGAAATCACTGAAGACACTGAGCATTCCACTAATAAGTTGGTTTTAAATTTACATCGCTATGGTGTTAACACTAAAAATGTTTTTGATTTTGAAGAGCTTAGCTCATCTGAATTTAAAGAAATTTACGAACTTTATCAGGGAATGACGAACAAAGCTTCTCTTCCAATTGAAATTGAAGATCAAGAAGGCGTTAAGTTTGATAGCTACAAAGATTTCCGCGAATTTGTAATCGAAGTAAGTAAAAAAGGAATTTACGTACAACGTTATAAAGGACTAGGAGAGATGAACCCAGAACAGCTTTGGGAAACAACTCTAAATCCTGAGAACAGAACTTTACTTCGTATTACAGTAGACGATGCGATTTCTGCTGATGAAACTTTCAGTGTATTGATGGGTGAAGAAGTTGCTCCTCGTAGAAAGTTTATTGAAGACAATGCATTATCGGTTAAAGAACTAGACGTATAATTTGAGGCATTAATGGAATCTGAAAACCAAAATCCAAATCATAAAATTACTAATCTTGAAATCTCTAGCGAGATGAAGGAAGCCTACCTACAGTACTCTATGAGTGTAATTGTTGGCCGTGCTTTACCTGACGTTCGTGATGGTTTAAAACCTGTTCACCGTCGAGTTCTTTTTGCGATGAACGAACTTTCTAATTATCACAACAAGCCCTATAAAAAATCAGCTCGTGTTGTTGGTGACGTAATTGGTAAATATCACCCACATGGTGACTCTGCCGTTTACGATGCCATTGTTCGTTTGGCTCAGGACTTTTCAATGCGTTACCCATTGGTTGATGGTCAAGGTAACTTTGGTTCTATCGATGGAGATAGTGCAGCTGCAATGAGGTATACGGAAGTACGTATGACTCGTTTGGCAGAAGAGTTGATCGATGAAATTGATAAAGAAACAGTTTCTTTTTCACCAAACTACGATGACTCGTTAATGATTCCGACCGTTCTACCAGCGAAATATCCAAACCTTATGGTGAATGGTAGTACAGGTATTGCCGTTGGTATGGCAGCCAATATCCCGCCACACAATTTAAATGAAATTATTGATGGTACTTTCAAGATCATTGAAAACCCAGAAGTAACTGTGGATGAGTTAATGGAAATCATTCCAGGACCTGATTTTCCAACTTCTGGAATCATTGCCGGTCGAAAAGGTATCCATCAGGCTTATAAAAAGGGTAGAGGTATTATCTATCTTAAATCGGTAGCGGAAATCGTCGAAGGTAAAAATGATAAGCAATCAATCATTGTTACCGAAATTCCTTATGCAGTAAACAAAGCGAAGCTTATCGAAAGCATAGCTGGTTTAGTGCGAGATAAAAAAGTAGAAGGAATTTCTGATATTCGTGATGAGTCTTCTCGTGAGGGAATTCGTATCGTAATCGAATTAAAAAGAAATGAAAATGCAAACGTAGTTTTAAATCGTTTGTTTAAATACACTCAATTGCAAGTTAGTTATTCCATCATCATGCTTGCTCTTGATAAAAATGGCCGACCAAGAACTTTTAATTTAAAAGAAATGCTTTCGGCCTTCTTAGAGCATCGTAGAGATGTTGTTACGAAACGTTGTATTTTCGAACTGAAAAAAGCAGAAGCTAGAGCACATATTTTAGAAGGTCTAAAAATGGCCTTAGATCAAATCGATGCCATCGTTGCATTGATTAGAGCTTCCAAAGAACCTGCCATTGCAAAAGCTGGTTTAATTGAGAAGTTTTCTTTTTCTGAAATTCAAGCACAAGCCATTTTGGATATGCGTCTACAAAGGCTTACTGGTTTAGAGCGAGAGAAAATCATCGCTGAATTAGCTGACTTAATGAAGAAGATTGAGTGGTTAAGAATGGTTCTTGGTGACATTAAAGAAATTGATAAATTAATTGTTGCTGAACTAGAAGATATTAAAAAGCGTTACGGTAATGAAAGACGCACTTCGATCCAAGGTTCTGATGAAGAAATGGATGACGAAGACTTAATTACTAAAGAAGACGTTGTAGTTACATTAACTCAAACTGGTTACATCAAACGTATTCCAGTCGATAAATACAAAGTACAAAAACGCGGTGGTAAAGGTTTATCCGGAATGCAGACTCGAGAAGAGGATGTGATTTCTAATATCTTTGTCGCGAACACCCATACTACATTGTTGGTTTTCACTGACAGAGGAAAAGTACTTTGGGTGAAGGTACACCGTTTGCCATTAGGTACTAGAACTTCTAAAGGTAAATCCATTAACAATGTGGTGCAGTTAGAGGGTAAAGAAAAAGTAATGGCTATTCTTCCAATTGAAAGTTTTGAAACGGAAGAAAATGTAGTGTTTGTTACTAAAGCGGGTATTATTAAAAAGACTTCCATCAAAGAATTCTCACGTCCTCGTGCGAATGGAATCATCGCTCTAAAAACGGATCTTGAAGATAGCTTAATGGATGTAAGATTATCTTCTGGTGCTGGTGATATATTCCTTTCTACGAAAAGTGGTATGTCGATTCGTTTCTCTGAAACAAATGTTAGAGCGATGGGACGTACAGCTAGAGGTGTAAAAGGCATTACCTTAGCTAAAGATGACGAAGTGGTTGGATTGGCCGTATTTGAAAAAGACTCCAATGGAAATGTTTTGATTGTCACAGAAAAAGGTTACGGAAAACGTACGGAACTATCTGAGTACAGAACTCAAAGCCGCGGTGGTGTTGGTATTATTGCTCAGAAGACAAGTGATAAGACCGGCCCAGTGATCGGTACTCGTTATGTTAACGACGACAATGATTTGATAATCATTTCAGATAAAGGAATGGTGATTCGAATGGCTTGTAACGAAGTTTCTATCATTGGTAGAAATACGCAAGGGGTTCGATTGTTTAACGTAAAAGATGGTGAATGTGTAAGTGACATCGCTGTAACTGATTCTCAGAAAGCAGATGAAGCTGCTGGAGTAGAGGCAGACGAAGCGAATGAAGATACTAAGCACTAAGCTAATATTTTTAATGTTTTTATTACCCACAGGCTTCCTAGCTTGTGGGTTTTCTTCTGAAAACTGGGAACTTGAGAAGGCTCAAAATTTAGAGGAAGAAAAAGATTTTGATGGAGCCATTGGCTTTTATTATCGATATCTCCGAAAAAACCTCGAGAACCAAAAGTCTGTTGAAGCAGCTCAAAAAATTTATCAAATCGCTAAATTACACTCTACTGATAAAAGTTTAGTCCCTAAGGTGTTGAATCATATTATTCTTCGTTCCGATAAAGAGTTTGAGAGAATAGAGGCACAGGAAAACTTGGCAAACTATTACTTTCAAAGCCTTGGCGATCATGAATTAGCCATTGCACAGCTTAATCGCTATCTTGTTTTAGAAAAGTCCGAAGAAAAGAAGAACTTAGCCCGTTTAAAGATCGCTAAGAGTTATTTTTATTTAAACAATTTCTACCAAGCAAATGTGGAACTTGAAGAAATTATTAGCACCACCAAAGATGATGCTCTAAAATTTGATAGTTTAAATTTACGAGCCAATGTTTTTCAGTCCGAAGAAAAACCAGCCAAAGCCATTGAAACCTATGAAAAGATTATCTCTGAATTTCCGATTCGAGCTGAAAAAGAGCAAGTTTTTTTAGCATTGTCACTGGCTTTAGAAGACAACAAAGAATATAAAAAGGCTCTTGAAACACTAAAGCTTTATCGTGACAAGGCAAAGAATCCTGAGTTTATAGATCAAAAAATTGAGAGTTTGAATTTTACAATTTCTCAACAACCTGGAGCAAGAGGTAGGGTTAAGTAGTGAGACTAAGCAAACAAGGAGCCACCATATTTGCCCTAAGCTTTGAGATTGTGGGTCTTATTATTGCCGGCGCCTATGTCGGTAAAGAGGCTGATAAAATCTATCATTTGAAGGGCTTAGGAACTGCAGGCGGCGTAATAATTGCGTTGATCCTTTGGTTTGTGCATGTTATCCATGCAGTAAAATTAATGCAGGATGAAGAAGCAAAATCCAATGAAGATAAACAACAATAATTTCATATTCTATTTTTTAATTTCCCACATTGCCTTAGGTTTAGGCATAGGTCTTTTGTTAGGTTCTATCGGCAAGACTGGAAATCAAGTTCTTAGCTTTAATATTGGCTTGTTATTATCTGCATTGATCGTAACCACATTGTCACTCGTGTTAAAGATGGTCTTATTCAAAAAATCATTTGCCTTGCCTATCAGTGTCATTGTATTTAAATACGCGTTTCTAGGCGTAATTACATATATGGTGGCCGCCAGCGGATCCTTCGATTTAGGGCTCTCTGCTGTTGGAATTTTCATCATGGCCCCTAGCATGCTAGTAGCTGGTGGGTATTATGCTTATAAAAATAAAACCTTAGAAATTGAGGAATAAATATGTCAGCAGCACATTTTAACTGGACGCAGTTAATCCCTGGAGTAGGACACGATGTTCACATCGCCACAGCAGCCGTAGTAGCTACTGGAATCGTTGGTTTAGCTTTCGCTGGAAAACTTAGCCTTGGAAAAGGTGAGCAAGCAATTGCTCCTGCAGGATCTTTTGGTCTTCGTGGAATGTTTGAGGGAATCACTGAGCTAATCGTTTACTTAACCGATATGGTATTTGGAGAAGGACATAGAAAGTTTGTTCCTCTTTTTGGTGCGATGTTCACTTTTATTTTAATTAACAACTTAGTTGGTCTATTGCCTGGAATGACTCCAGCAACGGAAAATATCAATACAACTGTTGCAGTAGGTATGTTCTCTTTCATCATGTACAACTGGCTTGGTTTTAAAGAGCACGGCATGGCTTACTTTAAACATTACCTTGGACCGATCCTTTGGATGGCGCCGATCATGTTACCAATTGAGATCATCTCAAACATTGTTCGTCCTTTCAGCTTAGGTATTCGTCTAATGGCAAACATGACTGCCGACCATACAGTATTGGGAATCTTTTTGGAGTTAACTCCAATTGCTATCCCGGTAATCTTTTATGGTTTGGGTACTTTTGTTTGTTTTGTTCAATCTTTAATTTTTACGTTGTTGTCGATGGTTTATGTGAGCATGGCCACGTCACACGATCATTAATACTATATTTTTCTTAGAGGAGAAAAAAATGAAAAAAGCTTTATTAGTATTTGTTGCTACATTCGCATCTGTTTCTGCTTTCGCACAAGAAGCTGCAATCACAACTGACGTTGGAACTGTTGCTTTCTCTGCTGCTTTAGCAATCGCTATCGCTGCTCTTGGCGGAACTCTTGGTCAAGCTATGGCTATCCGTTCTGGTCTTGACGGTATCGCTCGTAACCCTGCTGCTCAAGGTAAAGTATTCATTCCAATGCTTCTTGGTCTAGCTCTTATCGAGTCACTAGTTCTTTTTGCTTTCTTGATTGCAAACACTCTTGCTGGTGCAATCGTAGGTTAATTGAAACTTACTAAGTAAAATGAAAAAACCGGCCCTTAAAAGCCGGTTTTTTTATATCTAAATTGAAACTTGTTTTAAGATTTGTCGCCCGTATTTATTTTTCCAGTGGAAGTAGGATTTCTATCCATTTTTCTTTCGATAGTTTCTTTCATACTTTCATCAGTTATCTTTTTATCAGCATCAGGGCTTTTTAATGCCACTACCGCTACGATGATTAATAGAATTATACCTTCCATATTTCCCTCTCATTTTTAAAGACTCTAGTAGAATACCTAAGAAAATCAAAACAATCCATTGCAAGGGTGATCTTAGGACTTAGGTGCTATTACGGAAGACTAGCAGGGAAAGTAAGTCGGTACTGACTTTCATCCACTTGGCCACCATTTAAGAAGTAGTAGTTTAATACTGGTGATGACTCATCAACGATGTAGGATTCGATAGAACCTTTTACAGTCACACCTTTTACTAATACTTCTTGAGAACGCACACTAATTTTACCCACGCCTATGATTCCATTATCTGAATATTCACTTGTGTAATAGATTTCAGAAGCGTCAGATAATACTAAGTTTATTGATGAAATTCGATTATCAATCTTATAAACACTGGAACCCGTTTGTGGGTTTAGTAAATCTAATCTTTGTTGGTAAACAGCAGATTTTAAATCCGATGTTTCATTAAGATCAGCATTTAAAATTTCTAACACAGAATAAGATTTAAGTGTTTTTCCAGTGTTAGTTACTTCTTGATTAACACTATCATAATAGTTGATATCACAGTTATCTCCAGTAATGGCAAATTCTTCCGTGATTGTAGAGTCTGATTCGGTGTAGCTGTTAGTCTCACGTGTACAGTTCTCAGGTGTGTATTGAAGGTTTTCGATATTGATTTGCATTTCTTCTAACTTTGTAAGATCACCAAGAACCGGTTGAATTACTTCAGTAGTTAAATATTCTAAAAGCTCAACATCTTCGATGTATCCCTCTTCGTTATAGATTAAACTTGGGTTAATCGGGTTATCACCGTCTACCCATGGGTTGTTGTCGGTTCCGTGAGTTTGCGAAAGACTAGATGCATTGTATTGAGATTGCATTTCAACATTACAAGCAACACTTGAGATCAGAAGGCTTAGGCTTAGAATTAGGTTTTTTAAGTTTTTCGTTTTCATACCCCTATAAGTAGCAAAACAGGGGCCAATTTTTGTCTCTCTAGTTCAGTTTATTTACAGTTGGCACTGATACGCTGAATACAAATTGATGAACTGAATAATAGTTTAACAGCCTAAATCAAAGCTATTGGTAATAGAGCATATTTCATTCTGAAACGAGCCTTAAAATATTTAATAAAAAGAGAGAAATAAAAATTGGTGAATAAGTTAGAGACCAAAGATTTTGGTCTCATAATGATACGTTAAAATAGCATTATACAAATTTAGAGGTAGCGGTTTTGGCCTTTTTTAACTCCTCAAGACTACCGGTAAATACGATATTACCACCATACTTTCCACCTTGAGGTCCAAGTTCAATGATGTGATCAGCGGAACGAATGATATCTAAATTGTGCTCAATCACAACCACCGAGTTTCCTTCATCGACGAGTCTTTGTAACAAAGAATTTAGCTTTCTTATATCTTCGAAATGCAAACCAGTGGTTGGTTCATCTAAAATATACAAAGCCTTTTTAAAAGACCTCTTGGAAAGCTCTTTAGAAAGTTTGATTCTTTGCGCCTCTCCACCAGATAGCGTAGTGGCGGCTTGGCCAAGCGTTATATAATCCAATCCAACATCTAATAAGGTTCTAAGTTGGCGTTCTAGCTTTTTATGATTCTTAAAGAAATCATAGGCTTCATCTACCGTCATTTCTAAAATATCAGCGATGCTTTTGTCTTTGTATTTTATGTTTAAAGTATCCCTAGTATAACGTTTACCTAAGCAATACTCACACTCCACATAGACGTTTGCCATAAAATTCATTTCTAATTTTCGTTTTCCGGCACCCTTACACTCTTCGCAACGACCACCTTTTACGTTAAAACTAAAATGTCCTGGCTTAAAACCTCGGATCTTTGCTTCTGGAAGCTCTGTGAATATTTGTCGGATCTCGGTAAACATACCAACATAAGTAGCGGGGTTACTTCTAGGAGTTCTTCCAATAGGCTTCTGGTTTATATTAACGATACGATCCACATTATCCATACCAGAAATACCGGTGTTTTTCCCGGCAACCCAATCTGTTGAATAAAAATGCTTCGCCAAAAGTTTGTATAGGGTATCTATGATTAAAGTACTTTTGCCGCTACCAGAAACGCCTGTTACAACCACATACTGATTTAGAGGTAACTTTAAATTTACAGACTTTAAGTTGTGCTCAGATGCTCCAGTAAGCTCAATAAAAAGATCAGAAGTATCAGGCTTTTTATTTTTTATTACCGCGGCCGTTTCTTTTCCTGACAAAAATTTACCGGTTACAGAAGTTTCGGAGTTAATGATATCTTGTAAACTTCCTTTAGCTTGAATATTACCACCAAGCCTACCGGCACCAGGACCGAGATCAAAAATATAATCAGCACTTCGAATGGTTTCTTCGTCATGCTCCACCATTAAAATGGTATTTCCCTTATCTTTTAATTCGTTCAAAATTTCTAAAAGATTAGAATGATCTTGCGGATGTAATCCAATACTAGGCTCATCGAGAACATACAACACTCCCACTAAGCCACTACCAATTTGTGAGGCCAAGCGTATTCTTTGAGATTCACCGCCAGATAATGTTCTACTTGGACGGTTTAAATGTAAATATCCTACACCCATTTTTTCTAAGTATCGAAGTCTCTGGATCAATTCTTCTAATAGTTTTCCAGAAAGCTTTTTTTCATTTTCAGTAAAAGGAATTTTTTCTAGTTCTTCAATTAAATCAGCAATGGGTTCAAAACTAAAATCTGAAATGTTCTTTTTGCCAAGAAATACATTTCTTGCCTCTAATCTTAATCTTGAGCCACCACAATCATGACAAGACTTAACGGAAAGTTCGTCAATATCGCCATCAGACTCGATGTTATCGTCATAAACTACATTATAACTATCGCCATCTTCATCAATGTCGACAGTTCCGATTCCTTTACAGCTTGGACAATATCCTCGCTGGGAATTGAAACTAAAAAACTTAGGATCAGAAAAGTCTGGAAAACTAAATCCACATTTACTACAGGCACTACTTGTTGAGTACAAGGTTTCACTGTCAGAACCCATATTAAAAACTATGATCTGGGAATTACCAAACTGATTAGCACGCTCTACAGCTTGGCTGATACGATGCCTTGAATCGGCTTTTAAAATAATACGATCAACCACCAAATCAATATTATGCATTTTGGTCTTTTGAAGTTTTTCGGCGGTATCTAAATCTATGATCTCGCCATTTACCCTAGCTTTTAAAAAACCTTTCTTAAACCAAGCCTTGAACTCTTTTAAAAATTCACCTTTTTTTTGTCGAGCCACTGGAGCAAAAATAATTAGTTTTGAACCTTCTTCAAGACTCATGATTTGATCTACAATTTTTTCTGTACCTTGAGCTTTTAATTCCTCATTCGGATGATCCGGGCAATGGGCTACGCCTAATTTTGAAAAAAGTATTCTCAACAAATCATAGATCTCAGTCACTGTACCTACGGTGGATCTGACATTTGTTGAACTTACTTTTTGTTCTATAGATATGCTTGGAGTTAAACCTGAAATAGAATCTACATCTGGTTTTTTTAATTGGTCTAAAAACTGTTTGGCATAGGCGGATAAGCCATCCATATACCTACGCTGGCCTTCGGCGTAGATTGTATCAAATGCTAAAGAAGATTTACCACTTCCACTAAGGCCTGTTATTACCGTGATTTTATTTTTTGGAATACGTACATCGATGTTTTTTAAGTTGTGCTCTCTGGCTCCCTTTACATCGATGTACTTTAAAATGTCTTTATTCATAATAGGGGTTTAATAATATCCTCAATTTGTGTTCTAATTTTTTGTAAATTCTCTTCCGAATTTGCTTCATATCGTAACGAAAGTACTGGTTGAGTGTTTGAAGCTCGCGCTAGTGCCCATCCGTCTTTAAAGCTAATGCGAATTCCATCGATATCGTTAACCGTAAAATCACCATCGGCGTCTTTGAAGTGTTTTTTTACTGCCTCAACGATGGAAACTTTTTTCTCTTCGGTAGTGTCGATTCTTATTTCAGGCGTATTGTATGCCTCTGGCCAATCATTTAGAAGTTCACTAACGGATTTTCCAGTTTTAACAATTACTTCGATAACACGTAAGCCTGCGTATAGGGCATCATCAAAACCATAGTTTCTATCGTTATAAAAAACATGACCTGAGTACTCACCACCAAATGGAATTTTAAGTTCTTTGATTTTATTCTTAATCAAAGAGTGTCCTGTGTTCCACATTACAGGTTCTCCGCCATGTTTTTTAATATCATCGAACAAACGATCTGAACACTTCACATCTGCTACTACTTTCTGACCAGGGTGTTCGGCAAGAATATTTCGACTCATTAAACAAAGAATCTCGTCTCCAAGAAGGAATTTCCCTTTATCGTCAACCAAGCCAATTCGATCGGCATCACCATCAAAACCAATTCCAACTTTAGCACCAACTTCTAAAACCTTAGCTTTTAGCGCCTCCATATTCTCTTCAACAGTTGGGTCTGGATGGTGGTTTGGAAATCTGCCATCTGGCTCTTCAAAAAGAATCGTTGGTTTTAAACCAACCGCCGCATACATATCACGCAATACACATCCAGCAGCACCATTTCCACAATCGATTACAACCGGGATGTTTTCTAACTCGCCAAACTCTTCTTTGTAACGATTAATGTAGTCAGGAAAAATATCTTTATCTTCAACACTTCCTTTGTCAGAAACATAGTCCTCAGTGTCGATGATGTTTTTTAACTCTTGAATCTCGCTGCCAGAAATAGTTGTCTTTCCTAGGCTGATTTTAAAACCGTTGTAGTCAGGCGGGTTGTGTGAACCAGTTACCATAATTGCGCCATCAACAAAGTCATAAAAGAAAGTAGTAAAGTAAGTCATTGCAGTAGTTACTAAACCAATTTTAAAAACTTGCGCGCCTGCTTCAGACATGCCTTCAGCTAAAGCGTTTACAATCGCTGGAGAAGATAATCTAGCATCATTACCAATGACTAATTTTGGATTTGTTTTACCCGTTTTCTTATTGTGAAAACTTACAAATGCTTTTCCTAGAGACTTAGCAAAATCTAAGTCAAAGTCTGTTTCATAAACTCCACGGATATCATACTCTCTAAAAATAACCGGACTAAACATAATTACCTCGTTATATACTTGTTAATATTTTCTTTAATTCTGGTTTCACGCAAATCTTCGTAGCTAATTTTAAAGCTTCTAGCATGGAATAGTAATTTGCTTTGTTTTTGTTAAATATATCTTTGGCCGTACCATGATCTACACTAGTTCTAATGAAAGGTAAACCAAGACTTAAATGCACTCCACGATGTTGTTCGTGAAGCATCTTAAACGGGATTAAGCCCTGATCATGATAATTCGCAACGTAGATAGAATACTTTTTTATTTCTTGTGGCTGGAAGCAAACATCTGGGACCAATGGACCTTCTAGAATGATGTTTTCTGCCTTAGCTTTTTCTAATACCTTGGCGTGATATTTGGTCTCTTCATTACCGATTACACCAGTTTCCCCAGCGTGAGGATTTAATCCCACTAAGGCGACGGGTTTAGGCTTTTTAGAGGTGTTGATAACATCTTTTAAGGCATTCGCAGCCTTTACGGCTTTAAAAAGCTTTGCCGTTGTAAGCTGATCAGAGATTTCTGAAACTGGAATATGGGCAGTGGCCAAAACAACCGACATTTTTTCACCCCAAAATCCCATAAACACATCTTTTTTCCTCGCGATACGCTTTAAGATATCTGTGTGACCTATGTCTTCTAAGCCGGCCGACAGGATACTAGTTTTAGAAAGAGGGGCCGTGACGATGGCATCAATATGTCCATATAAAGCGGCTTTTGCTGTGGTTTCTACCCAAACGGCAGGGGATAAGTCAGAGGTGATAACTAGCAGCTCTTTGTAATTGTCATGATCATACTTAAGCGCTTCAGGCCAGTTATGAAAGTTGACCAATTCAAAGTTGTTAGCAAATTTTCGCAAATGTGCCTTTGGGCAAGATGGACTAACCCATACGATGTAGCGGCAACTCTTGAGAGGTTTTATTTTGGCTAAAGCCTTTGCTGTGACCTCTGTACCGATTCCATCACTATCACCGGTAGTAATCACGATTCTGTGTGGTTTCATTTAATTAATCCGAATGTCTGAGTCAGATCGCTTTTGTACCAACCAAAACTGGAATTGTTTCTTAAAAGCCTCTTGAGTTAGGTAAGAACGGATGCGCTCTTTTTGGGCGAGAAATTGAGGGCTTTCTACGATCTGTTTTTTGTTAACTTTTAAAATAATAAAATTACTACCTACCTTAATAGGCTTAGCGGTTCCGCCTTCACTTAGATTTTTAACGGCATTTTCGAAAGCAGGAAGAAATTCACCGGATTTAAAAACTCCAAGAAAGCCACCACTAGAAAAATTTGGATCTTCACTATATTGAGAAGCAGCATCTGAAAAATTTAAGCCATTTTGAATTTTACTATAAACATTCATTGCTCTTTGCTTAGCCGCATCTTCATTTTCTTTTACTTGAATTAAAATATGGGAAAGATTGTACTCGAAAGCATCGGCTTCAGACCCAGAAGCTTTCTTTGCATAGAAAGACTTTAATTCATCATCTGAAATCCTAATTTTAGATGTGATTTCTCTTTGAATTAGAGCCTGTCGTTCTACTCGGGTTTTGATAAAGTCTTGATACTCTTTAAAATCGATACCGTCAGCTTTAAGACGCTTTCTTAAATCATCTCTCGAAATTCCAAGACCTGTGGCAATTTTGTTGATTTCCATTTCTACTTGCTCAGGGCCAATTCCTAAGTTTAAACGAGAAACCTCTGAGTCTACGATTTTTTGATCGATCAAATGATCTAATAAAAGCTTTTTGTTTTTTAATAAGCTTTCCGGGTTTGCTTGGAAAAGATCGTCAGCCAATTTTTGTTTTTTTAATCTAGCCTTAAACTGATTCATGTCAGATAGAGTTAAAATTTCACCGTTAACAACAGCTAGAATTCGATCGTATACTTCCGCGTTGGCAAATAAGCTACAGGTAAGTAGTGCGATGCTCAGAAACTTTTTCATGATAGAACCCTTATTGAATTTTAATATCTAATTTAATTGCAGCAAGGGCCTCTTCGTTAATCATAACTTTAAGCGACTTTACTTGCTTATCAATCCACGAAGTATAAGTTGCTTGCTTTCTATCCTCAAATAGTTCTTTCATTATTTGGTCTTTAACCTCTCTGAATTTCATTTGACGCGCTGAGCGTCTCTTCGTCACCTGGATAATATGATGACCAAATGGGCTTTCTAAAATTGAGGAGGTTGAACGGATTCTATCGTCGAAAACTTTGTCAAAAACTTCGTTGGTTCCCTTGGTGATCCAACCTGTATTTCCACCTTCAGCAGAGTCGGGGGAAATTGAAAACTTCTTCGCTAGATCCTCAAAGTCTTTACCCTTACGAATCAATTTGCGAAGTCGTTCCGCCTCGACACGGTTTTCAGTAACTATTTGTCTTACTTGAATTGCCGCGTCTTCTTTAAATCTCGCGATATTATCTTCATAGTATTTTTTAAGCTCTTGTTCCGTCGGTTCTTGAACTTCTTCGGTAATTTTCTTTTGCACTTTTTGTTCAAGTAATTTTATTTGCAGTTTTTTGAGCCAAAAAGACATATCTAAATTTTCGTCTGCAAACGAGTCTCTAAAACTAATGTCATCAGGATACTGGGATCGGATCAATTGGAATTCGGTATCAAGTTCATCTTTTGAAATTTCAATTTCGTTTTTAGCAGCCCAATTCTTAACTATGTATTCGTGAAGGTAATCATGTACCACGTTTTGTTTAGCTTGATTGATAAAAGCTTCGCTACGTCCGCTTACCAAATCAAAGGACTTAATTTTATGAAGAAGTTCTTTGGCAAATTCTCCAGAGGTAAATTTGCTACTTTCGATTTGGATGATTACAGTTTCTTTTGAATTATTGGATTTACCAGTACAAGCAATATGGAAGACACAAAAAAGGCCAATGATAAGCATTGGCCAGTTTATAAATTGAGATGTTTTCATTTTATTTTAACAGCCCTTTGTTGATTTGTATTTTATACCTTTTTTTAAGGCTAGCGAAGTAGTCATTGAAAACTTCATTTCTTTTTTCATCAAAAACCACTTGGCGTAAATGACGTTTATTCGCTTTCTCATAAGGGTTTCTATCAACCAACTTAATAATGTGATAACCAAACTTTGTTTCAACTAAGCTTCTTCTGGTAGTTCCAGACTTCATTGCGTAGGCGGCGTTGTAGTACTCAGGTACGATTGTTAAGCGTGATTGCCAACCAATGTCTCCGCCGTTTCTCTTTGTAGATTGATCGTCAGAATACAAAGCTACCAATTCAGCAAAAGACTTCTTAGAAGTAAGAACTTCTTTTAGAATTTTATTTGCTCGATCTCTGGCTTCTTTCTTTTGTGAAGCAGTCGCATTTGGTGGAATTTGAATTAAAATGTGTGAAGTACGCAATTCAGGCGAATTACGGTAATGCTTCTTCATATCTTTTTCGGTGATTTTAATTTTTTCAACTCTCTTACCAATTGCTTTTTCAATTTGAGCTGCGTACAGAAGTTGACGATAACGATCTTTAACAACAGGATCGTTCTTGATATTATTTTTTTCTGCTTCTTGAAGCCCAATCTCTAGTCGAATCATATCTTCTAGGTAGGCTTCTTTAGTAGGTGGATGAACGGCCTCTTTCAAAACTTTTGCATAACGAGTCTTAAACTCTTTTTCAGTGATTTGAGCCTTACCTACAGTTGCAATTACATTCGCAAAACTTGTCGCGCTAACAGCCATACCCAAAGAAATTAATACGCTAATTTTTAAGAAATTCACCCTTGCCTCCAGGTAATCTATATCATTGAAAATACTTAATAAAAGGCTATCATTGGCTTTACATCTCGGCAAGTCGAGCTAGGGCATCTTGCTCTGCGTTGTGCATGGATTGGGTCATTTCCAATCGAAGGTCTGTGGACCTTGGGTCAGCTTTTACAGCTTCTGCCGTCATGGGTTTTCCGATTACCATCACAATCTTCGAAAATGGCTTTGGTAAAATGGCTTTGTTCCACGACCTTTTCGACATCCAATAGTTTGATACAGCAATTCCTGAAGGATATATTTTTGCGCGACTTAACTTTGCGGCTTCAAATAAACCTGGCTTAATAACTCGGTAAGGTCCCTTCGGTCCATCAACAGCATAAACCGTGGCAAAGCCCTTTTTAATTAGACGAATCAAGGCCTTTAATCCACCAACGCCACCACGACTCGAGGAGCCTCTAGCAATTTTAACACCCATCATTTGCAGAACATTAGTCATTAATTGTCCATCTTTGGAGTGAGACACCAGGGCAGATAGTTTATATCTTTTAGAAATATGAAGGATCGCTAATTCATTTCCGTGCCATAGAGAAATTAAGTAGGGCTGCTTTTCCTCAAGGTCTTTTTTAAAATCCTCACTCTCAATGATTTGAATTTTCCAAGTCATTTGTAAGCAACGATAGAAAATAAAAATCAAGAATGCGAAAAACTTTTGTTTCATTAAAACTCTCCATGGTATGGAAATCATTTAAGAATACTTTAACAGATCAAACAGAGATGTCCTTAAAAATTTTTTGAGAAGAAACTATTGTCACAATATTTTATGATTTTAATCATCTAGAGAGAATGTCCTAGCTAGATGACTGAAATAATTAAACTTTTGAATAACAGTAGTTCACTTATGATTTTTGTAGGCTTCCCAACTAAAAAATAAAAACCCCCTAGATTGATCTAGAGGGTTTTAGTTTTTATTAAAAATTTAAACAGCTTAAAGAATCTTTTTGAACTCTTCTGTTAAAACAGGAAGTACTTCCAAAGCATCACCAACGATTCCATAAGTAGCCTTTTGGAAAATAGGGGCTTCTTTGTCTGTATTAATAGCTACGATGACTTTTGAAGAACTCATACCCGCCAGGTGTTGAATTGCTCCTGAAATTCCACATGCAATGTAAAGACTTGGAGCAACGGTTTTACCAGTTTGACCGACCTGCATGCTGTGATCTACCCATCCGGCATCCACAACCGCACGACTTGCACCAACACTAGCGCCGATCACATCAGCAAGATCTTCTAATAATTTGAAATTAGAAGCTTCCTTTAAACCTCGACCACCGGAAACAATGATATTTGCCTCCGTAAGATCTACGCGCTTCGATGCACCTTGTACGATTTCTTTGATCAAAACTCGCAAATCTTTTGCTGGAAGAGCTACTTCCTCAACGCTTGCTGTAGCGGAAGCATCAGCTTCGCCAACAGGCAATTGATTTGGTCTCATTAAAACAAACTGAATTTTTGAGTTTTGAAAATCTAGATCAGCGATGCATTTCCCTGAATACAAAGGCTTGCTTAGTTTTACATTGTCTCCATTAAATTCGATACTTGTACAATCAGCTGCGACACCAGAGTCAAATTTTGCTGCCAGTTTTGGGAAAACATCTCTAGCAGGTGCTGAACCAGAAGCTAATACAATTGTAGGAGCTACCTTTTCAATAATCGCTTCTAGCGCATTAAAGTAGGCATCCGAATTATAGGCATCAAGACTGGCATCGCTACAAACTACAGAACTTGTGGCACCATAGTTTCCAGAGCTTGCAGCCAGCGTAGGAGCATCGGAACCTAACAAACATGTCACAGTTTCGAGACCAGAATTCTTTGCAGCAGTAATTAACTCTAAGCTAGAGCTTTTAATACTTCCATTTGCACTTTCACAAAAAACTAAAACTTTACTCATTATTTTCTCCTAGCTTAGATTACTTTTGCTTCTTCTCTTAATAGTTTAACCAATTCAGATGTTTGAGCAGCTGCTTCACCGTCTAAAAATTTAATCGGCGGGCGCTCAGCCGGCATTCTGTAAGAGCTTAATTTGGTTTTACTGTCTGAATCAGATAAACCTAAGTCACCAAGGCTTACTTCATTTACTGGTTTCTTTTTCGCTTTCATAATTCCTGGAAGGCTAGCATAGCGAGGTGTATTTAAGCCTTTATTTGCGCCAATAACTGATTTAGCAGGGATCTCAGAAACCTCTTTTGCTCCACCAGAAAGGTCACGTTCTACAACGGACTTATCACTACCAAGCTCTAACTTGGAAACAATATTTGCATGGGCCAAGCCTTGGTTTTCAGCTAACATCTGTGTAACACAAGATTGTGATCCATCAATCGCTTGTTTACCAGTCAAAATTAAATCATAGCCGCCTTCTTTTTCGATAAACTTACTTAAGGCGGTAGCTGTAAGATAGGAGTCTGCTTCCGCTGGAGCATCGATAAGTGCAGCCTCATCGCAACCCATTGCTAGAGCTGTTCTCAAAGTGTCTACCACGCGAGCTTTTGGTCCCAAGGTAACAACAGTAATATTAGCAGCTGCATTTGCTTTTTTAATTTGAAGAGCTTCTTCTACAGCAAACTCGTCATATGGGTTCATCACCCACTTAAAACCACGTTCTTCGATTCCTGAACCGTCTGCTTTCGTTACAAGTTTTGCAGTTGTGTCTGGAACTTGTTTTACACAAACTAGAATTTTCATCCCTTACTCCCGATTGAAAATGTTTAACACTTGTTTCATTCTAAGTGTTTCGATCTTTTTTCTAAGTCTTTAAAATTGTAAAGAAACTATTAAACAAAAGTTTCTAATAAAAAAAGCTTAAGAAAAAACATCTGTCTAAAAATAAGCGGGCACAGAATATATGAATGGAGTTTTGAAGACAAGTTTCATCCATTGTAAAGCCTGGATAAAACAGTATTTTCGCTCAAAATAAGGCCAAAATAACTCAATGCATTTAGACTTAAAAAATTAAAAACAAAAAACGCATAAAATTAGCATCTAATTGAAAACGAAAAGAGAAGGTCGCGAAGCATAGCAGATTTTTTTGTCTTTGTATAGGCTAATTCTACTAAAGCCAAATTTTGTTGTTAAAACCAATTTTTTAAAAGCCCATCCGACTTTTATTGGTTATACTCAAGCTTTGCTCACTCGGAGGTATTTTGAGTTCTGAAAATCGATTAAAAGCGGTTGTTGTTGAAGTAGGTGACGAGAATTTTACTGAAACTTTTCACCAAGAAATCAAAAAGCAATTGGGCGATTTAAAGCTCGCTAGCTATAATGATTTAGATCATCGCTATCAAAACTCTTTTGTACGTTCCTCGGAGTTAGTTCCTCACTTAGCCTCAAACACGAGCTTAAAAAATTCTTATGAGAAAGTAAGAAAAGTTTTAGGAATTTGTCTTTACTATGTATTTGAAGATGGCAGTGTGGTGGATTGGAATCAAATCATCTATCATCCCTTAGCAAAATTTCTTCACCCGGATCTACTACCTTTGCGAAAAGGGATTTACGAAAAAGATTTTGAGTTTGAACCATACTTTTGGATTCGTGACCACCAAAAGGCAAAATTAGAATTTGGAGAAATCGAATATTTATTCTTAAGAATTCTTAAAAATTTACAAAAAATGATAGCAAACCGTCGCTTGGATTTTTATGTTTCTACTGAGCAAAGGCCTGAGCTTGCGAAGATGAGTTTTGTTCGTTTTGAAAATGAACTTGAATGTACTGAAAATGGAATTGTGAAGCTAGAAAATGAACTTCACTCCTATGATGATCGATTAAAAGTAAAAATAGACATCAAAGTACCTGGTGACCATGGTTTCTTTAAAAACTTTTATGTAGACTATGCTGATAAGCTTTTTGTTTTTCATCGAATTGCAGGGCTTTTTAATGGCATCGCCACTCGTTTGATCGAGGAAGAATTAGTGCCAACTACAGACTTGGATCAAAAGCAGGCCTTGATTGATGAGAGCAGCCTTGAGTTTGAAGTAAAGTCACCTGAAAAGGCTTTGAGCTTTTTTCATTTAATACGTGGAGAAATGGCAGAGAGATATAAAATTCAAGTTGGCTTTGCCCATGAACAGGTGAATGTCGAAGAAAATGAATATTCTGGTAAATTGTATTTTTCTAAAGAAGGAAAGCTAAGCGTTAGTTTTGGCTTTAAAAATGGAGAGAAAGATTTAGAAATTTTAAACTTCCCAAGTTGGCTCAAACCCATCTGTGTGGGATTGGATCGTGGATTTCGTGGGGCATTTGACGCTCTCGAGTATCAGTTTACTCCGAAGGGTCTGCGTAAAAGCATTGATAACAAAATCATTAAGCACTTAGGGATTTACTATTATTTTATCTATGAATCTTTAACTCATTATTTACATGGCCAAAACACTGACGGTGAGAGCAGAGAAGACGAAGAGGCTTTTGATTTTCTTTTTAACAATTTACAAAAATATTATGCAACCAGCGAGCAGGGCTCAGAAGCAGATGGCTTTGGGCTTTTTTGTTCAAAAACACTTTTAGATAATTTCAAAAAATTGTTCGGCTATATCGGCGATATGCAACAAAAGGATTTACGCCTTCTTGTGGGTGGTAAAGAGTTTGTCTATCAGAAGTTAAATCATAATTACCTTGTGGTTTTGATGGAGCTTTTAAGAGCGGCGGTACTTTCTAGTAATGGTGATTGCTTCCTAAAATCACGCACCAACTTTAGTACTTTTGAGTTTGATAAAACGGAAGAAGAAAAATTTTATACAGAAAACTCTTGGGAACTAAGGGTTTTGTCTGAGCGTAATCTTGGAAATGTAGATCGTTATGGCTTGTATTCAAAAGGACTAAAAAGAAATCTAATTATTTCAGAGTTATTTGGTTTAAATGCTAAGGGTTGGAATATATTTGTTGATGGTGTTGATGTAACGATTATTGATGAAGCCGATTTTGAATGGCAATTTAATCTAGAAGAAAAATCCAAAGAAGATGCTACCTTGGTTGGAAAACAAAAAATCGATTGGTTTGAACTTCATCCTCAATTTTTCCTTAAAGGCAATGAGATTGATTTTGAATCAGCAAGAAGGCTTTCGCAAGGTGAGTGGATTTCTCATAATGGAAAATACTATATATTAAAAAGCAGTGAACTTCCTTCTGTGAAGATTCTAGAAAAATTTTGGAATCGAATTTCTAATAAAAAAGTCACGCAATCTACAAAGACAAAAGAGAAACCATATTTTGAAATTCAAAAGAGTATGAGCTTAGAGTTACTTGCTTTAAGAAGCATCGGTGTGGATGTAAAAGGTGGAGAGGAGTGGCAAAAAATCACTCAGTTCTTTGATCGTTTACAAGACACGGATAGAAAAGCTAAAGTGGGTGAGTATCTCGGTAATTTAATGAAGCCTTATCAGGAAAAAGGCCTTCGCTGGCTACAAGATTTGTATGAGTTGCGACTTGGTGGAATTTTAGCTGACGATATGGGTCTTGGTAAAACCCTGCAAGCTTTGGCCTTTTTGGATAGTCTGCAAGATCAAGATGATTTGGGAAAAGCTTTGGTTTTGGTTCCTACTTCTCTAGTTTACAACTGGATATCTGAGGCTAAGAAGTTTACTCCAAATTTGAAGTTCATTAATTTTAATTCCAAAGAGAAACCACAAATAGAACATGAATTAAAGAACAATGAACATGTAATTGTAATCAGTACTTATGGACTCTTTACTGAGCACGAAGATTTTTTCCAAGAGTTTAACTGGAACATTCACATTTTCGATGAAGCACAAAACTTAAAAAACATTGTTACCAAGCGTACAACAGCGGCGCGAAGATTGGATGCTAACTTCAAGCTTTGTTTGACCGGTACACCACTAGAAAATCATTTGGGAGAGTTTTACTCTTTACTAGATTTATGTGTTCCTGGAAGTTTAGGCACATATGAAGACTTTAAAAAGGTTTACGTTAATCCTTATAATATTGATCGTGAAGACATTCGCTTTTTGAAATTAAAAGCGCGACCTTTGGTTTTAAGGCGTACGAAAAAAGAAATCTTAACTGAGCTTCCAGAGAAGACTATCTCTATTATCAAAATTCCTTTCACGGATGAACAAAAAAAGATCTATCGCGATGTTGCTCTTTCTTGGAACGAAAAAGTGAAAGCATCTATCGAAGAAGTGGGTGAAGCAAAAAGCCAAATGATTATGTTAACGGCTCTATTGCGATTAAGACAAGTTTGTAGTGATCCTTCTGCTTTACCAGGAGTAAACTATAAAGAAAGTCCTCCAAAGATTCAGTTGTTGTCAGATACTCTAGAGAGCATTACTGAGGCCGATGAAAGCGCCATTGTTTTTACACAGTTCATTCATTCCTTAGAAAAAATCATTCAAAACCTAACAGCCAAAGGCATTAAGGTTTTTACAATGGATGGTCGTTCTTCAAAAAACAAGAGAGAAGAAATTCTACGAGGCTTTGAAGAGTATGAAAAGGGTGCTGTCTTAGTTATGACCTTGAAGACAGGTGGTGTTGGTTTGAACTTAACCAAAGCCAGCTACGTATTTCACCTTGAGCCTTGGTGGAACCCTGCCGTTGAAAATCAGGCCACAGATCGAGTTCACCGATTGGGTCAGAAAAAAGCGGTTCAAGTGTATCGCTATATCATGGAAGAATCAGTGGAAGAAAAGATTGAAAAGCTTAAGGAGAGAAAGTCTTCTTACTTTAACTCATTGTTCGACATTGAGAGCCCAGACGATGCGACTCTTTCTAAATCTGGTGGTTTAACAAGAGAAGACTTTGAATATTTGCTAGGTTAACATTTTTAGAAAACAGAATTATTTACATCACTTCTTTGTTACAAAATATTTTGTGAGAAAGGAGCGTTCTAAGAAATTATTCATAAAATTAGTTTCCATCTACAAACATCTGAAATCATTATCTTTTTTGCTGCCGAATAAAAATCTAAAAAGTTCAAAAATCCTAAAGTGATACAAATTAATTTCCGATAAGGATATTGATGAAAAAGCTTTTAATTAATTCAATGATTTTATTCGTAGCCTTATTATTGTCAGCAAGAGCGCAGGCAGATGCGGCTCAAGCCATATCAACGGTTGGAGCTGGGGCATCTTTATATGCGTCCGGAGCTGCTGTTTTTAATTCAGGTGTTGCAGCAAAATCAGAAGCTTGCTGTAGCCCAGTATCAACTCCTTGTTGTATGATGGCAATTGCCGCTGCCACTTCGGCAGCAAGTATGTTGGTTTCTTCTAGTAAATCTAGCAATTTGTCGAACGTTGCAAGTTGTGAAGAGTCCATGGGTGCGGCCTTATGTAATAGCTCTTTTACTATCGACGATGTAACTCCTATTGATACCATTTCCTATGACACTTCTACTGGAGATACCGGACTTACAGGTTCTGACTCTGATTCCTCGACAGCTCCTTCTAATTTTGGAAGTGGCTTTACTTTTGATAACTATGGTGACTATGCCAATAAGATGACTACTGCAAATTCAGCCCTTAAATCGAGAGTTCAAGGAGTACTTGATTCCTTAGCAGCGAAAGGGGTTTCTGTTTCAGCCGATGGCCAAACGGTTACTTTACCAGATGGTTCTAGTGCTTCCTTAAGCGCATTGTCTTCATCGGGTGGATTAAGTAGTAGTGGCTTTTCGGATGAATCTATCGCTGCATTGAATTCAGCAATTGCTAATGCAAAAAAACAGAACGTAAACGATCAACTAAAAAGTCTTATGGGAACTGCTGGTGCTTATGCGGGTGGTGGCTCTCGAAGAGGCGCAAACACTGGTACTAGAGTTGCCAGAGCGGCAGGGCCTAATATGAATGATCTATTAAATGGTTTGATGGCCAAAAACAAAGCTGGGGCAAAAAGAGGTCCGACTAGTTTTGAGGGGGTTTCAAAATCATTGAGTAATGGTGAAAAAATTGGAGTTGCTGCGGATAACCTTTTTGAGATGGTCCATCGCAAGTATCAGAAAAAACAAAATACCTTTGCACCTTAATTGGGATGTGTTTCACTTTATGTAAGAATATTAAGTAGCTGTTTATCTGCGCAAAATAAGGCTATCTTATGCTAAAAAGGATAGACCTAGTGATTTGACGCAGACTTTTCCACAATGTCCTCAGGTTTATCCACAATATATCATTGACTAAGGTCTAGTTACCACTACATCTAGTGGTATAAATGAGAATAAGAAGCATATAAAAAAATAATAGAATTTTTGCTAACCTAAATTTCCCTTACCTTTGTCTAATAAAAGTAAGGGTTGTCCACGCTGTACACGGAATAATCCACAATTTTATGACTCAATAATTGGCAGAATTCATCTAAGAACATCCTCAAAGAAAACATCAAGTCTTAAGTCCAGCAAGCCGATACATTAGCACGGAGGCTAGTAGTGAAGAAGGTTGGCGATTTAATGAAAGAGCTTGGTTTTAATCCCGAAGCAGATGACGGGGCTAAAAAGGCTTTTATCAAACACTTAATCAAACAAGCGAATTACAAAGAAAATGGGGCCGAGGTTTTCGAGATTCCTCAAGCTGTTAAGGCTGGTTCCCATATTAAAGAAATTCACAAAAATTTAGACAAGACAGAAAGCAAAGGTCAGTTGAGCTTCCAGCTTGATGGAAAAAAATTGGCTTAGACTTATACTCCTGCAGGGAGACGCTAGGATGGCGGTAAGTTTTTTTGAAGAAATGCCCTGTTGGAAATTTTTAAGCTCCCTTTTTAGGGAGCTTTTTTTTAAAGTTAGCTCTACAAAATACTATTACCCTCGATTTCAACAAACTCCTTTCTGGATGAAGTAAGTTCGTAGAAAGAAAAAAATAAATCTATAAAAAATAGTCTAAGTGTTTTTATGCCGAATCATCAGAGCATTTTTTGATTCTTTGCTAATAACAAAAGTCATCTCTAAATTCATTGGCGTTGAAACTTAAACTCTCGCAATAAAAATTAAATGCATCTTTTTTTAAATACTTTTATATAGGAATAGCTTCCGATTTTTATTAGTTCATTAAAACTCATAGGACTAAAGACTCTAGTATTATAAAATATTGTTCTCAGTGCTCTTAAACATTGTTATTCCTTTTTCGGTCGAAAGGCCCAGGTCTAGTCTTGAATTTAGGATAAAGGGACAGAGTTTCACTTCCTCTAAGTCTAGAAAGTAAGTAGAAGCAATTTCCTGTTTAAAACGTAAGCAGTTGAATTGCTAACATAAAACTATAAAAAAGTGACCGAGCTCAATCACTACCAAAAAAATTTGCACGTTCGCGTGCTAAATAATTAAAAGCTTATGAGGAGCTTTTAGTAAAAATAGGAAGCCTAACCGGGGGGTATGTGCTTTCTAACCACGGAGGGGAAATGAATAAATTAGCCTTAGGGGCGATGCTTGTTTCATTTGGAATAAGCGCCCAAGCCAATCAACCAGCCGCAGTTCCTGGAGAGTACGTCGTAAGATTATCTCAACAGGCTTTCGAGCAAGAAAATTTGAGAATTCAAAATGAATTAGGAATGGAAATAGTCCGTAAGATTAGTCCACAGTCAAAGGCAGTGTTAGTGCGAGACACTTTGGTTCGAAAAGCCGCCGTTAGTATTAGAACTCTTGAAGCGATTCGTGGGGTAGAAATTGCTGAGCCAAATTACATCTACACGATTAATCGCACTCCAAATGATGCTGATTTTTCAAAGCTTTGGGGGCTTGTAAACGAAGGACAACTCGATCCAAAGGGGCGTCCAGGTGTTGAGAACGTAGATATTGATGCTGATAAAGCTTGGGATATCACAACTGGTTCAAGAGACGTTGTTGTTGCTGTGATCGATACTGGTGTTGATCCAACGATTCCAGATTTAAAAAATAATATTTGGGTAAATGAAGGGGAAATTCCAGGCAACGGAATTGATGATGATAATAATGGCTATGTAGATGATATTCATGGTTATGACTTCGTTAATAATGATGCAGATCCAACGGATGATCATGGTCATGGTTCTCACTGTGCGGGTACTATAGGCGCAGAAGGTAACAACGAAATTGGCGTTGCAGGTGTTGCTTGGAACGTAAGGATTATGGGATTAAAATTTCTATCTGAATCTGGTTCAGGGACTTTAGATGCAGCAATTTCTTCCATTGATTATGCGACTTCTATGGGTGCGCACATTCAAAGTAACTCATGGGGCGGAGGCGGATTTTCAGAAAATCTAAAAGATGCTATCGTACGTTCCAATGAAGCAAAGGCAATTTTTATTGCTGCTGCTGGTAACTCCAATGAAAACAATGATTCTGGGGCACATTATCCATCGAACTATGATGTACCAAATGTTGTTTCTGTTGCGGCAATTAACAATTCTGGTGAGAGAGCTAGCTTCTCAAACTATGGTTTGAACACTGTTCACCTAGGAGCGCCTGGTAGAAATATTCAGTCTACTATTCCTGGTGGCTATGATGCTTGGTCCGGAACTTCAATGGCTACACCACACGTATCTGGTGTTGCGGCTCTAGTTCTTTCGGTTGATAAAGGACTATCTGGAGTAGAACTGAAAGAACGTTTGATGAACACTGTTCGTCCAATGGCTGGAATGCGTGGAAAAACAATTACTGGTGGAGTGGTGAACGCATACTATGCGGTTACAAATCAAGTTGCACCTATTGATCCAAATGATCCTGCTAACTGGGAAACTGTTGATTATAGTCTGTCTAGTCCACATCCTTACGAAAAAGACTTTGATCAAACTTGGGAAGTAAGCTTAGAGGGAGCAAAGATGATTTCAGTTCACTTTTCAAAGTTTGAAACAGAAAACAAATTCGACAAAGTGTACATCATGGATGCTGAAGGAAAAGTTGTTAGTGAAATGTCTGGCAACAATGACGGAGCTTATTCGGTTGCCGTTTCAGGAAGCTCAATGAGCATTCGTTTGGTTTCTGATTCTTCAGTAAATAAGTACGGCTTTGATATCGATAAAATTGCTTACAAATAACTTAAGCATTTAAACTTAAATCCAAAGACCCAGCTTGCGCTGGGTTTTTTGTATTATCGACTTTCAAAAAAAATAGCCTCTTTAAATAAGAGGCTATTTTAAATTTTTCATGTAAGACAATTTGAATTATCCAACGTTTACAGCGTTTGCATTACTGCCTTGGTTTGCTAAAGAGAAAACCTTCTCAATGTATCTGCGACTTGCGTCCGAATAAATTCGAGTGATTTCTTCTTGGCTTAGGCTCAACTCATTAATAATGATTTGAAAAGCAGCTTCAGGAATCATAGCCTTACCGCTTTCGATGTGACCTAAGAACTGTGCAGAAAAACCAAGCTTATCTTTTAGTTGTTTTTGCGTGATGCCTAATTCTTTTCTGCGCGATTTAAAATAATTGCCTAACATTTGTGCTAGAAGGGGGTTTACCATAGTTATTCTCCTTTTAATCAACTTAAGTAAGTTCCAGTTCCACGATTAACATTTTGAATACCAACCAAAACGCATATGGTATTTTATTTCCCAACCTATTTACATTATAAATCTAAACAAGCGTTTAAGAAAGAAAACTAGTTAAATTTTCTCAAATTGAGACGTTTTTTTGAAAATAATGTAGATATATTAACAGTTTATGGACAAAAATAAATATATTTACTTTTATAAAGGTCTAGTCAAACGTCCCAATTTTAGCTCAATTCATAAGCTTTTGGGGGACGAGAACCATAGATTAGGTGAAAACAAAGTGCAAGCAAAAAAGTTATAAAATTAATTTTCGAATAAATATTATCTATAAGCTATTTCGGAAAGGAACTTTTCAATCCTTAAATTCACTAGATCAGGCATGTCTAACTGAGAACAATGCGAGCCATATGGAATGATTTGGAGCTTACTTCCTTTGATCTTTTGATGAAACTCTCTCTGAAAACTCAATGGGGTTACCGAGTCTTTTGCGCCACCAATAATAAGCGTAGGAACTTTTACTTCTTCAAGCACAGCAGTCGCGTTGTAGTTGATCATAGATTCAAAGATATAGGTAAAAACATCAAAGTCTATGGAGGCTACCCCTTTCGTATAAACTTGGATGTCTTTAAATGAAGTTAGACTTAAATTAAATCCACCAGCTAAGCCCATTAAACGATTGGTAATGGGATTATCAACACTGAGTTTCCATAAAGTAGAGATAGTTTCTGGCAGAGTTTCATAGCCCTTTTTTACGTTTCTGAAAATAGGATCTAAATCTAAGCCATACATTCCCTTAAGAGGATTGGTTGCAAAGCCGTTGATAAAAACAAGGTTTTCAAATAATTCAGGGTTGTTGTCATATGTGCGCAACAAAACCTGAGCACCAAAGCTATGTCCCCAAAAACTGGCTTTCTCAATTTTTAGATGATCACACAAAGCTTTAAGGTCTTTTGCAATTGCATGCACATTTAGGTTTTCTAGTAGAGCAGGTCTTTCGCTCATGTGGTGACCGCGATAATCAAAAAGAACTGTGCGGTAATTTTGAGAAAAATACTTTGCTTGATGACGCCAATGATTCATTAAACAGCCAATACCATATGCCATTACTATGGTTGGCCCTTCACCACGGCTTTCAAAATAAATTTTGGTTCCGTCGTAGCTTTCAATGTATCCGGTTTCTTTTACCACTTCACGCATAAGCTTCTATTTCTACCTCTAAGCAACTTTGGCCAAGATATATTTTATCTCCTGAATTTAACTTCACAGTCGCCAATGATTTTTTATTTACAGTAATTTTATCAGGAAAACTAGTGGTTAAATAAATTCCACCATCATGTTCTACCAATTGGAAACTACTCTCATCTATGGCCCAATCATAGATGCAAATGTCCTCATCTAGATTGCCAAAGCTTCTTGGGCCATAAAGCAATGAATAGCTTTTACCTTCTTCTGGCCCCGAAATCACTCTTAAAAGAACATGAAAGTGAAAAGCATAGATTCTGTGATCAGATTGCGCAGAAAGTTGACCGAGGTCTTTAATCATATCCTCAATATCATGAGACCAATGATGCTTTTTTTCTTCCTCTAATTCCACTTCTAGTTGGGTGTTCTCAAGGCTCATGTCCTTGTCTAAGACCTTCACCAAGACGTTGCCGAGGTAAAACTCAACTCCATCCTTTAATTCTAAGCGCTCAAGCGTTTTATCTTTAACTTTGATTTTATTGGTACTGGCCTGGTCTACAAGAAACCAAGCAGAGCCTTCCATCTCGATGCGAGCGTGCTTGGTAGAGATCATTCCATCTCTTATTACGAGGTCAGCGTTTTTACGACCAATCGTCATTCCATCCGAAACTTCTTTCGTTAGTACTTTATTTTCAATAGGGTCGTGATACAAAAATCTCATCTTTCTATTTTACGTTTTTCCCGACCAAGGGGCCAGAAAATCAAGCTTTTCAGGGCAAAGGATTGGGTTAAAATTGCCGGGTAAAATGCTATGTTGATAGGAGGGAGTAGAAAGCTTCAATGACCAAGCTTTCGCTTTGAAAACAGGTTTGCTTCAAGGTGCTAAGCTTACTATTTGAATACTAACTCATTTTATAGCAGCTAGAAATTCACAAGACCGAGAAATAATTAGTTCAATTAGTGGTATCCGAACCGAGCCTTTACTTACAAGAAACATAAATAGAGATGTTGCAAGCCTAGCTTAAACCTGTCCGTAATTAATAAAAGCTGGCCTCTTAAATTGCGAATAGGCTTTAATAGTTACTGAAAAAGATTTCTTGAAATGAAGTTGTTCGAGTCTTGATTTTCCCTGTAAAGCATACAGAAAAGAATTTCAAGCCATTAAAACTCGTTCATTCGCAATAAAGGGAACCAGTTTTAAATACTTTTAAAAGAACACATTAGATTTACGAAAAAACATATGGGACTCGATGATAAAACTTTGAGACTTAAAATCTTTAGAAAGAAAATACTAGCTATAAAAATATTTGTTGAAACGATCAAAGCAGGGAATATACAAGAAATAATAGAAATAATAGAAATAATAGAAATAATAGAAATAATAGAAATAATAGAAATAATAGAAATAATAGAAATAATAGAAATAGTAAAAGCTAGATTTATCGAATGAAAAAATACCGATGCATCTGATATGAGTGTAGTGAAAAGATTAAAAAACCTCTACCATTCCCTTGTATTTATCTAAAATTCAACATCCTCTAATTAAAATTAAAATTAAAATTA
>DJMA01000032.1:0-45887 GCA_002436415.1 Bdellovibrionaceae bacterium UBA6502 | reverse complement strand
AAATTAAAATTAAAATTAAAATTTCTATCTCTGCCTCTTCTATAAATTACAATTACAATTACAATTACAATTACAATTACAATTACAATTACAATTACAATTACAATTACATTTACCTTTATATTTATATTTATATCGAACTATTGAGCCTGAAGCAGAAGGATAAAAGAGCTTCAATTGTTAGGTAATGCATTCATCAATGAAGCGGGTCGGTTGCTAGAGAGAAAACATTATGACCAATATTTTGAAAATCATTGGTTGTAATATTGGCGAGAAGCACACAACGCCATGCGCCACAGACACTAAGGCCTATGGTTTCTTAACTAAATTTATTTAAAAGGCCGTTAACATCCGTCTAAATTTTTATAAACCCTCGTAATTTCAGGTGTTTATACTTATTACAGAAAAACCACTTCCTAATCATAAAGCAGTTGGCCGAAAAGCTTAATCATGTTACAAACGGTGCTTAAAATTTGGTTATTCCTCGCTTCATTACGAGGCCTATTAAACCGAGAGGAGAAAAAATGAGTACACCAGTACGTCCGTACGAGTCTGTTGTTATTGTACGTGAAAACGCTTCCGTTGAAGCTCAAAAAGAGCTTTTCAGAAAAAACAAAGCTATCATCGAAGAATTTGATGGAAACCTTAATACTCTAGAAACTTGGGGTAAAAAGCAACTTGCCAATATGATTGGTAAAGAAAAACAAGGTGTTTATTTCCATGCTACATTCACTGCTAATGCAAACACTGTTGCTGAGCTTGAGCGTACTATGAAGATTAACGACAACGTTCTTCGTTATATGCACATTCGCTTAGAAGACGAAACTGATCTTAATAAGCACATGGATGCTTTCAAAGAAAGTATCGTTGAAGCGCAAAAGCGTGAAAAAGAAAGAGAAGCTAAAATCGCTAAGCGTAAAGTAACTCGTAAATAAGGTTTTTTGTGAACTTTAAACGAGGGCTTGTTCTGTTCTTTACGGCCATTGTTTTGGCGGCCATGCCACTAACTTTTCTTTTAGCTGGTGGGCCAATGATGTTGGGTCGAAAATTATTAGGACGCTTTTCGTATTATGGCTTGCTAACAGCAATTGTTGCCGCATTACTACCTGTACTAGAGCCCCAATATTGGATTGGATTTATTGCAGTAGGTTTGTTAGCAGGTTTTTTTGTAGAGGCTAAAAATTTTAAAGCTTCTCATGTCAATGCGGGACTGATTTCATTACTTAGTAGTTGTGGCGTTATCGGTATTACTACTGGCTTGTGGATTCAGTACAAAAAAATAGATGTAATGGCGAAACTTCGTGCCTATGTTGAGGAATATTTAAATAGCCTTTCAAGCAGTGCGAGTGTTCAAATTGATGCTGAGCTTTTATTGTCACAAATTCCTTCTGGAATCATTGGTGCAATGATCGCAGCTTTGTGGTTGGGGATTTTGGTTGAAAGATTTATTGTCCGTAATCGCTGGGTTAGTAGAGAGTTGGCTTATCCTGAAGGCTATGAAGAAGATTTAATAAACTTCAAATTGCCAGAATGGTCTATTTGGCCAAGCTTAGCAGCAGTATTATTTACTTTTGTAGATTTGAAGATGCCGGGAATTAAAGAAATTTCTTCCAATGTTTTTAATTTGGTTGTGATCATTTATTTCCTACAAGGCTTAGCGGTTATATCTAGTTTTTTCCGTCACCATAAGGTGGCAACGTTTTGGCAGGTGCTTTGGTACTTTATGTTCATGCAAGTTCATGTTCTCGTAAGTATGATTGGATTTGCAGATTATTGGTTAGATTTTAGAACAAAATTTTTGTCTCAGGGACAAGAACTTAAAAATAAAAAGGTGAGGAATAAAAATGAAAGTGATTCTTCAAAATGATGTAAGAGATTTAGGAAAAGTTGGTGATATCGTAAACGTAGCTACTGGTTACGCTAGAAACTACTTATTCCCACAAAACTTAGCAGCTCCAGCAACTGACAAGCGTGTAAAGCAAGTTGAGCACTTCCAACGTGTAGCTGAAGCTAAAAAAGCTAAAGTATTAGCTGCTAAAGAAGAAATGATCCAAAAAATGAATGGCATTACTTTGACTTTCACAAAAGCTGCAGGAGACGAAGACAAACTTTTCGGTTCTGTAACTACTGGTGAAATTGCTGCTGCATTAAACGATCAAGGTTATGTTGTAGATAAAAGAGATCTTGAAGTTGAAGACCAAATTAAAGTTTTAGGACAGCACAAAGCTGTTTATAAAATTGGCGAAGGTCTTTCTGCTGAGATTAAAATTAACGTAGAAAAAGAAGCCTAATTCTTTTTTGCTGTTAAATTTTATTGAGCCTTACTGAGTAAAACTCGGTAGGGCTTTTTATTGGTTAAAACACTTAGTATTGCTATTAATGCTCTAATTTCTTTTTTTGTCTGCAGCAATATGTGTATCTAACTGGTTCTTATAGAATCGGGTAGCTTTTGTTTGGAGCAAGGCGATACAGAGCTTCTTGTGTTTACCTGCTTTTATGTAATTCTAATTTTTAGGAAGTAATTTAGTACTAAAGAGTCTTTTTAATATCAGTTCTGTTTGTGCCCCAAGAATACTGCCTTCTTTTTAAAAACTATGCCCTTTAATTGCAGTTAAGTTTTAGGGGGATGCTTTAAAATATTTTTCTGAATTCATCGCAATTAAAATAGAAATCGAGCTAAATCCGTGAAATCAAAATTTCCTCAGGGGTTGGCAAATCATTTTCATGATTTAAGCGGCTAGTTCATTTAATTAAGGCCTAATGACACTTCATTGGTGATCACATTGTGCTAGCTAGATTTTAAAGCTGAATAGCATTTGGGATAGTTTTTACTTAGGTTATTTTTATAAAAATTTTTAGGGAAAAATTCAGACCAATGGAAACTCTAATTCAGTAACTAGTTAAAGCTAGACCTAGAAAATACACTATGAGATAAATAGTGCAGCACTTCTCGATAGCCTTGAGTAGAGCATTTCAGCATAGTAATTTCAGCGACTTACCCAATATAATTCGAGATTGTTTATAGCGAATTTTTTGCTAAAAATGATTTTAGATTAAATGCAAAGTTCATCACTTGATGGTCAAATTATTTTCTCTTTGGCTTTGCTGTGCTAATCTAAATTCACGAAAGATTTTTGTTAAGGAGTGGAAATGGCGGAAAGAATACCACCTCAAAATTTAGAGGCTGAAAAGAGTGTTCTTGGATCTTTAATGTTGGATGAACAAGCTTTTGATTTGGTACAAAGTACTTTAACTTCAGAAGACTTTTATAAAACCGCTCACCGAATTATCTTTGAAACTATTGTTCAACTAAACGCAAAAAGCGAACCGGTTGATTTATTAACAGTGACTCATGTTTTGCAAAAAAAGCAAATGCTAGAACAAGTTGGCGGCGCTACTTATCTGGCCGAAATTCTAGAATCCACATTGAGTTCAGCAAACATCGAAAAGTATGCCGAATACGTTGCAGAAACTTCTTTATTAAGAAAAATGATCCGAGCTAGTGGTGAGACCATTGAAAAAGCTTACCAGGGAGACTTTGAAGACGTTGGAAGCTTTATGGATCAGGCAGAAGCGGCCATTTTTAAATTAAGTGAGTCTAAGAATACAAATAGTATGTTTGGCTCTGCTGAAATTGTTAAAACAGCCATTGCTAATATCGAAGAGCTTTATCATAGAAAGGAAGACGTTGTTGGTATCGCTTCAGGCTTTAAAGAGCTTGATAAGCTATTATCTGGTTTTCAAGGTGGTCAGTTAATTATTTTGGCGGCTCGTCCTGCAATGGGTAAAACTGCTTTTAGTCTTAACTTGGCTCAGGCAGCCACATTAAGGCAGGCAAAAAGCGTTGCCTATTTCTCTCTTGAGATGAGTAAAGAAAGCTTGATGATGCGTATGTTAGCCTCTGAGGCTCGAGTTAATATGGGTGATTTACGTATTGGTAAAATCAACGATGCAACTTGGCCAAAGCTAATCCAGGCCGCGAGTCATTTAAGTGATGCGAAGTTGTTTGTGGATGAAACTCCGGGCATGAGTCCTCACGAAATTAGATCTAAATGTAGAAGGCTAAAAGCGCAACATGGCTTAGACATGATCTTTATCGATTACCTTCAGTTAATGAGTTTAAAAACTAGGGTGGATAGTCGTGAGCGAGAGGTTGCCGAGATCTCGAAAACACTAAAAGAAATCTCAAAAGAATTAGATATACCGGTTGTTGCTCTAGCACAGTTAAACCGTGGTGTTGAACAAAGGCCAGATAAGCGTCCAATGTTATCGGATTTGCGTGAGTCGGGATCAATTGAGCAGGATGCCGATGTGATCATGATGCTTTATCGTGATGAATATTATGAGAAGGAAAACTCTCAATATAAAGGGCAAGCTGAGGTTATTGTTGTAAAACAGCGTAACGGTAGTACGGGTACAATTCGCTTAGCCTTTAAAGGCCAATTTGGTACCTTCCTTAATTTGGCACCAGCAAGTATGGATTCTTCAGCGCCAAGCCAGGCTATGAATGAACCAGAGCCATTTAAAGATGAGTCTGCTGACAATGTGGATATTGATAAGCTAGAGAACTTTGCGCCTGGAGTTTAACTTCGGGCAAAATGTTTTTTAGCTACATAGATAATCCTGTCTTAATTTCTTAGATCTGGCCCACTGAATTGCGGATGGATTTAAAATAAGTTTTTATAATTTCTATTCCCAGTAAGTGATAACTTGATTCGGACGAATCTCGAAAATCTAAATGTATTTCTATCCACAACTAAGTGGAACAATTTATAAATTCTTTATTCTATTTATAAAAAAATACGTCTCAATTTGGCTTATAAATCTTTTTAAAGTGGCCTTAAAACTTTGAGAGCTAATAACTCACTAAATTGCGGATGGAGTATAGTTATGTTCCTCTATTCAATATCTCTTGTGCTCCGAAATTTTTCTGGCACAGTTTTAAATTGTCCATAACTTGGCCCTCGTATTTACAGAGAGACTTTTGTGCCATAGAACAACTCTTGTTTTAATGAGCTTATCAGAGTTTTGGTCTTCCTAATGAGGAAAAGGCTAAAGAAATTTAAGGCCCTATAGCTGCCTCATATTTTTTTAGGACTCAAATTTTTATGAATTTGTTCATGCTTTAATTCTCTTCCCAATGAAGACAGTGGAGAAGTTGGAGTATTGAAAGCTGAATGATCCGTAATTAAATAGCATCAGCTTGCTATTAACTTTTTGATTTATCCTTTAATAAATCCAGAACCTTTAAATATGACTTCCTTATAAGCAAAGCTTTTGGTAGCTAAAACCATGACTATTTAAAGATGTGATCTTTTTACCACTTTGAAATTGTTGCAGTCTTACATCAGTCCAGTTTTGTTTCTCAGTCCTATCAAATCTTTGTTTGCAAAAAATCAGGTGCTATCGTCGTTTCAAGCGAGGGGCTTAAAGGAAGAAGCCAAGCTTAGTTTTGCAAGGAGGCAAAGATGGATTTATTAGATATTATAGTAGAATTATCTGGATTACCCAAAAATGACGTAATTGAAGAATTCATCAGCCGTGCCGAAAGATTGGGGATTGATCCTGAAAATCTTCAAATGGAAGACATTAGAGAAATTTTGACCCAAAAAGTAAACGAGACGCTAATGGAAAGCCCACTAGCGCCTGTTGAAGCTCTTCACTAATAAAATCAGCAAAGAATCTGGTTAGATTAACCAGGAATGTTTGTATCTGGTACGTTGTACGTTGCAGACGTAGCTAAAGTAGTAGTAGCTGGGCTGCTGTAAGAAGAGCTGTGAGCTCCCTGAAGAACAGATCTCTTAGTTAATTTGTAGTGATCCATTTTCTTTTTTAATGTGTTTCTATTGATACCCAAAGCTTGCGCAGTGCGAACTTGGTTACCGTTATAAGAACGTAAAGCTAACTCGATTAGAGGTTTCTCAACCTGTTCCATTACAAGAGTGTATAGATCAGAAAGTTCTACGTTACTCTCTTTTTGCTGTTCAAAAAGAACCTCAAGTTTAGATTTCACAAGTCTCTCAAGACTTACGTTTTGTAAATTTGCAACGAACAGATTGTTAGAAAGATTCGATCTAAGTGACATATCTCCCAACACCATTTCCTTTTTTAGAATTAATAATACCTATCAAGAACGTGAATGAAGGTTTAACCTCTTCCTCATTATTGTGCAAGTATCTATGCACCTGCTAAGTTATTTTTTTTTATTTTTTTAGAAAATCGAATTGCTGCACCCTGCATTTCCTAAAAAGCCCTTGCATTTGTATTTTTTGGATCGAAAAAAGCCTCCGAAACCCCTTTAAAAGCCAATAAATCCATGTATTTTCTGCAATACTAGCAATAGCAAGGATTAATAATTTACGACGCAAAGAAAAATAATTTCTGAACAACAATAATAATCTGAATCGAAAATCAAATTTTTGAAGTTCTTACTTTTTCAAATTCGTCTTTTTATGAATTTCTTATTTTATTTATCTATAAAATTAAAAACCTGGCTAGATACCAAACCGTCTAAACTAAATCGCTATCTATTAGTTGTTTACAAAATTAAAATTTAACAAGCTTTTTAAGGATAAGCTTCTAAACCAAAACACCAACACAGACTTTAGGATAAAAAAACTAAAAAGCTCAGACCTAAGCCCTAAGCTATCAGTCTCGTTTGTACCCTTAAATTCAAAGCTATTCTATGCTGGAAGGGTGACGACACTAGCAGAGAAATTTCAACGAGACATTAAGGTAGTACTTTGGCTAAGCGCGGGAATCTTTTTTTCCTTAGCCTTGTTTTCATTTAACCCAGAAGATCCGTCGCTGAACTCAGCATCAGGAGTTGTACGTGAGGTTCATAACTTTTGCGGGATCATTGGTAGTTTTCTCGCTGACTTTTTATACCAAAGCTTTGGTCTTAGTGCTTGGTGTTTTGTTGCATTGTTCTTAAGGGCTGCTTATGTTTCTCTTTTGGGAATAGAATTAGAGTTTAAAAAAGCTCAAGTTGTTTGGGCGATTTTGTTCATCGTATGTGTTTCCAGTCTTTCTTCTCTATATATTACTGAAAAAGCTCTGTTTAATGACAGCGTATATGTGGGCGGTCTTTTAGGACACGGTATATCCATTTTATTAAGTGACTATTTGAATAAAATTGGTGTTGGCGTCATGTTGTGGACTCTAACTCTGATTTCTTTCATCCTTTATACGGAAAAACCCATTGAATACTTTTTTCGTGGGCCAAGAGCGGTACTTAAAGCCTTGTATGAAAAAGTTCATGATAGGTATCTAGAATGGCAGGAGTCCAGGCAGGGACCAGAGATATCTACAAAAGAATCAAATTTCTGGAGAAATCTAGCAAGAAAGATGAATCCAAAATCTCTTCTAGGAACGAAAGCTTCCGAAGACGATGAAGAATATGAATACGAAGAAGAAGAAGAAGAGTATGAGGAAGAATACGAAGAAGACTATGAAGATGAAGCAGAAGAGGATGGCGATACTTTAGAGTTGGCAGAAGAAGATGAGGAAGATGCTGATGCGGATCCTCAATTGAAGATAGAAATCGGCGAAACTTCAGCGCGTTTTCAAATGAAACCTCAAGAAGCTAAAGCTTCAAAGCGTAAGAAAAGAATTAAAGTTAAACAAAAACGACGAGTGGCTAACTGGGAAATGCCGCAAGTTAATCACTTAGAAGACCCTCCTTTGTCTGCGGTTAAACTTGATCCAAAAGAGTTAAAAAGAAAAACAGAATTGTTAGAAGACAAGTTGAGTCAGTTTAATGTGAAAGGTAAAGTGACTGCGGTGAAACCAGGGCCAGCGGTAACTATGTTTGAATACAAGCCTAATAGTGATGTGAAAATATCAAAAATCACAGAACTTGCGGATGATTTATCATTAGCATTAAGCTCAGAGTCAGTGCGTATTATTGCGCCGATACCTGGTCGAGATGTAGTTGGAATTGAAACGTCTAATAGCGTTCGCGAAACCGTTTACTTAAAGGAAGTTATCGCTGAGAGCAATTTCTTTAGCGACGATTTCACCCTTCCTTTGGCTCTCGGAAAAGAAGCTAGTGGGCACTCCAAAGTGGTTGATTTAAGAAAAATGCCTCACTTAATGGTTGCCGGTACTACGGGTTCAGGTAAATCGGTATTTGTTGTTGGGGCTTTGACAGGATTGTTGTTCAAGCATTCTCCTGAAACTTTAAAATTGATTTTAGTGGATCCCAAACAGGTTGATTTGGTTGCATTCCATAAGGTTCCTCATTTAATTATGCCGCCAATTCGTGAAGTGAAAAAAGCGGTTAGCGCATTAAAGTGGGCGATTAAGGAAATGGATAAGCGTTACCGTTCAATGTCACGTTTTGGTGCGAGAAACTTAGAAGAGTTTAATGAAAAAATAAAAGACTTCACCAAAGAGCAACTTGATGAACATGCTGAGGTAAATGAAGAATTACTTCGAGCAAATAAGCGCAGTGAAACTTATCATTACACGAAACTTCCTTATATAGTCATTGTGGTAGAGGAGTTTGGTGACTTGATGGCTGTTGATAAGAGCAATGTTGAAGCCTCGGTGGTTCGATTGGCTCAAATGGCACGTGCTTGTGGAATTCACTTGGTTCTCGCTATGCAGTCGCCGCGTAAAGATGTAGTGACCGGATTAATTAAAACCAATATCCCTGGACGAATCAGTTTTAAAGTGGCTTCAAAGATGGATTCTAGAATTATTCTAGATGAGTCAGGTGCTGAGCGATTACTTGCGCGAGGGGATATGTTGTACTTGGCTCCAGGTGTACCAAAACCAATGCGACATCATGGACCTTGGGTTTCTGAAGACGAAATTTCATCAGTAATGAACTTTTGGGCAGAGCAATGTGAACCAGAATTTGATGATGAAGCGATGAAAATGTTAGATGGCTCTGGTGGCGGCTACGGTGATGATGCCGGCGGGGACAATGAATTGTCTCCAGATGCTGATGATCGCTATGATGAAATACTATCTTTTGTATCGACCCAAAAATCAGTTTCTGCTTCTTACATTCAAAGGAAGTTTAGAATTGGTTACCCAAGAGCGGCTCGTTTGATTGAAATTTTTGAAAACGAAGGGGTTGTTGGACCGGCTAATGGCTCAAAACCAAGAGAAGTGTTAATTGGTGGAATTGGCGAAACTACCTTATAATTTTCTAGCGGGCAGTTTTTAGGGCTTCCCGCATACCTGAAAGTCTTGGACTGATAATCTAATAAAAGCAGAGGTTAATACAGAAGGCCTAAACCTTATTAATTCGAAACTTCAATTTTGAACAAGATTGCTCGTTACAGTATAGGATAGAATATCTAAAGCCACTGTTTTTGAGCTCTTAAAATAATTTAAGCGTGCTTGAAAAAGGACGATTTTTTTAGTTATTGATCAGCCAGAGAGAAGTCAGTAAATTACCCATTGGTTTTATAGTGATGACAAATCAAGCTTGAAAAAACATGAGCTGTTCTAATGATTCTACCCGGCATTATTATTCAACGAAAAATCTATTGGCCCATCCGTGTTTGCTGATGTTACAATAAAATTAAATGCTTATGGATATTGTAATTAAAAAAAGAAACATTTTAAAAAGTATAACTTTGGCCACCTTTTGCCTTTCTTTTGCTTGGACTCCTGGTGCAAAGGCGAATGACTTAGACCTGGTTTTGACCAAAGCTAAAAACTTAAGCTTACAAAGGGATCGCCTGCAAGCCACAAAGGTTTTGCGCGACTACCTTGAAAAAGAGGGTTTAAAAAGCGAAAACCGACTTAAAGCGATTAAAATGCTAAAAAAAGTTTCGGAGATTTTTTATGAAGCAAAAAGCCTACAGGCTTTTGAATTGGGAAAGGCTAAGGAAACAATTTCTTTAGCTGAAGCAGCAAAAGGCTTTGAAGAAGTGCAGTCCATGGAAGCTTTGAATACGCGCCCAATGGAAGAACTTGCGAGAATTCGTTTGTTGCAAGGGGAATGTGATGCCTCTTTAAGCTGGGCGAATCGAGCCTTAAAGGAAAATCCCTACAAAGAGAGTTTGGTATATTTAAAAGCCTTTGCTTTAGGTTGTTCTGGGGAACCGGAGCAGCTTCTTGCTTTCATGCAAAAAGATAGTCTTATTAAAGAAGATGATTTATTCAGGCTTTCTTTGGGCCAAGCCTATATGGTTGATGGCTCTTATGATGAGGCTAAGCTTTGGTTTGCTAAAATTGAGGATCAAGAATTACCTGATAAGTATTACTTTTTAGGTGTCATGTATAGAGGCCAAGGCGCTGATGAGTATTTAAAGTATTTTGCTAAATATGTAGATCTCTGTAATCGAAAATTGAAAAAACAGTCAGAGCAGCAGCAAAGGGACCCTCGAAGCTGTAAAGAGACGGATAGCGTAAAAGAAAAGTATAAACTTCTCTCTGGAACTAGCATTCAAAAAGTTGTAAAGTAAGCGACATGAAAAAAGCTAGCATGTTTTTATTTTTATCTCTAAGCGCCTGTGGCGTTAAAAACGATCCAATTCCCCCTGGGGTTCAAGCTGAAATTGGACGCGGTAAACCTCAGCCAAAAGCTTGGCTATTGGAAGACAATCAAACGATAGACCCAGGTTCTTTAGAAGTTTTGGATTACCTAGAAGATAAAAAAGACGAAAAGAAGAAAAAGAAATGAAATTTTATAAGGTACAAGCCTCGGGCAATGATTTTATTGTTATGCTAGAGGGCGAAGCTCCAGATAAAAGCCGACGCGCAGACTACGCAAAAAAACTTTGCGAAAGAAAGCTCTCTATCGGTGCAGATGGCTTTTTAGTTTTAGATAAAAAATCTGACAATGATTTACACTGGGACTTTTATAACTCCGATGGTTCAACGGCGGAAATGTGTGGAAATGCTAGTAGAGCTGTTGCAAAATTGTTTATTGAAAAACTTGGCGGTAAATCACCAGTAAATTTGACCACAGGTGGCGGTATAACTGAAATTGAAGTGGTAAATCAGCTCTATTCAGTAAAAATGCCAATTTGCCAATTTGTGGCAGAGGAATCTCAAGGAAATGTGTGGAACACGGGAGTTCCGCATTATGTTTTTGAAAAAAAATTCGACATTAAAGATGAAGCCATCAAAGAATTCTGTAGAGAAAATCGATTTCCAAATTGCCTAAACGACAAAGGGGCAAATGTAAGTTTGTGGTATAAAAAACAAGACCAGTTTTTCGCAGTTAGTTTTGAGAGGGGAGTTGAAGATTTCACTCTTGCTTGTGGAACGGGTGCGGCAGCATGTGGCCTTGATATTCTAAAAAGACATTCTGATTTGGGCGATAGTATTCGCCTTCAACTTCCAGGTGGTCAGGTGAATATTCGCAAGACAAATGACAGTGTTTACTTGATTGGAGATGCTGAAATAATTTTTGAAGGAAAGGTAGATTAAAATGAATTTTAATACAGTTATGACTGCGATTGTGAGTCCGTTTAAAGAGAATCAACTAGACTTAGATAGCTTTAAAAAGCTTTTAAATTTTCAGTGGGACAATGGTGTGACGGCTATTGTGATTAACGGTACTACTGGTGAAAGCCCAACCCTAGAGTGGAGTGAAATCGAAGAGCAGGTGCGCGTTACTCGTGAGCTTAAGCCTGAGATGAAAATTGTTTTAGGAGTAGGTGGAAATGCAACAGACAAAGTGATTCAAAATTTAAAAAAAGCTGAGTCCTTAAACCCAGATGGGATTTTATCTGTCGTACCTTACTATAACAAACCCACCCAAGAAGGTTTAAAGCAGCACTTCAGTAAAATCGCTCAGTCTACTAAGCTACCAATTTTACTCTACAATGTTCCGGGAAGAACCATTACTTCTTTAGCGGTGGAAACTGTTGTTGAGTTATCAAAGATCGAAAACATAGTAGGAATAAAAGAGGCGAGTGGAAAACCAGATTTGTTCGAACAATATAAAGATAAAACCTCTGATGATTTTGCCTTATTGTCGGGGGATGATGGTACCTACCTAGAGTCAATTTTTTCTGGCTGTACTGGGGTGATAAGTGTGATTAGCCATGTGATTCCAAAAGAATTTGTTAGCTGGACGAAGCAAGCAAAAGAAGGGGATCGATCTTGTCTGCAAGAATTCGAAAAGTACATGGCTTTTTGTGATCAACTTTTTGCAGAGCCTAATCCCGTTCCTGTTAAAGAGAGTCTGAAGCATATGAATATCTTAGAAACTGCTGAAGTAAGACTGCCTTTGGTGGCATGTACCTCTGGGCATTCAGAAATTCTTAAATCAGAGCTTAAAAAACTTGGAGTTTTATAGATGAAGTTTGAATATGCATTAATGGGTGCTCGTGGACGCATGGGGCAGGCAATTGTTAAAAACCAAGAAGCCTTCGGGGCAGAATGCGTAAGTGAACTAGGAAGAAATATTTCTGAAGTAAAAGAGCTTTCTAAAGATTGTAAAATCTTGATTGATTTTAGTTTGCCAGAGGCTACTCCTAGTGTATTAGCTTTTTGCAGGGAGCATTCTTTAAAGCTAGTATCTGGAGTTACTGGCTACAGTAATAGTCAAATTGAGGATCTAAAAAAATATTCTGAAGAAAATGCTGTTTTTTGGTCTCCGAATATGAGCTTAGGTGTGGCTATTTTTAAGCATATGCTAAAGAGTTTAAATGCAGCAAAGGACTGGGACTATCACCTTCACGAAGCTCATCATATTCATAAACTTGATCGCCCAAGTGGAACGGCTAAGTATTTACAAAAAGCCACAGAAGATGTGGTGGGTAAAGAAGTTCCTGTAACTGATATGCGTGGTGGTGGCGTTTTCGGAGTTCATGAGTTGTATGCAATGAGCCCGGAAGAAGAAATCCAAATAACACATCGAGCTTACAACAGAGAGGTCTTTGCGAAAGGCGCATTGAAAGCCGCGCTTTGGATGCAGGCTAAAGACAAAGGTTTCTACTCCATGGATGATATGTTTTAAGTAGAGGGATTGGTTGTGCAAAAGTTAATGCTTGCAGCGGAAGCTAAAGAGATTAGTGATACTGAGGTCTTAAAGGAAATCACCTCTTGGATTGATAGTGAATTTGAGCTGATGTCTATATCTTCAATTTATGAGGTGAGTGAATTTGATGTATCAAGGCGCTCCACGAAAAGTGTAAAGCTTGCTGCCGCTAAAAGCATTAGTGTGGCCTTTTCCGTGCAAAGCGATTTAGATGCAATTGAGTTTTTAAAAAGACTGGAAACTAAGCAAAAGACCTTCAATGAGCTACTTGCGCATGGCAGCATACACCTTTATCTACTGTTCTTTTCTGACAATGTGTTTATGTTACCAAATATAAATTTACCAAACCCAAAGTGGCTCGAGAGGCCTGATTGGGTTTTAGCAAGTGCAGAGCTTTGGCCAAAATATGAGCACCCTATTTTAGAGGAAAGCTTGGAGATAATTGCTCGTAATCGAAAGATAAAAGTAGCAGATTATTTTTTTGCACAGGGTAAAGAGCTGCTTCAAAGCCCAAGTGCTGGTAATTAGATTTTGTTCGAATACTTTAAGGAGACAATATGAAGTTTTTTATCGATACAGCTGATATTAATGAAATCAGAGAAGCAAACAAACGTGGTTGGGTTGATGGTGTTACTACAAACCCTAGTTTAATCGCAAAAGTTGGAAAGTCTAACGCAGAAGTAATCAAAGAAATTTGTTCTGAAGTTAGTGGCCCGGTTCACGCTGAGGTAATTAGCCTTGAAGCTGAGCAAATGTACAAAGAAGGTCTTGAGTTAGCTAAAATCGCTGACAACGTTATCGTTAAGATCCCAATGTGTGAAGACGGTTTAATTGCTACTCGTCGTTTTGCTGCAGATGGAATTAAAACAAACGTAACTCTTTGTTTCTCTCCACTTCAAGCATTGTTAGTAGCTAAAGCTGGTGCTACTTATGTTTCTCCGTTTGTTGGTCGTTTAGACGATATCGGAAATATTGGTTTAGACCTTATTGAGCAAATGGTTCAAATCTACAGAAACTACGATTTTCAAACACAAGTTTTGGTTGCCAGTGTTCGTAACCCAACTCATGTTTTGGATTCTGCTTTATTAGCGGCTGATGTAGTAACTATTCCTTACAGCGTAATGAAAGGTTTAGGAAACCACCCATTAACAGATGCTGGAATTGCTAAATTCTTAGCGGATGCAGAAAAAGTACCAAAATAATTTATGTTAAAAGTTGTTTTAACTTTTATGACTGGGGCTCTTATTTCTTGTTCTTCGACAGGGATTAAATCGGAGCCCCTTCCTTATAGCTTGGATCTTTTAAAGAGAATTATTCTCGATGTAGTTCCGTCTGAATTAGAGTCTACAAGTCCCAATGGTAGAGAAATGTATTTCGAAGCATTTCAGTTGCCCGGAAGATTCGCCAAACGCCCTGGAAAAACCAAAAATGGAAAATTGTTGGAAAGAGCGTGGGCTAAAGTCGTAATACTTGGCGTTACTAGGCCATACACTGTGGAAATCTCAGTAAAAACTGAGGAACTAGGACTTACCAAATACTACCCAACAGGGGAAAATGTTGAGTTTGCAAAATCCCTCCATGAAAAAATCAAAAAAAGGCTAGTCCAACGTCATGAGGGTGCTGACCTTATTGATGATTTTCGCCCATTCTAAGTATACAATATTACTAGAGCTTTAGCTTTCTTTGGTTCTGTTTATACCGAGCTAAAAGAATTTTATTAATATAGATTTAAACGCATCATGAAGATGCGTGATTAAAGGCAAGGATGCGATTTAGTCATTACAATCGACACCTTTATAAAAAAGAGGCATCGAAAAAATACTTGTTAAGTATTTTAGTCTTTTGTTTTGCCTTTTTTAATTCTGAACGCTCTGGTAAGACCAACCACATTTACATTCAAGAAGCATTACAGGTACAAATTCCTAAGTCTTCTATTCTCTTAGCAGCTTTAAGGGACGCAAAGCTAGAAGACTTTAAAGTTGATATTAGTGAGTTTGACGAAATTAATACGATCGCAACGACCCAACTTATACCTGATGAAAAGTATGTTAGACCGCAAATAATCAATTTAAAAGAAGGGATTCGTCTTAGTAAAGAGGATTACATTCTAGGTAAATACAAATACATTGATGAAAATGCATCGGCTTTACGGATTTCAAAAGCGGATGCAAAGAAATTAATGGAAAGTGAGTCTACCGAAGCCTTGGCTAAGACTGACATTGATATGAATCAATGGGAAAGAAAAGTTATTGCTGAAGAAAAAAAATCATTCATCAATCAGCTTGGCTTTACCCAAAACCACGGAATGTTTAACCGCTTAAATTCTTTGGCTCTTGAAGAGCTTTATGCTCTTAAAGAAGAAACTCCAATGAAAGATCCCGTTGTTCAAGAGATTGAAGCGCGAGTTAACGAGCTAAAAGTGGGGGCTGAAACTAAGAGAGTGCTTAGTGTTAGTTATAACACTTCCAAGACTTCCTCACAGCTAAGCGCAGGAAATGTAAAGGTAAATCAAAAACAAAACTCACTGAAGGCATCAAGCAATAAGGAATCTGATGCCTCAAGCAAGACTGGGCAAAACGAAGGCTCTCAGGTCTTGGCGTCAGTTAATTTAGGGAAAGTCGATCCCAACCAAAGAGAGAGTGTCTTAAGTCTAACAGCCTCAGACTATATGTTCTCCCAAAGAAAACCAGAACAAGTTTTTAAAACCAGTGGCTACGACTTTGAGAGTTTAGACTTAATCAGCTCGGGGCTCTCTGATGTGGTTAATGATTATTTAATAAGAGCAAAATTAAGATTTTTAGAAGGCTTAGCTTATCTCGGCCCTAGTTCCAAAGTAGATGTTTCGTTGATTTATGAAGATGGAAGGGAAACTAGTGTAGATCTTAGTTTGGATGACCCTGATTTTCCAGTACATATCACAAAAGGTGTTATCGGCCTAATTACAAGATACAAAGATGCTGCAGGAAGGCTGCTGGCCCATAGCTACAAAGAATTAAAAAACAGTTTAAATGACATAGAGCTTGAGATTGAATTAAAGCCGCTGAGTTGGGGCTTTGAACTACTCTTAAGTGGTGTGATGGAAAATGAAACTGTAAAAATGCTGATTGATGGCCGGAATGAAGTAAAGATTTTAGAGTCGGTTTATATCGACGAAAGTTATTCGAGGCATTCCAATTTTGTTACTTCTCTAGAGTCTTCAGATGGTTTAAAGCAGATTCAAATTTTGCAGGCAGGTAGATCGAATCGAGTGGAGCTTTTGAATAAAAGCTATGTTGCAGAGATTGAGGAGCTTTTAAAAAGCCAAGGTCAATATGTTGATCCCCAGCTATCTTATGTATTTGGTAGGATTTCAAATTTAAAAGACAGTTCTGGTTTTGTCGCTCAAATTACGGATAAAAATGCGGTAGGACCCATTTACTTAAATGACTTTATGATTCCAGATATGGCTTTAGAACAAAGCTCAAGATCAGGAATGTTTTTGTTTGTTAATGTGAGTGCAGACAACCATCAAGTTAGAATAGAAAGAAATAATACCCTGGTATCAATGACTGCATATACAGAGCCTCAGGCAGTAACCAAAGTAGATTTTTCTATGGCAGAGAAAAAGAGTCTGCAGTTGCAAGTTGCCGACTATGCATCTGGTGAAAGTCTAAGGAGTTCTTTTCAAATTTTAGGACTAGAAGATAAGTACCAAGTTGGCGCACAGGATAAAGTAAAATACACCTACTTAAAAAATAAGGCCTTTCACCAAGTGGAGTATTGGCCAGGTTTAAACTATCTTCCGCATAGATTTCATTTTGTGAATCGAGAAGAACAAGTCTATTCTAAGTTTTTACCAGCATTTAAAAAGTCTCTTTTCGAAGAAAAATTAGATCCAAGTCTGCCGATACTAGCTTTTTACACAAGTAGTGCCGTTGATTCTTTAGAGTTGAACCATAGGAAAATTTCTTTTGAAAGGCAGAGTGTTTATGGTCTAAATGCTCAAGGCAGTTTAGAGCAAATTTTTAATGAAACTCAGATGCTAAGCTACTCATTGGTGTTTGTTCAAGGCATTGCCCCAGGTCTTCATAGCCTTCAAAGTTCAAGCTTAGGTTTGATTACAAGCCAATTGTTTATAGCATCTCCTGGTTATATTTCAGTGATTGAGAATTAGAAGCTTCCAGCTTTGAAATTTGCTTTTCTAACTTTCTAATCTTGAAAAAGCGATCCTGGTATTTTTCAACATGCAGTGCCGCCAAAAAGGAAGCATAAAAGTTTTTTGCTGCAAATCCAAAAGCTCCGGCGTGAAATTTATCGATGTGATGATGAATCTTATCCGTTCTGGTTTTCCTCATAGCGCGCTTAACTAGGCCGGGACCAGTATTATAAGCTGTCACTGCTAGAGGCCATTTTCTCAAGATCATCTTGTTCTCTTTAAAAAGTTTAGCGGCAGCTTTGGCAGACAAAATTGGATCATTTCTTTCGTCGATCTTATCATTCACTCTTAAAAACTTTTTACCTATACTTGGCATTAACTGCCACACACCACTAGCACCAACCTTAGAGGTGGCCTCAGGATTGTAACTGCTCTCAACAAAGGGAATCCTCGTTAGTTCAAGGGGAAGCCTATGTTTTTTAAAAGTGTTTTCTATTTCATGAATCCATTGTGAGTAGCGATCTAAACCTTCTTCAAAGAAGTTTCTTTGTCCAGTTTGAGAGCGAACATTTTTAGCAGCAAGTCTAAGGCGATCACGAAATTTACCCGGTGTAGATCTTAATAACTTTAAGAGACGTAATTCCTCGGAATTCAATCGGTCGAATCTTTTTAATTTACTAAGCTTTTTATAAGTCTTACGAATTTGCTTTCTTCGGTTTTTAACCAGATCATTTGCTCTATGGTATCGTGTCCAGCGATGTAGCTTCATATTATTTTTAATAGAACTAATATCAACAACATCAAAAACGATCCAAGGGTATTTAGCATGATGAATGATATGTTGGTTTTGGTCATATTTGGCATAGACATCAAACCAAAAAGACACTCGGTTTTTCATGTCTTTTGAAACCTTAAAGTCTTTATGAATTTTATTAAAAAAATCGTCCATTGCGATTTTTTTATCAAACTCATAAAAGTCATTTCGAGATTTTAGACTTTCAAGTTTTAGTCTTTCTTTTAATAGGTCTAGCTCTAAATCTGGATTATGAACTCTTGCTTGTTTTATAGAAATACTCTGCCCGCTCATTTTAGGGAAAAAAGAGATCATGAGGCTTTGTAGGTGACTTTGGTTGAAATGAAGGCTGGCAACAACAAGGATGTATACAAAAAGACGACATGCAAGCGAGAGATCTTCTAACTTATTGGAATTTTTGATTTTTTTGTTCTTATTTGCTTTCATAGCCCTTTAAATTGCAATGAATGGACCAGCAAAGTTCGGTCAAATCAAAGTAAAAGGCATCTGAGCTCGATGGCATCAATGGATTTTCTATAGATGACGTTTTGGGGCGAAGGCTGTCAAAGCCATGTTGTATCAAAATGATACGAAGGGATCGTTTTTTAAAAAGACACCCGGCAACTTAGCATCGAAGTTGCCGGGCAATGAATGATTGAAGGAAGTATTCTTTGTTACAGATGGTCAATAATCCAGAGCTTGGATCGATGATTTAGGGATAGACCATCTTTTTTGTAACGCCACCATCCACGGTGATGTTTTCACCGTTTAAAAAGTGGGATTTGTCTGATGCTAAATACAAACACAAAGAACTAATATCTGAGGGTTTACCAACGCGACCAGAGAGGTGAAAATTCTTTTCTTCCTCTGTGTGCTCAGCAGATTCATCATCGATCCAACCAGGGCTAATTGAATTTACTCTTATGTGAGGGGAAAGGCTCACGGCTAAAGAGTGTGTTAATGACTGAATCGCACCTTTGGCGCTGGTATATATAAACGTATTTTCTTCTGACATAAAGGCACGAGTGGATGAGATGTTAATTATACTTCCACTAGTTTTCTTAAGTAGGGGGCATGCGTGTTTAGCGCATAGAAAATAAGATGTCAGATTTATGCTTAAGCCAAAGTTCCATTCATCCAAGGAAAGTTTTTCGAGGGGAATCCTTGGTTGATCTGTTTTGGCTGCGCAGTTTACTAAAAGATCTAGGCGGGGGGTCTGCCTAAAAATATCTTCGATTTGATCTTCTTCTCGAAGGTCACAATATTTAAATTCAAAATTTTCTTTTTCTAAATCACAATCCTGTATGTCAATTCCTATGACCTTCCAATCCTTAGCAAGAAAGTCTTCGACGATTTTTTTTCCAATTAGTCCGGCACAGCCGGTTACAATAGCGGTTTTCATGACTTAGTTCCTATTAACTTTAAAATGTAGTAGGTGCTAGGAAATAGAAAAAATCCCCAAAGCATATCTACGACTACGAATTTTATAGGGTAGCTTTTTAGTAATGCTAAATTTGTTAAATCAAATACGCCAAAGATCATTAGACCAAAAATGGCGGCGCTTAAAAGAGCTTTTTGCGTTGAAAGCTCTTTGATAGTTGGTGCCATAAAAAAGTGAAACAAAACTGTCATACAGAGGTAGGCGAGTACGGCAGCAAGAACATTTGCTTGCAGACTACCATCAGGACTTGTTTGCAGGTGAAAGCCTAATTGCTCTGTGGCAAAGCTTTTCATAAAAACCTGAAACCAGATTAGATCGAGTCCGATAAAAATTAGAAAGCAAAAAATAAAGTTTTTCATAAAATTAATTTCCAAAAATTCTTGGGAGGCGCTTGGGTTGCGCCTCCCGTTCACTGTGAGGCATATATAAAGATCCAAAATACAAAAATTTGAAATTGGATCGTTGTTTTACTTACTGTTTAAATCAATGTCTTTGATCGTAGTTTCTTTTACATCACTATTGATCTGTTCAACTTTATTTGGTTTCTTACTTTTAGTTTTGTCCAGGACAATCCCCTTGAAAAAAAACTCTTCTTTTTCAAGAGTCTTGTCTTCTGGCAAAATTTTTCTGGTATTTTCAACACCCATCACTGACTCCTTAAAATCCATGACCGATTTAATAGGCTTACTCGGAAGCCTTTTTGTTTCCCAATGAAAACCATATTAGCCATTTTTTCGCTGGAATGGTCTAAGATTGGTGGAAAAATTGTGTAACTATCTACACAGCTTATTAAGTTGCTGTTTTGTTTGGGGTTTTCGCACTTTTTATAAGGTCTAGGAGGCTTGAAAAAATCGTTTTTTGTGGCCGAAAAAGCCCAATTGAGTCTTGGAAATAGGGGAGAGAGCACTTTCTCGGCCTGGATTTATTTTTTTACTTCAATTAGCTTCGCTTCTCTATGTTCTTTGTCCTCTTGAGGTTCAATCCAAACATATAACCTTTTGGAATATTCTTTTGTGCATTCAACGTCCAAGAAAGCAGGGGACCATGTTCCTGGATTAAGGTGCTCAATCAGGCCAATGTATTCATGACGTACGATATGAGTGTGACCATAAACAATTCTATCAACCTTGCAAATGTAGGAAGAAAGGTTCAAAATTCTTTCCTGCGGTTCTTTAAATTCGTGAACAGCACTGCGAAGTGAGTTGGTGTAGAACATGAAAAATGGAATAAAGATGGCCATCGGAATTAACATCCAGAAAAAACTTATATCAAAAGATAATTTGATAAAGGCAAAAATCTGAATGATGACCAGAAAGAAAAATAGAATTAAAAAAGCTCTGTCCAGCCAAAGTTCTCTCGCAATTAAAATAGGGCTGGAGCTTGCCGGATGAACTTTGATTTCATTAAGCTCTCTAACCATTCTTGGACTAGCGTTACTTAGATTGGCGATTTCTTCGATTTTTGTTTCTGTAGTTAAAGGGTCCTTCATGGCAGGCAATAATCGATCTGCGAAAGATTTTAAAAAAGTAGCACTAGCAGACCAAAGCCAGGTAAGCATTAAAAGAGGTTGCGTGCGTAGCATATATCGTAAAAAGAAACTCACATACTCTTTAATAGTCATAATGTAATTGGAATCAACATGTGGATTGAAATATCCCATTCCGTTAACCATATATCTAGAAGCCAAGTTTCCGAAGGGCAGTCGAAGCTCTACGCGATTAAAAAGTCGAATCAAGGGGTGGATAGGGTTTTGGACGACACAATAAGGGTCGTATTGGTGACCATGTTCAATCAAGGTGTCTTTGTTAGAAATGTAAAACCAACTACAAAAGCGCACTAAGCTCTTGGCTTCATCAGGAAGCTCTAGAAGCTCAACGATTTTTTCTTGTACTTTCGGGTATAGAAATTCAACGTCGTGATTACCAGCGACGAAAACTACTTTATGCCCACTTTTTATAAAGTTGGATAAGGCTTCAAAAAATACATTGTGGTCTTTCATTATCACTTCAGTTTTATATAAACTTTTTTCTTCTTCAGGAAAAAGTCCACGTCGTTTTTCTAACCAACTTACTTTGTAGATGGGGTCTTCAGGTAAGCGCGTAACGGAGTCATAGTCGAAGATATCTCCGTTTAGAATTAATTCGATTTGAAAGTCTTTATTTAGTTTAGCAGCACGACGACTTGCTCGCTGTTCTATTTCCTTTAAAAAATTTACGAAAACATCATCGAAGAAAAACTCTTTGGTTTTAAACTTTTTCCAAAGAGGTCTATTGGGGTCGATTGGTTCGGCTTCGCACAAATGTAGGTCGCTAATCACAGCTGTAAATAGAGCTATGTCTTCCTTGTCCTTTGCTTCCATATTTGATTCTGAATCTGTCATTTGCATAATAGGTTAGCACAGCCTTTTTAGAAAGAGGCCTAAAAACTGCATAGGGATTAGGCCAGAGGTCGATATTTTAGAGATGAAACACAATTATTTTTAATTTCAATTTAACAACTTAGTTTAACTTGTACAGATAAGCATTTGTAATTCAACAAGAAATTACTAATTTAGGACCTTTTTAACGAAAATAAATTTCGACTTGCAATCACGGGGCGGCAAAGGCTTTAATAATGGAGCCAAGTTTTTTTGGAACTTGAACATACCGGGAGGATTAATATGGCTGATGTTTTAGTAGTAACTAGTAAAGTTAAAAAATACATTAAAGAAAACGGACAGTGTAATACTGCATCTGAAACTATCGACTCTTTATCTCAAGCAGTTGAGGCTCTTTGCAAGCGTGGAATTGAAAACGCTAAAGCTGACGGTCGTAAAACTGTAATGGCTCGTGATATCGTTACGGATCATTTATAAGATTTAAATAAAGATCGAGTTACGAAGCCTAGGTTTATCCTAGGCTTTTTTTATTGGAGATTTTGAAGCTCATCCCAAGACAGGCTTGGCACGCCAAGCTCAGTTGCCTTCGCTAGCTTACTTCCGGCATCTTCACCAAGAACCAAATAGGATGTTTTTTTAGAAACTGATCCTGTTACCTTGCCACCATTGTCTTCGATAAAGCTTTTGATTTGATTTCTTGGCACAGATAGAGTTCCGGTTATAACAAAAGTTAAACCCGCAAACTTCTCTGAAGACTTTTCTTTGATCTCTTTAAATTGAATACCAACACTGATAAGCTCTCTAACTTCAGAAACAAAATTATCTTGATGGATCGCCTCAATTACCGACTGGGCAACTTTTGGTCCGATGTCATCGATGGCCATTAACTCATCCTCACTGGCCGATAATAAGGCCTCCATGCTTCCAAAGTTTTGCGCTAAACTTTTTGCTGTTTGTTCGCCAACAAAGCGAATTCCTAGCGAATAAATAAATCGTCCTAGCTCTGTTTTTTTACTTTTCTCAATCGAGCTAAGGAGATTATCGACCGATTTCTTTCCTTGGCGCTCTAGCTGTAGGAGTTTTTCAGACTCAAGTTTATAAATGTCAGAAAACTTTGAAACTAATCCTGAATCAATCAATTGCTCGATGATCTTGTCGCCCAGTTTATCTATATTCATAGCCTTGCGGGAGACGAAGTGTTTTAAGTTTTCTTGCACCCTTGCCTGGCAGGCAGGATTAGGGCAACGAAGAACGGCTTCTCCTTCATCTTTTTTGGCAGGAGTATCGCAGACGGGACAGTTTTCTGGGAGCAAGAAGGGGACGGAATCCTTTGGACGCTTGTCTTTAAGTACCTTAACGACTTCGGGAATAACATCTCCGGCTCTTTGGATTATTACACTGTCATTTACTCGAACGTCTTTTCGATCAATTTCATCTTGGTTATGTAAGGTGGCGTTACTAACAGTAACCCCACCAACAATCACTGGCTTCATGATTGCTACAGGGGTTAAGGCGCCAGTTCTGCCCACTTGGATTTGGATTTTTTCTATTATTGTCTCAGCTTGTTCTGGCTCAAACTTTGCCGAACTTGCCCATCGAGGGCTTCGTGCAATAAAGCCTAATTCTTCTTGAAGGGCAATGGAGTTGGTCTTGATTACAATGCCATCGATATCAAAATTTAGCTCGTGGCGAATGTTTTGGATTATTTCATAGTATTGGATAGCCTCTTCATCGTTTTTACAAACAAAGCTTAGTTGGTTTTTCCATTTTTCAATTAACTTTTTTTTCTGTGCCTCTGTCTTTTCAGTAAACTGATTCAAGTCTTTATAAAAGCTCTTAAAATCACCAACTTGCATCGCTTTAAGACCTAGGTCGTTAAAAAGTTTTGGTAATTCAGATTGGGACTCAAAGTTGATACCTTCTACAACTCCTGTTGCATAGCAGAACATGCTAAGTTTGCGACTAGCGGTCACCCGAGGATCTAGTTGGCGAATGCTTCCTGCGGCAGCATTTCTTGGGTTAGCGAAAGTGTTTAGGCCTTCTTCTTCTTGATAATTATTTAACTCCAAAAACGCCGACTTCTCCATCACAACTTCACCGCGAGCCTCAAAGACAGGAATGTCTTTTTGGTTTAGTTGAAGAGGAATCTGTTTCAGAGTCTTCATATTTGCAAGTACATCCTCTCCGATGATTCCGTCTCCACGAGTGATAGCCGCATGAAGCGAGGAGTTTTCATAAACAAGTTCCATAGCAAGTCCATCAAACTTAAGTTCGCAGAAAAGCTCTACATCCTCTTCTGTTTGTAAAAACTTTTTTAAACGCTTATAGAATTCGCTTATGTCATTTTTGTCATAGGAATTTTGTAGGCTTAACATGGGGATTCTATGTTCTAATTTTGAAAAACCTTCTTTTGGCTGGCCAGCAACTCTTTGGGTGGGAGAGTTGGCAGAAAAAAATTCTGGGTTTTCGCTCTCTAGTTTTTGTAAGTCCTTGTAAAGCTTATCATACTCACGATCCGCTATTAGTGGTTTATCAAGTACGTAGTAGCTATGATCGTGTTTTCTGATTTCCTCACGAAGACTTTCAATTTGATTTTCAATAGAAGTTTTTTTCGACATGGGAAGAATTTAGTTTCCCAACTTATTGGGGTCAACTTCAAAGCTGTACTTCTATCTATATTGCCAAACAAAAAGAAGCTTTGTTGTTGAAAAAATAGGGTTCTTTGATAAATTTTAATGCTATTCCAGCGATTTATGGATTTCAAGTCGCTTAGTTCTTTAAGGTGCATTTATGATTGATTTAAAAACTGTGCAACACATTGCAAATTTAGCCAAACTGGAGCTTTCAGAGGATGAGGCAAAGAATTTCTCTGAACAGTTAACAGGTATCTTGGGTCATTTTAAGAAATTAGAAGAAGTTGATACTTCAGAGGAAAAATGTTTGTACACGCCAAACCCCATTTCCCAGAAATTGAGAGAAGATGTGCTGCGTGAGTTTAATGATAGAAATAAAATCATTGAAAACGCTCCAGAGAGCTCAGGCCAGTTGTTTAAAGTTCCACCGGTGGTTAGCTAATGTCTATTTCATTAATTGATGCGAAAGCTTCAGAAATTATTGATGCAATCAAGACAAAGAAGATCTCGGCTCTTGAGGTGACAGAGTTTTTCTTAAAAAGAGCTAATGAGCTAAACCCCAAGTTAAATGCTTTTATATCTATAGATTCTGATTGTGTAGAACAAGCAAAGCTTATTGATAAAAAAATATCAATGGGCGAGCCAGTAGGAAAGCTTGCTGGTCTGCCTATAGGTGTAAAAGATTTGCTATGTGTAAAGGACCAGATAACTACAGCTGCTTCAAAGATGTTGGCCAATTTTAAATCCCCATACTCTTCAACGGTGGTTGATAAATTATTGGCTGAAGATGCGGTGATCCTGGGAAAGACAAATTTAGATGAGTTTGCAATGGGATCTTCAAATGAAACCTCTTATTTTGGAAATGTTAAAAACCCATGGAATGAAGACTATGTACCAGGGGGTAGCAGCGGTGGCTCGGCTGCGGCCGTTGCTGCGAGAATGTGTCCTGTGGCCATTGGCACAGACACTGGAGGCTCAATCCGTCAGCCGGCAAATTTTTGTGGAATCGTAGGTCTTAAACCAACTTATGGGCGAGTAAGTCGATACGGCGTTATTGCTTTTGCTTCTAGCCTTGATCAAGTTGGACCGATGGCAAGTTATGTAGAAGATTGTGCTTTGGTTTTGGAAGTGATTTCCGGCTCTGATGAAATGGATTCTAGCTCGGTGGAGCAACCCGTTGCCGAGTATTCCAAAGCAAACTTGGGTTCTAAAAAATTAAACATAGCTCTTCCCAAACAATACTTTTCAGAAGCATTGTCGGCTGAAGTGAGAGAAAAACTTCAGTTAGCAATAGAAAGCTTGAAAGAAGATGGACATAAATTTAATGAAGTTGATCTTCCTTTAACGGAATATGCAATTTCAACTTACTACTTGATCGCCTGTTCTGAAGCTTCTAGTAACTTAGCCAGGTATGATGGTGTTCGATATGGTCATCGAACGAATGAAGTAAGCAACTTAGAGAGTTTATATGTTAAATCTAGAAGCGAAGCATTTGGACCAGAGGTTAAGCGAAGGCTAATGTTAGGGACTTATGCATTATCCAGTGGTTACTATGATGCTTATTTTGAGAAGGCCTGTAAACTACGCGCAAAATTACAAAAAGAATTTTTAAAAGTTTTTGAAACCAATGATTTAATCCTTTCACCTGTTACCACAGACACGGCTTTTAAAATAGGTGAAAGAGTTTCAGATCCTTTGCAAATGTATTTGAATGACATATTAACGATCTCGACGAATCTTGCTGGGCTGCCTGCTATGAGCGTTCCAATTGGTTTTTCTGGCAACAAGATGCCAATCGGCGCACAGTTAATAGCTAAGGCCTTTGGTGAGAGTGAAATGCTTTCTTTTGCTGAACTACTACAATCAAAAAAAATACACAAGGGAGAACAACCCAATGTCTTCTAGTCGTTATGAAACTGTAATTGGTATTGAAGTTCATGTGCAGCTAAACACAAAAACAAAATTATTTTGTGCTTGTTCTACTGAGTTTTCCTCTTCCGATAACAACAACATATGCCCGGTGTGTACGGGAATGCCAGGCGCTTTACCGGTTATGAATAAAAAAGTGATTGAGCTAGCAAGTCGAACGGGCTTGGCTTTAAACTGTAGAATTAATCAGAATTCTCAGTTTTCTAGGAAAAATTATTTTTATCCTGACTCGCCAAAAGCTTACCAAATATCTCAATACGATTTACCAATCTGTGAAGAAGGCTATTTGGATGTAAGACAGACTGATGGATCGGTGAAGCGAATTGGTATTACCAGAGCCCACATCGAGGAAGATGCTGGGAAAAGCTCCCATCATGGAACTTATTCTCTAATAAATTTTAATAGAACCTGTGTTCCTTTATTAGAAATTGTTTCAGAACCAGATATGCGTAGTCCTAGTGAAGCCGCAGAATATGTTAGGACTCTAAGGTCGGTAGTTCAGTATTTAGGTGTTTGTGATGGAAACTTAGAAGAAGGCAGTATGCGAGCAGATTGCAATGTAAGCATTCGTCCAAAAGGACAAGAGGATTTTGGAACTAAGGTTGAGTTGAAAAACATAAACTCCTTTCGGTTTATTGAAAAAGCGATCGCTTACGAAGTTAGTCGCCAGACAGATTTGTATGACAACGGGGACCAAGATCAAATTGTTCAGGAAACCCGGCTTTATGATGCTGACAAAAACAAAACCTACTCTATGCGAACAAAGGAAGATGCTCATGACTACCGTTATTTTCCTGAGCCTGATTTAATGAACCTTGTCGTGCCTGATGAGATGTTAAGTGTTTTGAAAGCTAAGCAGGTCGAATTAGCATTTGATAAAGCGGAACGTTTTAAACTCGAGTATGGAATCACCGAACAAGACGCTCTTCTTTTAGTACAACAACGAGAGATGGCAGAATACTTTGAAGAAGTGGCGATAAAAACAAAAGAGCCAAAGCTTTCTGCAAATTGGATCTCCACGGAATTAATGAGAGTCTTAAAAGAGTTAAAAATAGATATCAAAGACTTTTCAGTGTCTGCGCAGGACTTGTCAGATTTATTGGTTTTGTTGAGTGCAAAAAAGATTAACGCCAAAATTGCTAAGCTTGTTTTTGAAGAAATGATTTCTACCGGTAAACCAGCTAAGGACATTGTAGAAGCCAAAGGTCTAGTGCAGGATGATGATCCAAACTCCGTTGCCAAGTTTATTGACCAAGTGATAGAATCCAATCCAGAACAGGTTGAGCAGTACCGTTCTGGTAAAGAAAAAGTTTTCAATTTTTTCTTAGGGCAAACCATGCGTTTATCTAAAGGTAAGGCAAACCCAGATTTAGTTAGTGAATTGTTAAAAGAAAAACTCTCGAAATAGTCGAGGAGAAAGATATGAAAAAACTTATTGTTGCTCTAGTAGTCTTTTTTATAGTTGTGATCGCAGGACTAGTTAGTTTTCCACTTTTTTATGACATAGATAAAAAAGTTCGCCCAGAGATCGAAAAAGTTGCAAAAGAAAGTTTAAACGGGAAACTCGAAGTTGGAAAGCTTAGCCTAAGTTTGTTGGGCGGAGTTTACGTTGATATTGAGGGCATAAAACTTAGTACTGATAAAGAAGTTATTGTAAGTACTGATAGAGCCCAGCTATCCATTCCCTTTATTGAAATTTTAAAAGGCGGTTTTTCTGGAGCTTTGGAGTTAACGGGCCCAAGTATTATTATTTCTAAAAATAAGCAAGGTGAGTTTAACTTTGCCAATCTAATAAAACAGCAAGCTAAGGCTGATGAAAAAGAAAGTTCAAACTCGGCCACTGAAGAATCAAAAGGTCCAAAGCTAGGAATATTAGACCGAGTAGACATTGACTTAATCATTAAAAGTGCAAAGGTTAGCTACAGAGATCAACAAACTGGCTTCAATACCAATGTTGAGGATTTTAATTTATCTCTAGAAAATCTAGGTTTTTCAAAAGACATCGATTTGAAAATTGAAACAGATTTAGATTTAAAACCTAATGCGGATGTTTCCTTACAAGGTAATATTGAAGTGTTAGGGAAATCATATATTGAATGGGGTGATACATCGTTTAATGACATTAGTTTGGATCTAGAAGTAGATCTTACCGGCTTAGACACGCAGGTTGCCGGTTTGTTGTCGAAGTCTAAATCCGTTCCATTAAAATTAGAGCTTCAGTCAAAGCTATATCAAAACAACTTACAGTTAGAGGCTTTAAATCTAGTTGTGAATGATTTTAAAATAACGACAAGTGGATCTGTGAAATCACTGGAGCCTTTGAAATATGATTTTGCTGTAACTAGTAACTCCTTGGAGCTAGCTAATTGGAAGAAAATTTTGAGACCGGTAGGTCAGTTTGGAGTGTCTGGTGCTCTAGATTTAAACTTGAACATTAAGGGTGATTCAGAAAACTTAGATTATAGCGGCGGAATTAACATCAAAAATGGTAGAGCTTCTGTGCCTGGGATCAAGAGTCCATTAGAGGCTATTTTAGCAGAAGTGAAGCTTAACAAGGATCAACTAAAGATCGAAAACATTCAGTTTAATGTAGGTACTAGTTCTTTAAGTATGAACGGTGAGCTTAAGGGATTTGAAGCGCCTAGGATAAACTTAGGAGTGTATAGTAGAAGCATTAATAGTGCCGACTTCATATCGCCAATGACTGAAGCGGAAAAAAAGAAAAAAATTGAAGAAGCTAAGGCAGAGCAACCAGCATTAACGGATGAACAAATTCAACAATTAGTAATGGGGCCGATTGAGCAACTTAAACAGGTTCCAATTTTGAGAGAAACGGTTTTAGACGCTAATATAAAAGTCGATCGTTTAGTTCATGAGAGAATTAAAGCCTCAAATTTAGTTACGGATATTCATTATGCAGATCTAAAGCTTAATCTAAGAAGAATGAGCCTCGATCTTTTTGGCGGTAAGGCTGCAATTGTTTCCAATATAAACATAAAGCCTAAAAAGCCTAACTATGAATTAAAAGCTAGAGTGGCAGGTTTGGACGTTGTTGATGCCACAGATGCATTTGTTCCAGACTTAAAGGGATCCTTAACTGGTTTATTGGAGGCGGACTTTCAGTTATCAGGAACTGGAGCCTCCGAAGCAGACATTCGCGAGTATTTATCAGGAAAAGGTGGCTTCAATTTAAAAGATGGTACTTGGTCAGGTTTACAGGCAATGAAAATTGTCGGGGAGAAACTTTCTAGTATTAACGGAGCGAAGGATAAGGCTTCTCAAGTAAAAATTGGAAACGAATTTAGTGAGTTCAAAGGTGACTTTGTTATTGCTAAATCAGTGTTTAGCTTAACAAGTTTTAATATGGATTTAAAAGAAGCCAGAACTGCTGTTATAGGAAGAGGTACTGTTAATTTCGACATGCAAGCCAATATGCTCGCTAGTATTATCGCTCCTTTGAACAATCCACCACCAAAGATTCGCTACAAAGATGGCCGGGCAGAACTACCTATAGAGATCACTGGCCCTGTTAGTACTCCCAAAATCGATTGGCAAAAAATGCTGAAGAAGGTGACCGGAGCCTATGCTGAGCAGGCGGGTAAGAAGGTCATCGAAAAAGAAAAGAAAAAGGTAGAAAAGAAATTAGAGCAAGAAGCAAAAAAACTTTTAAAAAGTGACGATGCAAAGAAGCTTCTTAAAGGCTTAGGTTTTTAATGAGAATTGCATGTCTTGACCTAGGAACGAACACGTTTTTGTGTCTTATTGCCGAGCTAGGGCAAAATGGTTTTAAAGAAATCTTTGATGCCAGTACAGTGGTTAGATTGGGGCAAGACTTATACAGTGAAAGCAAGGCTCGACTTCATCCAGAGGCTCTACAAAGAGCAGAGAAGTGTTTAAGCGAGTATGCCGAAAAGGCCAAGGAATTAAATGTAGAGCGCATCTATGCTGTTGCAACGAGTGCCGCAAGAGATGCTGAAAACAGAGATGAACTATTCCGCATTTGTAAAGATTTAGGAATAGAACTTGAGATCATTGCTGGTGAGAGAGAAGCAGAGCTAACCTACAGAGGCAGCTTTGTGGATCAGGAATTAGAAGGTTCTTTGGTGGTTGATGTTGGTGGTGGCTCTACTGAGTTTTTAGTAAAAGAAGCGGGTAGAACTAAAGCCACTAGTTTAAATATAGGTGCTGTTCGTTTTACGGATAACTATGTTAAATCCCATCCAGTTTCTGAAGCAGACATTTTAGAAATGACAGCAGCGATTCAGCAAAAATTACGAGAATTACCGAAAATCAAAAAGCCAAACTATCTCGTTGCTGTTGCAGGAACGCCAACAACTTTAGCTGCAATCATTCAAGAGTTAGACTCTTTTGACAAAGAGAAAATTGATGATTTCTCTCTAAGCAAAGAGGACTTACAAATTTGGAGAGACAAACTGGCGGCTATGAGCCTCGAAGAAAGGTTGAAACTACCTGGAATGCAAAAGGGTAGAGAAGACGTAATTGTTGCGGGGACAAATATTTTACTACAAGTATTGGAAAAATTCTCGGCAGATTATTATTTGGTCTCAACGCGAGGAGTGCGCTATGGTTTGGCTTACGAAAAATTATCTATATAGTTTCTTGTTTCTAATATCTTTTGGCCTGCCAGCGTATGCTAATCGTCCAAATTTTAAAAAACATAGCTTAGAAATCAATACGGTAAAGCTAGTGGTTGAAATAGCAGACGATTCAAAAAAAACAGCCTATGGCTTGATGAATATTGACGAGCTACCTAAAGGCATTGACGGAATGTTGTTTGTTTTTCCGAAAAGAGAAAGGCTTTCTTTTTGGATGAAGAACACTCGCATCCCACTAAGTATCGCTTACATTGATGATAATTATAAAATAATTTCGATTCAGGATATGGAACCTGAATCTAGTATGCTTTTAGAAAGTCGTCTTAAGCGATACCAAAGTCCTAAAGCAGTGCGCTATGCTCTTGAGCTAAAGAAGGGTGATTTTGAAAAACGTGGCATCAAGCTTGGTGACAGCTTTAAAAAGTTCTATCCTTAAGTCCTGCTAAAGTACATTTTGCTAATACCAAAGAATGGTTTCTGCCACTATCCCTTATAAATCTACTTAAACGTCCGAATAGATTGTGAAATAATTAATCAGTAGTGGAATATACACCAAAGGATTGGCTTCTATGAAGTATTTAGCACTGTTACTACTTTCTCTATTTTTGATGTTTAACGTCTCTTGTTCCTCAGGAGATGACGTCGATGATTCAACCGCATCTGAAATGTCCGAAGAAATCGCTGATGAAAGCGCTGATTTTATGGATGAGTCATTTGAAGGCGGTGATGATGAATTCGCAGAATTTGGCGAAGAAGAGGTTCAAGCTGACTTCGGCGAAGACGAAGAGTTTGCTGATGATTTTTCAGAAGAATCAAGCGATGAGTTTGCTGAAGAATCAGGTGACGATCTTGGAGAAGACGAGTTTGCAGACGATGAATACTCTGATGAATTTGCCGAGGAAGATTTTGGTGACGAAGAGTTCGAAGATGAATTCTTAGAAGAAGAAGTTGCAGAAGAAACTCCGGTTGAAGAAGACGTACTTGATCTTCAAGAAGGTCAGGATGTAGCACAAGAAACTCCAATGGAAACTTTTGAAGAGCCAATGGAAGAACCTATGATGGATGCTCCGGTTGAAGAGGCGCCAATCATAGCAGACACTTTTTCTGAGCCAGACACATTTGGTGAGACTGAGCCATTAATGGAGGAAGTGGTTGATAAACCTTCTTGGGTGCCGGTTAAGAAAATCAAAACAATTCCTTTTACAAAAGCGGGAAGAAACTTAAACACTGTATATATTATTCGTCCAGGGGATACTCCTGAGAGCGTATCGGAGAAGCTTTATGGTTCAATGGATACAGGAAGAATTTATTCATCCAATCCACACTTAACAAGAAGTTTCAAAACAGGTGATAAACTGTATTACGAATCTCCTAATCGCCCAGGTGATAGCTCAAAAATTATTACTTATTATGAAGATAACGGAATTCCATCACAGACACGTTTCGTTTCGGCTGGTGAAAATATCCGTGCCGTATCACAAGATTTACTAGGTGATCCAGGATCTTGGAAAGAGATTTGGGCTACAAATATGGCTCTTGAATCTAAAGGGGAAGTACTACAAGGAACAGAGGTAGTTTATTGGCCAGAAGGTTCAAGTGCTCCGATGCAAAACCTTGCTATGAACGATGCCCCGTCCATGCCAGAGCCAATGATGCCAGAGCCTGAACCGGCTCCAATGGTACCACCAGCTCCACCGGTTCCGCCTATGCAAGATCCACAGATCAATCAGCCGGATGCTAATATGGCAGGAACAGTGGCTCAAGCACCTGCGCCTCCAGCTCCTCCTGCACCACCAGCACCGCCAGTGGTTGCACCTCCAGCTCCTCCTGCGCCACCAGTTGTTGCACAAAACGACACAGCGGCAGAAAGAAGAGCGGAAAGAGCAAGACGTAAAAACTCTAGAAAGCTTAAGAAACCTGCTGATGAAAATCAGGATTTAATGATCACACTAGGTGCAGCTTTAATCGTAGTTGGTGGTGGTTTGTTCTTAGTTGTAAAGAAAAACAAAGCTAAGAAAATGCAAATGGACATTACTGAGCAAACTCAGATCTAATACAAAACCCAATTTTAATTATCTAGAACCAGGCAGTATGTTGCCTGGTTTTTTTTATTGGACCAGCTATTGTCTTAGCAATAATTCTAAAAAAATTTAATAGGCCGCAAAGGCAAAAAACAAATAATTATATGGCAAGCGATCAGAGTAAGTGGTGTTTATGTTAATACGAGTACTTGTTTAGACTTAGTTGTTTAAACAAAAGTGTATTCACTATGGTGCTACAAAGGGCTTTTAAGAACATAGTTTGGCTTTAATTCAGTGAAAGGACCTAAGTCATCAGTTACTAGAAAGAGCGCAAGCAGAAAAATGCTAAACTGTGGCATTAAAAAACTCTGCCAGTTAAAAAAAACAAAGAAACATAAAATTATAAAGCCTTTAAAGCAGAAGATTATTAGCTCTTTGTTATTTAATAGGAAGATTAATACTGGTTTTAAGGTATCGCTTCTCAACCTCTTTTGGGCTATTGATATACCATTCATACCAAGGGATATTTTTATTAGCCTTTAGCTTTTCAAAGCGTTGGTAGTTCATAATCGCTGACCAAGCATTACCGAGATTTTCGTAGGAGCCCGTGTGTAGTACTTGTGCGCAATGGTGATTTGGTACATAGCCTGATTTTAGCTCAGTGTAAGGGCCTTGTTCGGAATCATAAACCACAGCATTTGTGTAAACGGCCTGGTTCCTCATGAAATCAAATTTATGATAAAATGAAATCATCTGCTGTGAGCTTTTGATTTTACCTTCTTGCATATATTTGTGAATGAGTTCAAAGTCTTGTTGCATGATTTTGGGAAGTTCATCGATGCTTGATGATCGTCTGACACCTAGATAGTGGAAAGCAGGTTTTTGAATTTTACCAAGCATATCTATCTCACTAAGAACTTCACCGGTCTCTAAAAACTCTTTTAACATACTCAAACCACGTTCATAGTCATTTCCTAGCATGGCGGCGAGCATATCCTTTAAGAAAAATAAATAGAAAGGCACAGAGCTTTGCATCAGCCAGCGCACTCTAGTCCCACTAGCTTGTTGTTCAAAATAAAAATCTACCTTTGCGCTAGATTTAAAAGGTTTTAAAAACTCTAAATCATAATGCAAACTTTTATTTATATCTAAATTTGAAATAGCAATTTTTCCAGATCCTATACGTTGTCCCTGCCAGCTTTGTTTGTGACCAAGGTTTTGTGGCTCACCTTCAATGGAGGTTTCTGCGTCCTTTTCTAAGCACAGCCATGGCGACCAGGAGGCCCAAGAATTGAAGTTAGCAACACAATCAAAAACACTATCGATATCTTTATTAATAACGATGCTTCTTTCTATTTTATATTTTATTTGGAACAAAAAAACTCCTCAAGACAAAGCCACTAAACCATTCTATTTTGCGAAGACGATCTTGCAAGGCCGGATTTAAATAAGGGAAAAATTGCAACAAAAGTCTCAGACCAGTTTTATAAAAAGTATTTTTAGCTTGTGTCTTTTGCGAAGTGATATAAATATAAACTAATTAATTTTAAAGGGGATATTTAAGATGGCAATTTTTAAGGGAACCGATGGAGATACATACTATATTAAAAGTAAAAAGCAAAAAAAGACTCCAATGATATTTTGTCATGGTGGTCCTGGTGTAAATCACTTTTTGCTGAAGCCTTTATTGCATCAATTTAAAGATCGACAAATTATTTTATTCGATCAGCTAGGCAGCGGATTGTCTTCCTCCACAACTAAAGACAAATGGAATATTAAAACCTTTGTTCAGCAACTCAAAGAATTAGTAGATCATTTGGAATTAAAGGAATTCATATTAGCAGGTGGTTCTTGGGGAACCACTTTAGCTCTGGAATATTACCTAAGAACTAAAGACAAAAGAATTCGCGCAATAGTATTTCAAAGCTCTATGTTTAGTGCAAAAATATGGGAGCGAGATACGCGGGCTTTAATAAAAAAGCTTCCTCAAAAACATCAAGACGCTATTTTTCACTGTGAAAAGGTAGGGGCTTTTGACGCTAAGGTTTATCAAGAGGCTACCGAGGCTTTTAATAAAAAACATGTTGTTCGAGTGCCATTAGAAGGGCCCCTCGTAGAAAAAACTTTTAAGCATTATAATTTAGAGCTTTATAATTATATGTGGGGTCCAACAGAGTTTTGCCCAACTGGAACTTTAAAAAATTACGACAGAGTTAATCAACTTTCTAAAATTAAGGTTCCCACTCTTTTTATGTGTGGTGAATATGATGAATCGACTCCCAAAAGTAACAAGATGTTTTCAAGCAAAGTGAAAGCTTCTGAGTTTAAGGTACTAAAGTCTTGCTCCCACATTTCATCCATAGAGAAGCCAAAACTTTATGTTAAAAGCATTGAGGATTTTTTAAAAAGAAATGCTCTATAGGGATTAAGACTAAGTTTTCGTTTATTATTTAGTGGCTTTCAACCCCTTTACTGACAATCTTAGTCAGTGGATTCTTGCCAAGCAGAAATATTTACAGGGACAAAAGTCTTCCTCTACCTAAGCCTAAATTTGTGGCATAAATATCTATAAAAGCCCTTTAAAAACCGATATTTAGGTAAGAGAGTATGAGAACTTTAAACATAGCCTTAACATTCCTATTTAACATATTTTTTTGTATGTCTTTGCTGGCATATGACTTCGATGATTTGTTAAGCGTGAATCATACTTTCGAAAACTATTATCTAAAGCCGGTTAAAAAACAATCCAGAGCAATTGCATCTACTCCAAGTTTGCAAAAAGAAGAAAAAAAATTAAGCCCGTTTTTAGATCAAGGTGTAAATCTTGATGTGAATGGTAACGGTAAGGATGATACTTGGAGAACGATCAAGTTAGGTAGAGTTGTTTCATCCAAGTCAGATTTGAATGAAGATGGAAAAATAGATATCCGAGTTGAGTATGATCAATTTGGTCAAGAGAAGAAGTTTTTGAGAGACACTAACTATGATGGCCGTTTCGACTATAAAAAGAAGTGTGAGAATCAAAAGTGTATAACTCTAGTCGACAACAACAACAATGGAGAATTCGAGACTAAAATTGTAGAAAATTTTAAAACAAAGAAAAAAAACATTTTCTCATTTAGGTCTAAAAAGTGGGTCCTTATCACTAGCTTAGATATAGAACTAACAGGGGCTCAAAGCGAAGGTGCACATGTAGAATGTGATGGTAATTGTGAAACAGCAGTTTCACCAGGATTTGCAATAGACTTTAAAGAGTTGAGAGACAAAATTAGTGAAAAGTATCTTAACGAGGCTCCTCCTAAAATTCAAATTTCAGAAAAAAGTTATTTTCAGGCCACGAGTAAATATGGGGTCCTGGTACACTCAAGCTGTTTTGCTTCGGGTAAAGTTGCTATTGGAAACAATAAAAACATTGATATCGACGTTCCGTACGAAGTATTTAAAGACAAGGTAGATAAAGCAATAGAAGACTTTGTCTCTTGTGCAGGAAAACTGAAAAAGTTTTCAGAAGACAGGGGTGAAACAGATAGGTACGCTAATTTTGCGAATAACATCTATTTGAAGTTTGCTAATTTGCTTAACCCGATTAGGCCTGCAGCTTTAAAGCCTAAAATTGCATGCGTCGACATGAAAAGCGAAAATTCCACAGAAAACATAGCCAGTGGTAGTGTATATATGCAAAATACATCATGGGATGCATCTGTTGATTCAGAGGAAGTTCTAGGAACCATCATGGGTCCTCCATACGTTACTTTTAAAAATAAGGATAAATTTTTAAAAAGAAATGTGGCGGGGAGATTTAGTGCTTCTATTGAAACAACTGTGATTCATGAAATGTGTCACAACTTAGGCTATAGTCATGACGACTTACCTGATTTTTGCAATGTGGTAGACGGGTTAATGGACGCTTGTTATGAATCTAAAAACTTTAAAGATCTAACTCATTCAGAAAAGTTCTTATCCGCATACAACCAAGTAACGATGAAAGCTTTTGATGCTTTTAGCAATTTAGAGTCCTATGACTATTTGGTAAGTCTCAATAAAAAGTCTAATAAGTTTTACTGGGATTCTGATGAAGGCGTCGATGGCATTAAAATGTTTTTTGCAAACCATAGAGTCTTAGCGCCGAACAATTATTTTAACAGAATAAAATATCTCACTCGACTTGTGGAAGAAAGGGTCTTAGACAATGACGAAGTGGTGGATGTTGTTGGAAGCAATGATCCGTTAATCGAGGGAACGGGCATGGCAGAAGCGGTAAGAGCGTTATTGGAAGAGTCTGGGCCTGAAAGATTAGACACTGACCTTCAAAGGTTGTACTACTATATTTTTAGAGATAAAGCTCTTGATACTGGTAAGCGTGAGGTAAGCAGCCTTGTAAATAAAATCATAGACAATATGGGTTTGAGCAATAGGTCGAAAACAAATTTGGGTAAAAGTGATTCGGACAACGAAAATATGGATTTGGCCTCTAGAAAGAAATATTTAATCCAGGGTCTGCTAGATAATTTTTAAAATCTATTTAGCAGCACCAGCATTGGAGGCGGGACTACGATCTTCGTCACATCTCTCAGAAAATCTCTCAAAGTCATTTAGCAAAGAACCTTCACTATCTAATTCAGAAAACTTTAAAAAAGAACCAATTCGGATTAACTCTGCAAAGGCTGGCACCTTTTCGTCGATTATTGGCTTCTTAATTTTCATTTTTTTCTCTTTAATATCAAAATCTTTAGCAAAGGCTTTTAAGCCCTCAGCAAGTGCAAGAGATGTTTGATCAATATATTTATCAGAAAGATGTTCATCGAAGGCAAGCGTCGCCTTTGCTCTAAAAGAATTGTAAATGAGTCTACACTCATTGTCCTTATTGATTTTTTGATTTGGGTTGTTGCTATTAGCATACAGTAAGCGGTAGATATAAGCTTTACTTCCCTTAGGGTCAGAGTCGTGGGAATAAAAGAAGGAAAGTAGCTTTTCCTCAGCAGTAGAGAAGCCAGTGTTTTTATCATCAAATTTTTTTGCTTGTTCTAGTTTCGAACAAAAAGATTGTGGAGGCGAGGTTTGGAGGCTGGACCTAGCAGTATAACTGTCAAAAGGAGTAAATCCGAAATTTTTCTTAAGACCTTTTATCACGAAATCTTTGTGAAATTTGTTGTCGCGAAGTTTATACTTATAATTAAACATGGCCTGGTTTTCAGACGCCAATTTGTAAATGGCTTTTTGTTTTTTATCCAATGCAGCTGTGGAGCCAATTGTGTAACTTGGATCTATATTATATTTTTCGATGCTTGCTTTAGAAATTAACTTTTTACAGCCTTGAAGTTTGTCAGGAGAACTAAGATCCATCGTCACAGGTGGTAAAACCTCTAGGCACTTTTGGTAAAAGGCGTTTAATATTGATTTACTGCAACTAGTTCGTAGCTCAGGTGAGCAGGAAATAGAACCTTCCGAAACCTTTGTTGCCTGAATATCCCAATCCAAGCAATTTTCATCGGGAGTTAGATAGTCAATGTTATTTAAGCTAGCTGAATAATCTTTTGCTTCATTGCTGAACCTAGGTTTTTTAATATTGTTTGATCGTCCTACAAAAGCTGAAGAAGCTTCACCAGCTTGGCTGCTTTTCGAAGGAACATCCACACTTCCGATTTTTCCTCGGCCTTTTCGGTCGACGATTCTTTGGGCTTTCTCTTGAGACAAGGCAACCAACATTGCTGCGTTGGCTGCGCGATCAGGGTTGTCATCTGTTACCTGTGTTTCAAGGTTTATTTCTAAAGGGTTTTCTGTAGCAACACTTAAATTACTAGATGGTGTTGGTGTGGTGTTACTGGCAATCATTCTAATATTTGGACTCTCAACAAATTCGCTGCCACTATTCTTTTTGGCATCCGATGTGTTATCCAGTTCTGCGACTAGTTGCATGGCGGTTTTCTTATCGCCATTGCTGCCAAAGACACGTAATACTTCGGTATCTACTTTTTTACGACAGGCAGCACTACCAAGTCTTGTCGCTTGTATAAGGCTTTCTGTTAAATCATTGTATTGTGCATCGCTTGTGTAACCGTCGGAGGCTCCACCTGCCTGTGTAATGGTATTAGAATACTGACCAATTTTTTTTGTGGTTTGGTCTGTGTTATTACCATTACAAATGTCGGTGTTTGGATTAGTACCCATGATTGCTTTAGCTGTGGCGCCAAAGCTAGTGTCGTTCCAATAGGTTTTGGAGGAGTCTCCAGACTTAAACATACTTAGCTGCTTTTGCTGGTACCCACCCTTATTTCTTTCTTTTTCAACCCGTGCGGCATCAGTTTCTTTTTGTAACTTTGCTTTCTCAGAAGCCTGTTTTTTAGCTCGAACTTCTGCAGTGATGTTTTTACCATTTTGGTCGTAAATTACTTCGTCCTCTGGGCTTGAAGCAGAAACTCCTTCGGATGAGTCAGCTTCACTGGGAGCGCCAGTTTTTCCAGCCTTTGCGGCTCCACCAGATCCGCCACCTAAGCTTGCGACATTACGACCTCCAAGGTCGAATTTTTTTGCTAATCGCTCCTGGAGGGCAGCGTTTTGTGACAGGCTTTTAATGAACAAGCCAGAATCTTTTGGCTCTTCAAAAAGATAAGACGGGTGAGCTACCATTAAGTCTTTAACATAGTTTTGGTACTCAGCCTCTAAGCGTCCTGGCCGTAGTAGCTCTCCACGAGTGTCTTTAAAATCTTGAATCGAAAGAACTGGAAGTAAGGTGTTATCTTTTTTAAGTATACTTACTTGTCGCTTATTCTGAGAATAGACCTTCTTTTTTTCGCTGGCATTCAAGTTTTTTGTTGGCTGAAGGTATTTAAAAAAATCAGAGTAGGCGAAGCCTTTTTCTTCTTTAAAGCGAAGCCTCCCGCCCTTGTTAGCGTCGATGCTAAGTAAAACGTCTTCGTGATACTTTTGGTAACGAAGTTCTTCTTCAGAGGTTGCAGAACCTTTAACACGAAGGGCCTCAGATATATCATTGGATTTTTGAGCGCAATGGGCTTTTATACTTTGACGTAAGCTTTTACGGTTATAAGAAAGAGTCGTTACTTCATCAGTATGCCCACATAAAAATCGTCCTCCGCATTGAATACAGTTAGCATGTGATTGTATTTTTCCATGAATAACAGGTAGTTTGTTTCGCTTAGCGAAAGCACTGTTAAAAAGTAAGAATGTAAAGACTAATCCCCAAATTTTCATAAAGCCCTGATGTTGCAAGTGTTTGTTAGCTTCTATACTTAAGTTTTCGGAACTTTAGTCTAGAGGGTTTAGAAAGAATCAAAAGTTTTACACAAACACATATAAGTGTCCGAAATCACGGAGCTTTCGTTTTTAACTTTTTTAAACTCTTAAGTAGCCGGTGTTAAACTTTTTGACAGCTTATATTCTCAACGGAAGTTACTGTCTTTGGAAAAGCTTGCTTAATACAAAGCATAGTCTTATCAAGGAGACAAAGACAGTTTGGCTTAGTTCACTAACACGTTAGCAAGCTTTTAAGTATGAGTGTGATATTGATTATTACCCTCTTCATTGCAATGAGCTGGGAAGCATGGGGAAAAGTTTTGAAGTGCTGTTTTAAAACTGGTGACTGAACTAAGGCTTAAAATAAAAAATGCGAGTTACCAAATAGTAACTCGCAAAGCATCTATGTTTTTAAAAAATCTTTAAGCGATTTTATCAAATATTAAATTTAAGATTCCGCGCTTTTCATCTTTTGATTCTTCAACATAAAACATTAAATCATCAATAAGTTGCTCGTCTTGGTTATTAGAGTGAATAAAATTTACTCCAGCGCCTTCATCACCAACCCAAACAATTTTGGCGGCGATTTTTCTTTTTCTTCCAGCAAGCTCGAAGCTTAGATTGATCTTATCATCTTGTTTCAGCTCCGCTTCGGGATCTTCAATAAATGCACCGGTTAAACTGATGTTTCTTAGGCAGCCTTTATCAAAACGGCGTGAATAACTTTTGCGATAAGTTACGTCAAAACTTAGTGGAATTCTTCTTCTTGGTTCTAAAACTTGGTCACCCATATGTTTTCCCCCTAGTGTGGTATCGGAGAAGTTTGATGATTCCTTAAACTTTTCGAGCAATTAGGGGATATTTTTCTTTAGAGCGATCCATATTGAGAAAACAAAAAAACTTCTTTTATAGAACTTCTCAATATGAAACGAAATTTTAGATAAATTGTCGAACTAATCAACAGAATGCATTTGGAAGTTGACCAATAGTTTCACACTAGGTCATTGGCTAGAAAGCATCGTTTTATCAAGTAGTTAGAAGGAAAAGAGATACTTTGTAGACGCTTTGTTAAGACGCTCAGGAGGAAGTGTAAGTTTTATTTTTTTGTAAGAAAAACATGGCTCTCAGTTGACAAAGCAGTCAAAAACCGACATTCTCTATGCACACCTACAAAAGATCCCAAAAACTCATCAAACTTTCACAGGCTAAAAAAGGGTTCGTAAAGTTTAACCAATCAAACAGATACATCTAAAAATCAAAAAAATCTCATATAAAATTAAAACAGGAGACATTTGTGTCAGAAACCACAGAAGAAAAAGTTGCAAAGAAAAAAACTGTTGGCAGAAAAAAAGTAAGTAAGCGCAAAGTTGCAGATGAAGGTGCTGCTGAAGAAACTCAACAGGAAGCAGCTGCCCCTGAAGCGAAAGCTGAAAAGAAGGCTCCGAGAGCTGCGAAGAAAGATGCTCCTGAATCGTCGGACTCTGGCGATGCGAAAGAAGCCAAAGAAGAAGATTCTTCCCAAAGTTCTGATCGTCCTCAAAGGCGTCACGCTAGAAATAACAACAACAATAACAATCGCCGTAACAACAATAATCGTGGAAACAATCGAAACAACAATCGTGGAAACAACAACAACCGCGGTAATGTAAATCACCAGAAGCACGAAAGTTATGTTCCAGCTGATGGTTTTGAGGAGCTTGGTGAGGATTTCAAAGTAGACCTTACTGAAGAAGAAAAAAAGGATTTAAGCTCTAAAAACCTTAAGTCCAAGCAAATTGCTGACCTAGTTAACTTGGCAATGAAATTTAAAGTAGAAAACGCTTCTGGTATGAGACGTCAGGATTTGGTGTTTGAAATTCTAAGACGTGCAGCTCGTTTTTCTGATATTTACGGAGATGGTTGTTTAGAGATTCTTCCTGATGGATACGGATTTTTAAGATCTCCAGATTATAACTACCTTCCAGGTCCCGATGATATTTATGTAAGTCCTTCGCAAATTCGTAAAATGGGTTTGAGAACAGGGGATACTATCAGTGGAACTATTCGTCCTCCAAAAGAAGGCGAGAGATACTTTGCTTTGTTGAAGATCGAGCAATTAAACTTTGCTGACCCAGCACTTGCTAAAGAAAAAATCTTATTTGATAACCTTACGCCACTTTATCCGCAGAAGCGTTTAAACTTGGAGCATAGCCCAACAGAGCACACGACTCGTATCATTGATATGCTAACTCCAATTGGTAAAGGGCAACGTGCTTTGATTGTTGCACCGCCTAGAACTGGTAAAACCGTTTTAATGCAACAAATTGCAAACGCAATTACTACAAGCCATCCAGAGGTTTATTTGATCGTTCTTCTTATTGATGAGCGTCCTGAGGAAGTAACGGATATGGCTCGTTCTGTTAAAGGAGAAGTGGTTAGTTCTACTTTTGATGAGCCACCAACTCGCCACGTACAAGTTGCAGAGATGGTAATTGAAAAGGCTAAGCGATTGGTTGAGCACAAACATGATGTTGTAATCCTTCTTGATTCTATCACTCGTTTGGCACGTGCCTACAATACAGTGGTTCCGCCATCAGGAAAAATCTTATCTGGTGGTGTGGATTCCAATGCACTTCACAGACCGAAGCGTTTCTTTGGAGCCGCTCGTAACATTGAAGAAGGTGGTAGCTTGACGATTATCGCTACAGCTCTTGTGGATACAGGTTCAAGAATGGATGAAGTGATTTTTGAGGAGTTTAAAGGAACGGGTAACTCTGAGATTCACTTAGATAGAAAGCTTATGGAAAAACGTATTTTCCCTTGTATGGACATTAACAAATCTGGAACTCGTAAAGAAGATTTACTGATCGACCAAAAAGATCTAAGTCGCTTGTGGGTTTTAAGAAAAGTGTTAGCGCCAATGAATGTGGTAGATTCCATGGAGTTCTTGTTAGATAAAGTCGATAAAACTAAGTCTAACAAAGAATTCATCGACTCTATGGCCGGTGGCTAATTATAAATTTAAATTACAGAATAAAAAAAGGTCGACCAATGAGTCGACCTTTTTGTTTTTAGGTTGAATACTGCTTAGAAGAAGCTTCCAAACATACTTTCACTGTCTCCAGATTCTCCTTCAGCTCCAATACTTAGTTTTACACCAAAATCTTCATGGAATGTTTCAGCGGCATCTTCAATTTCTGAGCGAAGATTAGACTCACTCAAATTAGATACAGCAGGAAGAGAGTTTTCGACGGACTTATCATTTATATAAACTAACAAAGCGTCAACAGCTATAGTAGTTAGCTTATCGTCTTCAAAGTGGATTGATGGGTATTCACCATTGTCTACAGTTAAGAACTCATACTCGTCATCAGCGTCGTCAAACTCACCACTTTTTAATTCGATGAAATTAAGTTGTTCACGACCCATAGCTTGCGAAACTTGATTCATTTCCCAGGTTAATTCTGAACCTAAGCTGGAAACGGTAAACACACAGTCTACTTTCTCCTCAACTGAATCATCACCAACCAAAGCTTTCATGGCTATTTCATAGCTCATGTTTTTGGTATTCGCCATTTTTAGATCACTTTGCATTTCTCTTAGCTTATTAAAAGTTAAGTCAGAACCAGAATTTTCTGGGCCGATAGCAATCTTTGTTCTTTGGTTTATGTCTCTCAGTTTTGAAACTCGAGATTTTGAATTACAAATCAAGTGAGCGTATTCTTTATAGATGGGGCTAGTCTTTTCAAGTTCGTAGCCGTGATCAGTAGAGTTAAATTCTTCCAAAGCATCTTTCTGAACGATCGCTAGATTACAAGCGCCTTGAGTTAAAAGCTGCAGGTTTTCAATGGAACCTGCAGATTGCACCGTACTCATATTCATGTTTCCAAGAGTATCATTTGAGTCCGCAATCAAGCTTGAAACATATTGATAAGTCCCACTCATAGAACCAGTACAAATGTTTAAGGCACCATCTTGAACATTAACTTCTGTATCGTAACCCATGTCTTCTGTGTATTGTTCGTTTGATTGAGCAACGCTTTGTCTCATGTTAGTGTTATACATTCGTGAGTAGTCATACAACTGGTTCACGCTATAAGAGCTGATCTCTGTACCAGTTGGGCACTCAGGATAACCAAAACTAGGCATTGAGAAGGCGGAGGTAGAAACATAAACTAGTTTTGGATTGTATGAACTATAACTATCGACAAATAAAAATCCGCCATAATTAATTTTGCAGATTCCACCTTTCCATAGTTTCCATTGGTATTTTTCGTGAGGGAATTGTGCAGCACTCACTGTTTGCTGTGAAGGAACTCTGAAGAAATCATTTCTATTAAGACCTCTAGAGCTATCAGGATATTCTTGGTAGCGGTCTAAAACACTAAAGAAAGTATTTCTAGAAATAAAGTGTGAATCAACCACTTGGTCCACAAAACTAGGGTCCATTGCTTGGTTTTCCATAAAACTTTGCTTAGTTAAACCGCTAGAGGCTAAAATCATCATGACTTTTTGAATAGCATCAATCCCGTAAGAGTTAATTAACAGATAAGCATATCCAGCACGCTGACTCATATTAAACTGGTAACCAGGGTTGTAGTGTCCATAACGGGAGTAATATAATCCATAAGTTGGGCTATAAGGTAAGGCGTCATATCCATCATATGAATAGTAAGAATAACCTCTAGTTGACGGTCTATAGATGGTGTTACGGCTATAATAATTTACAGTCGTCTTTCCATCAGGGGCTTTTTTTCTGCTTTTTAATTTATCACCGTGTTTTGCCATTAATTGGCCTTTACGATTAGCATCAAACTTTTTACGAGCGTCTCTAATTTCTTGGTTTCTTTTTTCGGCGTTTCTACGGTAGTTAGCAGTAGCATTCGCTGGAATGGCTTCTTCTTTCATTTTATAAGGATTTTCGCTAAGCTGTTTTTTACGTTCAGCGGCAGCATGTTGCGTCGCCTGGGTTCTTTGAAAAAGACCATTCGTCTTTTCTTTCTGGTTCCAGCCTTTTTGGCTACGATCATGCCTTGTTGTGCCTTGGCTTCCCCACGAATTATTTGTTTGTGTTTGATTGTTTTTTCCTGTTTGTTTTCCTTTGTTGTCTCTAGGATTTACAGATGGTTTTTGAGTCACAGGAACTTGTTGCTTTTTAGGTTCAACTTTTGTTTGTTGCCTAGCTCGTTCTTGATTACGTTTTTGCCTTGCTCTTTCTTGTTCTCTCAACTTAGCAGCTTGTTCGGCTTTTTCTCTTTCCCTTTTTCTTTCTCTCTCTTTCTGTTCACGCTCTCTCTTTTTTCTATCATTATCTTGTGCATTCCAGCCTTTCCCCGATCCCCAATTATTTGTTTGCTGGCGAGTGTTATTGTTGGTTTTCGGTTGGACGTAAGTTTTAGGTTTTTTATTGGGCTTTTTTTGCTGGGTCTTTTTGGAACTCTTCTTTTTCGCAGCAAAGGCGGAGTCTACGCCAACACTACCGACGGCTAAGCTTAAAATTAAGCATAAAGCTGGAGTTAATTTCATTGTCTTCTCCTAATGAAACGTGGGTTAGAGGTTTGAACAACAAGTAAGGAAAGCAAAAGCTTGGACGGCTAAGAACCTTTCTAGTTATTCCTTTAATTGTATGCCCATTGAATATGACACAACTCCAGCTAGTGCCCGAATGCCAATTGCTATTTAGTATTGCTTCTGTAAAGCTTCTGCTGTTGTCTAAAATCTATACGCTGAAAAGTCCCTTTCTCAAAAAAGTGTAAA
>DJMA01000002.1 GCA_002436415.1 Bdellovibrionaceae bacterium UBA6502 | reverse complement strand
CTCCTAGACTATTCTAACATATCAATTTGTACGGAGTATATAGGGGGCTAGATTGAGGGGGCTAGATTGAAAGCATATATTTAAAATCAAAAAACAGTGAAAAAGTAACTTCATGACAACCAATCTACAACAAAAAGATCACAGAATCAATAATATCTTAAACTATTACTCAATTATTGTTGACGATCCTCTTTGAGAACTTGATCTCAAGTCATAACTTAACGATCAATCATCTAATAAAAAACAGTAAATGGAATACCAATTCTTTGTGTGATCCTTGTTGCATAACTTTGGAACTTTTATCATTATAATGTCAGATCAGACTGCTAACTCGTATAAGTTGTTTCAAGTCTTGAATGTTTGCTAATAAACTCTCGAAGATGCCCTAAGTAAAGCATTTCTTTCCACTTGGTTTCTGTGACTTTACCTTTTTTCTTCTCCCAAAGTCGTTTAAGCCTTTTATCTTCATGTGCCCAAGTAATGGCACCTTTTTGTAGCACCTCAATATCTTCTTGTGACGTATTTTCTAAAAAATAACTCACAAGAGAATCAAAAGTTATCTTTCCACAGTCTTCAGCTTTATTTATTTTTTCTAAAAATTTGTTCACATTGGACTTTGTAGATCCTTTCACTCTAATTGAAGAATATTCGTCATTTTTCTTTTTTGGGTTACCTGTATTTGTTTTCATAATTGTTACTCCTTAATAAATTAGTTTTTAAATGTTGATAGTAGTGGGTAAACAGCTTTGAGCTTTTCTTCGCCAAGACTTTTGATAATACTGATACAATCGTCTTGAATTTCTGTTACCAAGACATCAGAGTTCATGTGATGATTGAACTCTTCCATTGAGCTACCGTAGGACTCTAAAATGTGCTGAATCCTACTTTTAGGGATTTCAACTCTGCCATTTTCGATGTGACCAATGGCAGTTTTGTGATAGCCACAAAGAAAGCTTGCCTTGTACTGAGTAAAACCTTTCAGTTTTCTAATTACCTTTAAAACCTGGGCTTCTTTAGTGATAACTTTCTTGTAACTTCGCCTAAGTGTATTGTTCTCAATGGCCTTTGGAATTGCGACAAACTTAGCTTTAACTTTGTCACTTTTTCCCTTACAGCAGTTGTCAAAATCATCATAAGAAAAGCCATATCCCGATAAAATTTCGTCAATTTTTGATCTGGTAAGAGTGGTTCTTCCATTTTCAAACTTTTCAATTGTCTTGAAGCTAACTCCTAAAAGAACGCCAGCTTCTTTTCGATTTACACCCTTAATCTCTCTTAGTTTCTTAAGAGCTAGGCCCTCAATTTTGTTTTCGTTTTGCACATTTTCCTCCTGTGGTTAAAACTTGCGACCTCCGCAGTGCCATCACTATGCTGGTTCTGAAATAGCAATTTCTGCCAGTGCAGTAATGACGGTTTAAATTTAAAAAATTCAACAGGTTGACTAAGAAAAAGTGCTACGAATATTTTTGAAAAAGTGGGGTGCTATTCTGGTGGCCACCGAGGTAGCCAAAAGTAGCCATTTAAAGAAATTTCGAGAAATCTCACGAAATAAAAGAGATGAGTTGAAACCTTAACTGCCTGAAACCATTATCCTTTTAGTTTTAATGATTTAAGACGAAATATTGAATTTGGTATCTTCTGGTCTATAGTAAAATGGTTAGGAAAACGGCTTGCGTTTGCCTTAGTTGGTGAGCGTAATGAGCAAAAAGTCAAAGCTGTTCAATTCCATGCAAATTTATCATACGAAGACTTTATTAGAGGATGGCGGCCATCGGGGAATAGTACACTGGAATTGGTTGATGGGCCTTTTCTGGAAATGGTTTATTTTGCACAAAACAATCCTGACTCCAACTTCGTTATCGTCATTGAAGAAATAAATAGAGGAAAGCCTTCTCAAATTTTTGGTGAAATTCTGACTTTGTTAGAAGCTGATAAGCGCACACCCAATGAAGCCCTGGAACTAACCTATGGTAACGAAAAAAATAAAAAAGTTTATATTCCAGAAAATTTCTATGTAATAGGAACAATGAATATTGCAGATCGCTCATTAGCACTTGTTGACCTTGCACTTAGAAGAAGGTTTTCATTTATTGATTTAACTCCGCAGCTCGGTGAGCCTTGGAAAAACTGGTTGAAAGATAATTTTAGATTTTCATCTGAGTTTTTGAGCAATATCGAAAGTCGGATTAACGGGTTAAATCAATCTATTTCTAATGAACCATTGTTAGGAGAGCAGTTTCAGGTGGGGCATAGTTATGTAACCCCTGTGTTGGGACATGAAATCAGTGATCCCGAAGGCTGGTTTAAAGAAGTCGTTACGACAGAAATATATCCTTTACTACAGGAATACTTTTTCGATTCCCCAGCAAAAGCTATTGAGTTGAGGGATGAATTGTTACGAGGTTTATGAATAAATGATCGAGCATAAGGAAAACATCAACAGTATGAAGGTCGGTAAAATTCCGATCGCCAATATATGGCTGCTTATGTTGTATGCATCTGATTATTATAGATCATTTGGAAAAAGGTTTTCATCAGTTGATGAAATTCCTGACGACATTCCTGATTTAATTGCAAAAATGCTTTGTCGTGAAGTTAAGAAAAAGCTGCGGCGAAATCTAACGCTTGGATACATAAAGAAAAGTGACAGTCTATCGCGACTTCGTGGGAAAATTGATGTTCTTGAAACTAAATCAAAAAATTTGTTAAGCAAAGGAAAGGTTGCTTGCTCATTTACTGAGATAACTGTTGATACCCCTAGAAATTGCTTTATTCGATCAGCCCTAGAAAAGTTTAGCAAGCTAGTAACAGACAACAATACTCGTAAGGAATGCTTAACTTATTCACGGGTAATGCGTATGCAAGGTGTTGAAGGGCCTAAACCACGGGATTTTAATGTTAATAGAGAAGTTTATGGCAGGCATGATTCAGAGGACCGGCAGATTGTCTTTTTAGCAAAATTGGCATTTGATCTTGCTCTTCCTTCTGAAATGGCTGGGAATTATTTTCTGCAAGCTCCCAGTCGCAATGAAGTCTTTTTGAGATCAGTATTTGAGAAAGGTGTTGCCGGATTTTATAGACATTCCTTTCATGGCAATGGAATCGAGGTTAGAGCTGGTAAAAAGCTAAATTGGCAAATTGATGAAAAAAGTGTTGGTGTTGATTCCATACTTCCCACCATGAAAACCGATATTGAAATCGAAAATGAATCACTTCATGTCGTCATTGACACCAAGTTTAACTCCATCCTTACCAAGGGGTGGCATCGGGATGAATCTTTGAGGAGTGGCTATATTTATCAGTTGTATTCATACTTAAGATCTCAAGAAAAAGCGGAGTCAAAAAAATCTTTATCAAGTATTGGCATTCTGCTCCATCCCTCAATTGGACGCTCTTTAGATGAAAAGGTTCAAATCCAAGGGCATTGGATTAGATTTTGTACAATTGACCTTACCGGACGTGCAAAAGATGTCACTCATTCTTTGAGAAATATTGTTAGCGAATATTTTGCGGCACACTGAGTGCATTTGTCTTCTAGATGAAACTCATTCCAACTGAGTAGTCTCATGAACTCCCGATCCCTTAAAAAGGACAGTTTCTTTTTAAGTGCAAACAGTTTTCTGTTGTCCGTAATCAGTTGCATCGAAGTTGAATTGGTTAATAATTCTCTAGACCATCGTTTGCTCAGTCTATTTTCATTCTTACCATCTTAGGCTACATATATCGTCCGCTTCGCTCGCTAAAAAATCAACAAAATAGTCGGTTCCCCCTGAAGGTTTCCCCCAACTTTTTTGTTGATTTTCGCTCGACTGCGCTCCTCGTTTTATTTCGCCCTAAGAGGCAAATGAAAATTTAACCAAACGAGGAGAAAATTATGAAAAACCAAATTCAAACACCAAGCAACCTTAAGTTTACTGATGCAAAAAACATCGTTCTCAAAAATGACTACATCATCATCTTTTTGAAAGATGGCTCAGTAATCAGGAAACACGTCAACTTTTTCAAACATATTTTGGGAGTTGATTACACACCAGTTTCCAAGGAAGTGGCCTCTTAAGGCCGCTTCCGTCATTCACCTTTAACAAATTTTAAAATTAGGAGTACACCATGTGCATTAAAGATATTGAACAAAACCTTGAAACAATAGCTTATCAAAAAACCATCCCATTTTGCTATTCCTGCTACAAGGAAGCGCCCACTGGCACCTGCAAAGTATGCTGTAGTGATGACCTCATGAGGCTTCTTCCAGGATCTGGCTGCGAATTCGGTTTATGTCGAATTCGGCATAAACCGTATTATCCCGAGCTCAATATTATGCTGAATGTTACATGAATTGTTGCCAATTCCATCCCGTTATCATTAATTCCTAGAAAATTGTTTAACATAACGAGAAGGTCTTAATCATGATTGAAGCGATTTAATCATCCCAAAGTTAAATTAAGGAAATTTGTCGAAGTCTATTTGTAGAATTAATAGAGGCATTCACTATTGAGCATTTTTATGAAGGTTATCAAACCCCACCATCAAAACAAAACTTATCATAGTAGTTGGTTAGTGCAGTTTATCGATTTTGACTTATTTTTATTTTTTGAATCACGATGAGAGTAGCCGAGATGATCCTCAAGTTCTGCATTGAGTATCGCCTCTATTGAGTCTTTGAGTATGTGTTGAATGGCACCACCTTTGGCAAACAAGAAGTGATTTCGTCATTAAAACACAGAATTATTTACATCCCTTTTTTTATTTTAACAAGAGGAGGGGCCTCATTTTAGCTAAAACAAACAATAGAGACAAAGTAAACGCAAATTAAACAACATTTTAATGCTTGAACTTCAACAAGGATTAATTTAATATAGAAAAATGAAACTACCATTCGACGATAAAAAATTCCTCTTTCTTCTTTTTGCTATCGCTATAGTTTTAGTGTTAGAAGTATTATCTATCATAGGTATTCAACTACCTATGCCATACGCACCTTTTATTTTTGCAACATTCATCCTTGCAATAGGATACAAAGTTATTTGGAGTGGCACGAAGGCATTGCTTATCCTAAACTTTAGCAACATCAATTCGTTGATGGTTATAGCGGTGGTTGGAGCATTTCATTTAAGGGAGTTCCCTGAGGCAGCAGTTTTAGTGGTGCTATATGTATTAGGTGAGCGCTTAGAAGATATTGGAATAGAAAATTCAAAATCAGCCTTAGATGAATTGGTGAGCAAAGCACCAAAAACAGCTTTTGTTAAAACACAAAATGAATTTATACCTATCGAAAAAATTTTAGTCGGGACAATCATTCAGGTAAAGCCAGGTGAAATGATACCTCTTGATGGTATAATTACTTCAGGAGAAACCACTGTTGACGAAGCCGCCATAACAGGAGAGCCCATCCCCAAAGATAAATATACCGGCGATAATCTTTTTGCAGGAACCCTCAATAAAAATGGTTTCATAGAAATAGAAACCACTAAACTCTCGGTTGATACTACTTTCTCAAAAATTGTTCGCCTCACCTTTGAAGCCAGCGCGAATAAAAGTGAAACGCAAAAATTCATTCAGCAGTTTGCAAAATACTACACTCCAGCGATGGTTTTTCTTTCTGTTTTACTTTTTATTGTTCCTGTTTTCGTGTTAGGGAAAGATTTTAATCATTGGTTGCAGCAAGCAATTACACTTTTAGTAATCGCCTGTCCCTGTGCATTGGTTATATCAACTCCCGTTGCTATCTACGCTGCAATAGGTAACGCATCTTTGAAAGGTGCATTAGTAAAAGGTGGGAAATATATAGAAGCGTTGGCAAAGGTTAAAGCTATTGCATTAGACAAAACGCGAACCATCACTTTCGGAAACCCAATTGTTAGTGATGTAGTTCCGCTAAATGGAATAAGCCGTGAAGAGCTATTGGCCTGCACCGCAGGTGCTGAAGTTTTCAGCGAACACCCATTGGCCCAGGCTATGGTGGATGCAAGCAGGAAAGAAGGATTTGAGCCACATAAAACCGAAGCTTTCAAGAGCATTATGGGCAAAGGAGCAATAGCAAGATGCTTGGTGTGTGAAGACGAAACAATTTATGTGGGCAAGTTGGACTTCATTAAGGAGTATCAGCACACTGATAACGAAACCGAAAAAATTGTAGAACAACTCTCATTACAGGGTAAAACAAGTGTAGTTGTAAGCTTTGGAAACGGAGTAGCTGGAATTATAGCGTTAATGGATGAAATAAAGCCAGACAGTGCGGCAGCATTGAAAGAATTAGAGGCAATGAATATTGAGCCAGTAATGCTCACAGGTGACAGCGAGAAGGCTGCAAACTATGTAGCACGGCAAGTCGGTATTAAAAAAATATTTGGGAATATGTTACCTGAAAACAAATCCGAGAAAATAAAAGAACTCTTGCAACAATACGAGAATGTGGCAATGGTGGGCGATGGAATAAACGATGCTCCAGCGCTTGCACAATCCACTGTGGGCATTGCAATGGGTGCAGCAGGAAGTGACACAGCCATAGAAACAGCAAACATTGCTCTAATGAATGACAAGCTTTCACTTATACCATTTCTTATTCGTCTTAGTAAAAAAACATTACATCGAATAAAACTCAATACTATTGGAGCAATTGTCGTAAAGCTCATCTTCATTATACTGGCCTTTTTTGGTTACAGTAATTTAGTTTTTGCTATAGCTGCAGATGTAGGGGTAACACTTATTGTAATCATGACAAGTTTAAACCTGATGAAGTTTGAACCTCTAAAAGTAAATAAATGATTTGCATGAAATTATCTTAATCAATAATCACTTTCTTTAAATTCACATCAAAGTCAGAAGCTAGTTGTGCAATTATCTCTAGATCGACTTTACTTAAAATTCCGTGATGAGGTCTGTTACAAGTATTGGGCATAAGATCTTTGTCATTAAGAAGATCGATGGCCTTGAGTCTTGTTGACAAAAATTAAATAACTCTCATTTGTTCATATCTCATCAAGAAAATCTAAATTTGTTTTATTATTTTTTTTGATGGGCAAACTGATACTAAACTGGGTCTTCTCTAACGCTTGTTTTTTTAATGCCATGCTGTCTGAAAGATAGATTTGAGTTGTATCGATTTGCTCATGGCCAAGCCATAATGCAATAATCTGAATATCAACACCACGGTTCAAAAGAGTCATAGCGGTCGTATGACGAAGAGTATGTGGCGTAACTCGTTTGTCTTTCATTGCAGGAGATTCCTTAGCAGAGATAGCTGTATATTTTCTGAGAAGATGTTGAACTGAATCAGTACTTAAGCGCCCTCCTCTAACAGAGGGGAACAAATACCTCTTAGAACTCATTTGATTTCCATCAATCCACTTCTTTAAATTTAAAATTATATCCTTATCAATGGGTATAGACCGTTCTTTCCTCCCTTTTCCATTTATAGAAATAAAAGACGATTTTCCAAAATGAACATCCTCTATTTTAATTCCAGTCAGTTCCGAAACCCTCACGCCTGTACGAATACAAAAATCAATTATGAGATAGTCACGATTCCCAGCCCAGCTTTTCCTATTTACTGAGTTTAATAATGATCTAATTTCATCTGGCTCAAGATAAGGCCTTGGTTTTTTGACTTTTTTCTTTCTGGGGACACTCATTGCTCTTGAAAGTGATTCAGCATAATCTGGATGCCTAAAAAGAACATATCTTAAAAATGAATTTAAAGCACACAGTCTCTGATTTCTTGTTGAAGTGGATGCATTACGTTTTTGCTCCAAATAAATTAAAAACTCGGAAACTTGACCGTATGTTAAAAAAGAAAGATCAGCTTTATCCAAAGAGATCTTTTTTTGCTTATGCAAATAGTTTAAAAATAGCTTCAGAGTGTCTCTGTAAGAAAGAACTGTGAGCCGACTTAAATGGCGATCTTGTTGACAATAGCTTGTTAAAAACAATTGAACTTCTTTTAGTAAAATTGACTTTTTCATCGCTGCTCCTCATGAAGGCCAAACTTCATCAATTCAGGGACACCAGTTAGATACCAATAGGTATCAGAGGGTTCAGCATGGCCAATATAAGTTGATAATACGGGTATGAGCGTGTGAACATTTTTATTTGCAATCAACCAACCCAAAATTACTCTTACAACAAATGTATGGCGCAGATCATGAATTCGTGGATAACCAGCCCCAACGATATCTGGCCTAAGTTTGGCCACTTTGCAAGCTCTGACAAAAGCGTAGTAGATTGAGTCGCCATCAACGGCCTGACCTCTATTCATTATAAAAAAGTTATCACACTTTGGGTTCCTAATTGCTCGATCTCTTAGAGAAGCGTAAGTTTTCATTTTCCTTAAGGCATCAGAGTGAAGTGGAATCAGTCTAGACTTTCTAAATTTTGTCATTTCAATCAGGATTGTACCATTTTTAAAATCAACATCTTTTCTTTTGAGATTTATAGCTTCATTTCTGCGAAGACCTGTTGTGCTAATGAGACCGAACATTGTATAAAATGTATTGGGCCTTATTGGATTGCTTTGTCCTGGTTCTGCTCCCAACCCTTTACAAGCTTTCAATATATTTGTTATTTCTTTGGGCGTGAAGATATGAGGATTTCCTCGGTTCGATTGGAAACGAGTCATCTCTTTTGGGTGGAAGCTCTGTTGTGGAGTCGAAAGCTGTCCAATAGGCCGCAAAACCTCTTAGAGTCATTAATTTTCTTGCAATATTTTCCCTGGAAGCATTTGGGTAGGTTTGAATCCACTCAAACATAATAGCGACAGTCACTTTCTTATATTTGTTTATTGTGCAAAACTTTGCAAAATTAGTCAGTGTCGAAGCCCCTGCATGAAACCTCAACCCGTAAGCTCTTTTTAGCTGAATATATTCTTCAATTCCTTTTTTAATACTTTTCATGAATATCTCTCCCAATTTGTTGGCCACTCTAAAGGAACTTGTTTTAGCCTATTCATATCAAGGCGCGTATAGAGGACTGACGTGTTAATTGACGTGTGCCTCAATAGTTGAGAGACTTCTTGTAATGTCCCGCCCTTGTTTAATATCTTAGATGCAACTGAGTATCTGAGTAGCCTGGCTCCTGAAATTGAAGGACTAAGGTTACAGCGGTCTAGAGCATGACGAACAACTGATGAAATTGCGCCAGAAGTTGTAAAACGAATATGTGGTGCTTTCCCCCGAATAAAAACTTCTTGATCAACAGAATTAGGCCTAGCAACCTTAAGATACCTATTTAATGCGGCTCCAACATCATCCTCTAAGGGTAGAGAAGTTGTTTTTCCCTTCCCCGAAACAAGAATTTGTTTTTTGTCCCAGTAGATATCATCGAGCTTTAGGTTAACAAGCTCAATTGGCCTGAGACCATATCTCATTAAACATAAAAGTATTGCATAATCACGAACACCAATTGGGTCGTCCAAATCACAACTATGTAATAACTGACTCATCTCATCCTCAGAAATTGTATGAATGACATTTTGATTTCTCCATACTGAGAACTGAGGTACAGCATGGGATAAATCTGATTTGATTTTTTCTTTGCCATAAATAAATTTCAGATAGCACCTAAGAGCACTCCCATCAGTACGAAGGGTGCGATCACAGAAGTGTTTACCTCGTTCTTGAAGGAAGCTTAGAATATCTGATGCCTCTATTTTATGTGTATTAAAGTTTTCTTTAGAAAAGGTGAACACTAAAAACTGCTGGACAGTCGTTTTAAACCTAACTATGGATGTTTCAGTTAGCCCTTTGTCATGCCTCATATAAGTTTCAAATATTTGAGCCTCTGCTAATATTTTTTTATCACCATAAAAGCGTTTTATCTTTTTATCTGTCAAACTGACATTGTGCTTGTTCTCTACCAAGTAAAGGAACCTTGTGAGTGATAACCAGGTTCCCGTCTTTACTCTGGCGACTTCCGAGGTAAAATCATCTTTGAATTCGTCAATATATCGCCTTTTTATTTTATTTGGTGTTATAGATTTGTAGGCCAACCAACGTATGAGCTTGATAATGATTATGAGCTTTGTCTTTATGGTTGGAAATGAATAGCCCTCACTGTAGTGCTCAAACACAAATTTCTCGACAAATTCACAATACGGGCTTTGCTGTATTTCTTTTATCAAACTCCGTGAAGAGTAAATTGATTCAATCATAATAATGTTCCTCCTGGTTATGTTGAATTAAACTTTGAAGTTTAATTACAACAAGAGGGAGGTATTTGGAATTTATAGATTTTTAAGCATAATATTAGATTCAGGATAATACGGCACCGACTGGGTTGTCAAAGAACTGCTTGAAGAAAATCTCGATTCGGCAGATATTTCTGACAGTTTTGAGCAAATGATTGAAGATTGTTACGGCGAAACTGTCAAGGTTGGCTTCTTAGAACTTTCCACAGTTGAAGTTATGAAAGATCAAGATCCTATCTCTTGGGATATCGCCAAGTCTGAATATATTGATGGCCTTGTTGAGAACGAGCAGTTAATCACTTTTGATAATGGATCTACTCATTACTGGGTTCATGATGTAGAAAACTTTATCGAAGAGAATCTAGAAAGTGAGGAAGCCAGTTAGGCTTCCTCACTTTAAAAAGTCAATCAGAACATTTTCATAAGGTGACTATGAACAAAGTATCCAATCCCCAAAAGAACAATGCCAAATGAATAGCAGGTCCAGAAGTTCAGATTCATTTTTTGAGCCGCCAAAAATGGTACGAAAAAAAGTAATGAGACGGGAACTGCCACAAAAACACTTTTTGCATACTCAACGGACTGCTTAGAGTCACCCCACTCAAAGTGAGAAAATGCCAATGCCAAGAGTGTGGTAAGAGGCAGGGCCGTTAAAAACCCCGCCAAACCAGTTTTCTTTCCCGAGAGCCAGGACACAAAACTAATTAAAACTGCTGCTAAAATAGTTTTACCTATAAACAGCCACATTTTACTTGCCTGTAAAGTTGGCAGCGACAAAGCCGCCATTTAATTTCAAGAAGACATAAAGATTTTTCCCTTTAACACCTTTCTCATTATTAAAGGTGACAACCCACTCTTTGTTTCCTTTAAATGTTTTTGTTTCGCTGCTAACGTGGCTAGCACCACTCCAAGAAGGGTCAATTTTGCCAGCTTTAATAAGCCTTGAAACATGACACATCCCAATGTTTTTGGAACTTGTTTTTAAGTCATTAGTTGCTAGTTTTTTACAGGTATCAACTGGACCATGTGAATGACCGTGGCCTGGGCCTGCAAAACAAGCTGAAGCAAACAGTAAAGATGTAATTAAAAATAGTGTTTTCATTGTGTTCTCCTTATAGATTGTCGTGTTCGTAATTTTGTTGTTGGGGTTTTTCCATTTCCATATGGTGATGAATGTGGTTGTCATTACTAAACCCAAATTCATCAGGATTTGATGTGTGAAGGTAGCCATGTAGTTGCATTAACAGCAGCATGAATCCGGCCAACATAAGTCCATCATTTAGAACTCTAGACAGTCTTTCAAACAAATGAAATTTCCTAAGTTCACGAATGATAAACAACATGACAACAAGTCCAGCTATTTGACCAAACTCTACACCAACATTGAATGAGACAATTCTCATCAACATTTCCATGCCTTTTTCACCTAAAGGGAGTTGTTGAAGTCGAGTTGAGAGGCCAAAGCCATGGATCAATCCAAAAATGAACACCATCCACATTAAGTTTGGTGATTTCTTTAGGCCAAAATACTCTTGAAACCCTTTGTTATTATCAAAACCTTTGTAGTAAACACTTAATGCTATCACGGCATCAATCAGCCAGTAATTTGCTGTGATACCCATAAATGTGGCAAAAATTAATGTGATACTATGCCCCAGAGTAAAGACACTTATGAACTTTACGATATCTTTAAATGTGGTTAAAAAGAAAATCACCCCAAATAAAAATAATAAGTGATCATACCCCGTTATCATATGTTCCGCGCCAAGGAGAATATATCTAAAATATCCCCCTTCAATCATTGCTCTCTTTGCTTCTTCACTAATCCCATGAGCGAACGCATTTGTGGAAATTAGCAAAGGAAACAAAGCCAAAATAAGCTTATGCATATTTCCTCCTAGTAAAAAATAATTTAAATCGCTTTGGTTGGAGAAATTAAACAATAGGAGGGCGAAAAACACCTTGAGGATGTGGGTTGGAAATTAATGATTTTTCAAAAAAGTTGCGTTTACTCTCAGAGAGGTCAACTTCTTTTAGTTCATTTTTGTCACGTCCTACGAATTGTTTGTCGCTTTGAACCAAGTTAGAGTGTTCATGCTTGTGTTCGTGCTCCTCTCCATCTTCACTGTGCTTATGAGTATGTGAGTGAGGTTCGCTGTCTATATTGTCGTGGTGGTTAGTGTTGTACTTTGAATATTGCCCGAGATGTGAATCAATTTCAGAATTCGAAAAAGTCGGAGCGCTTTGTGCAAAAACACAAAAGCTCAAAACGATAGAAACTGTTCGAATAAATCTCTCCATAACAACGAATTTTAAGCAAAAATCATAGATTAGTAAATCGTTTTTTTTGGGGTCGTGCGCAAAGAAAAGGGAGTAAACACTCCCTTTTCTTGATTTTGATTATCTTGTCTTTTTTTACTCAATAGTGCTGATTTTTATTCTTGAGTTCATACCAATAAACTCCTGGAGTTGTCCCATATAAAGCATCTCCTTCCATTTATTGTCTGAAACTTTGCCTTTTTTCTTTTCCCAGATTTTGCGCAGACGAGTTTCTTCGTGTGACCAAGTGATCGTTTTCAATTGTAGGTTCTCGATATCGTCTTTCGATGTTTTTTCTAGAAAGTATCCGATTAAGGTGTCAAAAGTGACTTTCCCACAGTCCTCAGATTTATTTACTTTGTCTAAGAATTTTGTCACGTCCTCTTTGGTTTTGTTTTTAATTCTGATTGAAGTGAAGTTGTAATTTTTTGGTGTTGTTGTTTCTGTGTTTTTCATTTTTGTTGCTCCTTGCAGTTTTAGTTATGATTTAAAAGTTGATAGTAGTGGGTGAACGGCCTTTAGCTTTTCTTCCGAAAGTTCTTTAATGATGGTCATGCACTCTTCTTGAATTTCTGTGACAAATCGCTCTGACTTGAGGTGATACTCATAGTCACTCATGTTGAATCCGTAGGATTCTACTATGTGACGAATCCGCTTTGGTGACATCTCAATTCGTCCATTTTCAATGTGCCCAATGGTGCATTTGGGATAACCACATTCACGACTGGCCTGGTATTTATTAAGGCCTTTGAGTTGTCGCAGGACTGTCAGCGTTTTTACTTCTTTGGTAATAATTTTTTTGTAACTTCGCCGCAAATGATTGTTGGCAATGACCTTTGGCTTTTTTGCGACAAATCGAGATTCGATTTGTTCACTTTTCCCATCAATGCACGCCTCAAGATCTTTCCAAGAGAAATCATACCCAGAAAGAATTTGTGTGATTTTTGGCCGAGTGAGGATGGTGCGGCCATTTTCAAATTTTTCGATTGTCTTGAAGCTAACGCCTAACAAGACGCCAGCTTGTTTGCGATCCAGCCCTTTTATTTCGCGTAACTTTTTAAGGGCCAGAGCTTCTTTTGTGATTTCCTTTTTCATCGTTGCAACTCCTTGGATGATAAAATTCACCCTTCTATGCGAGCGCACCGCTGGTTTTGAAATAGCAATTTCTGCCATTGCTGCGCTCAGGTTTTTAATTAGAAAAATCAACGGGATGACTAAGGAGAAGTGCTACGATACGAAGCTAAAAAGTGGGGTGCTACGGGGGAAGCCAACGAGGTAGCCAAAAGTAGCATTTTCAAGAAATTTCGCGAAAACTCGGGAAATATTAGAGGATAAGCTGAATGCTAAGTGCTGGAAACTATTTGTTTTTTAATTTTAATAACTTGCTGGGATTTTTTGAAATCAAGATCTGACTGCTAAAGTAAAATGGTGGAGCCTAACGGGGTCGAACCGATGACCTCTACGCTGCCAGCGTAGCGCTCTACCAACTGAGCTAAGGCCCCATCCTAAAGGATTGAAAAATATTTATAAGCCAGCCTTCCGGGCTGGTCAATTTTTTTTGTGACTAGTTTTAGATTCTTTTCTTTTGGTGACCTATTTTAAGGCTTTTCAAAAGGTTTGTAGGTCGTTGCAAGATCAATAAACCCAAGCTCACTACTACCACACCGGCAAATTGAATCGGCAGTAATACGTTTCCATAGAGTAAATAATCAAAAATTAGCGCCATTACAGGGATTAAATAGGTCACACTCATGGCTTTGATGGTTCCCCATTTATTCACTAAGTGAAATAAAATAATATAGGCAATTGCCGTTGAACAAACCCCTAAGTAAACCAATGATAGACTAGCTTTTAAAGGAATTTCTTTTACGGCAAAAATCTGCTGCCACTCAAAGCTTAGGGAAGCAGTTAATAAAACCACTGCCGCGGATACATGCTGGTGATAGATAGCCTTTTTTGGGGTTACCGCTGGATTAGACATAATTTTCTTCGCTAGGTTACCACCAATTCCATAGCTAATAGCCATTCCAAAGATGGCGATGATGCCGTAGATTTCTTGGGAGCTAGTTCCAAACTCAATTTTTGGAGAGAATATCAAATAAATACCAAGGAAAGAGGTGAAGATACCAGCGAGAGTCGTCTTAACAGAGTTCTTTTCCGTTTGAAAAACAAAATAGGCACTCAAAAAGGTCCAAATCGGTGTTGTGCCATTAATTACTCCCGCAATTCCAGCCTCTACAAATTGCTCGCCCCAAAACAAAAGAGAGAAGGGGAGTGAAATACTGAAAAAACCAAGTACGTAACATAATACTTTATCCTTCTTGGGAATTTTCGTATCGATTTTCATTAATTTATAAATTATGGCGATTGCCGTAAGGGCGGTTAGTACTCTCAGGGAGGCGCTAAAAAGTGGAGGAAAACTTTCTAAGCTAGCTTTGATGGCGACGAAACTGCCACCCCAAAAAGAGGCTAAAAGGGAGAATAAAAGTAGGTTCAAGCTTCCTCCAAGGGAGATTAATGTTTAGAAAGCATTAAAATAATCTAGGAGTAGTGGAGAATCCTATTTTTATATTGCCCCTTGTAAAATATTTCTAGTCTGTTTGCTTTTTATGGGGAAATTGGCTTTATGGCGAAATAAGTATGATTTAAAAGCCTTTCTTTGGTGCAGGAAATTTGCCTTTAAATAGGAAAACTATCTACTAAAGAGATCAATCTTCTATGATTCTTAAAACTCATGTCCTTCATTGAGACGGAATAATTAATTTTATCTTTTTGTGTATTGATAGAATAAGTCTTTCCGATAAGTTATTAGATTTTTAACGTTTAAAGAGTTAGGTGTTATGAGTGATGTTTTAAAGGGAAAGAGGCTTCTAATTGTAGATGATGAGCCAGACTTACGTGAAATGCTAGAATTCGAATTTGAAATGTCTGGGGCCAGCGTTGAAACAGCAATGAATGGAAGAGATGCATTAGAAAAATTTAAGCATCAGGCCTTTGATTTGATCATTAGCGACATCAGAATGCCAGGTGGTGATGGTGTTGAGTTGATTAAAAATTTAAACTCACAAAACATTCAGGTTCCATTGATTTTTATTAGTGGTTTTGCTGATATTCAAGTAGATGAAGCCTATGAGCTGGGTGCAAGTGGGTACTTTACAAAGCCATTTGTTTTGCAAGAAATTGTTAACAAGGTTGCAGAGCTTACTAAAAATGTGAATGAGCGCTGGGGAAAGGAGACAATCCTATTGGAGAGCGCAGTGAGCTTTGAAAAGATTTTTCCAAGCTTTGAGTCTGAGTTCGTTGAATTTGGGCGCGGTGGAATCATGTTGACTCAACTAGAAAAAATGCCAAGAATTGATACTGATATACACTTTAAACTAAACTTCGAAAAAGAAGACATTTCTTTGGAAGGAGTTGGCAAAGTAAAGTGGGTTAAAAAACTAAAAGGGGAAATGGGGACCTGCGTGGGTTTAGATATAAGTAATTTAAGTAAAGACTCGGTCTCTCCGTGGATAAATTACCTCGAAACCTTTTGTCCGTCTGCCTATATCCCGAAAGCGAAAGCCTAATGAAAAAAGACTTTGTTGCTGAGATTGTTTGTCGCGATAAGATCCAAATTACTGAAGAAAATGCTGAGCTTAAGATCTTTGCACGAGGATCATTGTCTTTTTTAAAAGAGGTTGAGAAACTTCGTAAAAAACTAAGCGATAGAGATTCTGCTCGCGAATATTTAAAAACTCTAGTTAATAAAGACTCAAATTCTTTGCTTTTAAAAGAGCTTTTACAAAAATATCTTGGTGAATGGCAACCAAGTTACACAGAAAAAGAGTTATGTCATTGTCGTGCTGTGGATACTGATTTAGTGATCGATAGCATTTATTTGGGCGCTAATGATATCGAAAAAATTGGTAAAATGTGTAGTGCAGGTACAAGTTGTGGAACTTGTCAGCCGGACTCGCTCAATCTTCTTCAGGATTTTTCTTAATCTCATTTTTATGTATTTCTAAAAGTTTTTTTATTTGTGGTCGGCAAGAACCGCCGCATGCGCCAACACCAGCTGAGGTGAGGTCAAAGATTTCATCGAGGCTTTTTGCACCTTCTTTGATGGCTTTTTCAATTAGTGATTGTTCAACGCCATTGCATAGACAAACTAATTTCTTTTTTTCTTTCGCTTTCATAGGAGTTTTTTGATCTCACTCAAAAGATCTTTTTTAAGGTTGGCCAGTGATTTTGAATCTGCAGGAATATAGGCTCCTGAAGCATACAAATGACCACCACCGTTCCAGAGTTTTGCCAATTCTAATACTCTTAAAGGTTTCTTCGAGCGAATGCTAAGTTTTTTTCCGCCTTCGGCTGGAATGACCACCAGAGAAATTTCTACGGAATCTACACCAAGAATATGATCGGTTAAATCCCTGGTGTCTTCGCTAGACATATTGAAACGAATTAGGTCTTCATCGGTAATTTCGAGATAAGCAAATTGATTGTTAAAGTGAAATTCAATTTTGTTAGTGCAATATGCGAGGAAACGAAATTTTTCTATCGGGATATTACCAAACAGATGATCGTGAATGCTTTCTGGTTCATCAATGTAGGGGATCACTTCAGCGGCAATTGCATGGGAGATGGCAGAGCTTTTTACGTAACGAAAAAGTTGGGTGTCAAAGCAGACACTTGTGTAGAGCGCTTCTGCAATGTTTTCGTCCATCTCTACTTCTAGGTCTTTGATCATAGAATAAACGATCTCACCAGTGCTAGCTGCATCGGTATTGATAAAACTAAGTTCACCAATGTTTGGTGCATCTTCTAAAAAAGGGTGATGATCTATAAAGGCAAACTGGATCTTGTTTTCTGTAACCCAATTCCATAAACCAGGTAGCATTCTGCCGTCATTGGTGTCAAAAACCAAAATTAAATCCGTCTCACTAGCCTCGGGTTGGCTTTCATTGCTAAATACATCTAGACGGACTTTTTTCCTTAAAAAATTGTATTTAAAGGCAGGTTCATCCACATGTAGAAGGTGTACTTTTTTATTTAACTTAATCAAGGCATGATAAAGAGCGACTTCTGCTCCAAAGCCATCACCATCCGGGGCACGGTGAGTGCTGAGTAAAATTTGTTTTGCTGCCTTTATTTTATTTAAAAGTTCCTTCATAAATGTCCAAAATGTTTTAAGCCTAAAGATGCGATACCCAGGAAACTAAAAAATCCAAAGCTATCAGTGATCATAGTTACTATAACACCACTACCTGCCGCTGGGTCAAAATTAAGTTTCTTTAGCAAAACAGGCACTAGACTCCCAACGGTGGTTGCTACTAATGAGTTTAGAATCATGGATATACAGATGATAATTCCAACGATTGCGCTGTCTTTCCAAAAATAAACTAAAACCGCAGCCAAAACTCCGGTGACAACACCATTTATCAAGCCAACCGTAACTTCTTTAAATACAGCCCTAGAGTAGCTTATAAACTGAAAATCACCTCTTGCAATACCTCGAGTAAAAACCGTAAGGGTTTGAATCCCAGTGTTTCCACCCATACCAGCAACAATATTATTTAAAGTTGCAAGAATGATAACTTCACTCATGGTTTTTTCAAACAAGCTCACCACGGAACTAACATAGGCGGCTAGTATTAGATTAAAGGCCATCCAAGGGAGTCTGTTTTTTATAGATCTAGTGGCGGTGGAATAAACCCGGTCGTCTTCTTGAAGACCAGCACTCGCATAGATATCAGATGTTACCTGATCTTGAATAACATCCAAAATTTCATCAACGGTAACTATTCCTAAAAGTTTATTCTGTTCATTAACCACTGGAACAGCAATGAAATTATACTTTTCGAATATTTGTGCCACTTCCTCTTCTTTTGTTTCTGGGCCAACACTAATGATTCCGTCGGAATGTAAATCAGAAAGTTTCAAATTTGCAGGGGCAGTAACTAATTCTCGTAAACTAATCACCCCGATTAAGTTTGCATCCTCTGAAGTACAATAAATGTAGTAGATGGACTCCTCTTGAGCGTAGGATCTCAATAACTCCGTAGCTTCAGAGCATTTCATATTGGCAGGTAGAGAGAACACGGTGGTGTTCATAATTCGGCCAGCCGAGTTTTCTGGGTAGCTAAGAATTAACTTTAATTTTTTACTTCTTTTTGGATCTAAAAGATCAAGAAGCTCGTTACAGTAATCTTCATGTAAAAGCGAAAGGATTTCAGCCGCTTCATCTTCAGAGGAATAATTTAAAATAACTAATAATTTGTTTTTATCTAATGATGATAAGATAGGCGTTAGTTTTTGGTAGGGAACTTGGAGTAAAACCGTAGTTACATTGTCTAGTGCGATCAATGCATCGACAAAGAGATTGGTTTCTCTACCGCTTAAGTGATTAAACAAACTAGCTAAATCAGAAGGACTTAATTTTGACAAAATGCCGCGCAGCGGCCTGGTGTTTTTACCACCAAGAAGTCTTCGAATAATTGTAATATTCGTGTTGTTTAGCGTCATTTCATGAATCCATTTAGATATTTAAGCTCCATGATGACTCAAAGCATTGATTAGGTCAAACCCTTAGGGTATAAAGATTCCTTTATGGAGGTTAAAAATGGCGGAAACTTTTCCACTTACGCTAGCTGGTAAAGAAAAACTGGAAGTTGAACTGAAGCGCTTAGTTACAGAAGAGCGTCCAGCGGTTGTGAAAGCGATTGAAGAAGCTAGGTCTCATGGTGATTTGAGTGAAAATGCAGACTACGATGCTGCTAAGGATAGACAGGGTTATATTGAAGCAAGGATTTCTGAGATTCAGGGTCAACTTGCCAATGCCCAGGTAATTAATGTGTCTGAAATTCAGGCCGAGAATGTAGTATTTGGTGCTACGGTTAAAGTAGTAGACATCGATACTGACAAAGAAATGCAGTACCAAATTGTTGGCGTTCCTGAAGCGGATGTCGATAAAGGGAAAATTTCAGTGGCTTCGCCCATCGCGAGAGCTTTGATCGGTAAATACATTGGTGATCAGGCAGATGTTAAAGCACCTGGTGGAGTAAAATCTTACGAAATCGTAGAAATTCAATACATCTAAGATCTCTGAGATCTATTAGAGAATTAAATAAAAGCAGGGCTCTGGCCCTGCTTTTTTCTTTTTGATACAAATATGTTTCCTTCGTGTGAGTTTTCATAAAATAGTCAAATGCTTCTGATGATTTGCCGACAAGTTTTTGCAAGGAGAACAGTTTTATGAAAATCATGGTTGTCGACGACTCAAAGATGATTCAAGCATTGGTAAAAGAAACATTAGAATCTAGAGGGATTACAGTAATTTTAGCGGAAAATGGACAGGTTGCAAAAGAAAAGCTTTCTGCTGGTGAGGCAGTGGATCTAATCTTATTGGATTGGAATATGCCAGTAATGGATGGTCCAAGTTTTTTGGTGGCAGTTAAAGAAGAGTCTTTAACTAGCTCTCCTATCGTGATGATGACGACCGAAAATAAGCCTGAAAAAATTCAAGAAGTGATCGAAAAAGGTGTGGTGGAGTTTATCATGAAGCCTTTTACTGACGATGTTCTATTTGGTAAAATCGAAATGGTAACTGGTGTGTCTTATGCAGTTTAAAAATAAGTTTTACGAAGAGTTTTCAGATTATATATTCAAGCATACGGGTATCCATTACGCCGAAGCCAACTACTATCAGCTTGATGCTCGAATCAACAAATTGATGAAGTTTTTAGAGACTTCTGATGAGAATGATGTACTAAAAGCCATCCAAGGTGGAGCGGTTAAGGATCAAAGAGTTCATCAGATGATAGTGGATTTAGCCACGAATAACGAAACTTATTTCTTTCGTGATCCAGGTGTTTTTAACGCCATTAAATCTGAGCTTGTTCCGCAATGGTTAGAGAAGATTGATCAAGGCGGCAGGGTTTCTGTTTGGTCTTGTGCCTCTAGTTCAGGCCAAGAGATTTACTCAATCATGATGAACATCGAAGAGAAAAGACCTGGGGCTATTGAGAAAGGTTTTGAATTTAAAGCTACTGATATTAGTAATAGCATTTTAGAAAAAGCCAAGGCTGGGGTTTATTCTCAATTAGAGGCACAACGAGGTTTACCGATCTTAATGCTTACCAAGTATTTTAAACAAACGGACTCTAGTGGCTGGCAAATTAGAGAGAACTTCCCTTCAAAGGTGAATTTTTCTAATTTTAATCTTTTAACTGGCTCTTATCCAACGGGACAGTTTGATTTAATCTGTTGTCGAAATGTTTTGATCTATCAGAAAAAAGAAAACAAGGCCATGGTGTTAGAGAAGCTATACCAAAGCCTAAAGCCAGGCGGGATATTGCTGCTTGGAAATACGGAAAACACCTTCGGGCTCAACAAAGATTTTGTCGGGCAAACCATTGGTGGTGTGGCGATGTTTCAAAAGCCATTGGACGAAAATAAAGGAGCCGCATAAGGCTCCTTTTTCTTTTTATCATTATAAAACAAAAGATTTAGAAGTATGAATTTAATGTAAAGAGCTAGAATTCCTTCACATTTTAGTGAGCGATTGCCGATAGGCAACTGAGATGGGAGAAAATTAAAACATGGGCCAAGAGAAACTTTCACCAATTGTACAAGAATTTATTTTAGAATCTTCAGAGAACGTGCAAATCATTTCTACGCGTTTGACCTCCTTGGAAAAAGATCCAGAAAATAAAGATATGATCAACGAGCTTTACCGAGCAGTGCATACCATTAAGGGCGGTGCTGGTTTCTTAAAATTAAAAAACTTAGAGAAGCTTACTCATAATCTGGAAAATGTTTTAGACTTAATTCGTGCTGATAAACTTCCTTTAAACGGTAGTTTTATTGACTTGGCTTTAGAGAGTGTCGATGCCATCCAATTTTTTGTAAACGGTGTTGAGCAGACAGGTGAAGAACCTGAAGGTAAGTTTGATGACTTAGTTAAGAGACTCTTAGCTATGATTGAAAGTGATGTTACTCAGAATGAAATGATGAGTCCTGATAGTCATCTGCTAGATACAACTCAAGAACTGGCCAAGGCATTAGGGGAGTCAAAGATTTCTGATGTGAATATTGAAGCGCCTGAGGTACTTAAGCAGGTGGTGGAGCCTGCTCCGGCAGCCGCTCCAGCGCCAGCTCCAAAAGCTAGTGAAAATGTAGTTCCAATTCAGCAAGAGACAAAGCCTAAGGCTGCTGTGATCCACCAGGGCAATATTCCTACGGAAGCTCCAGGTGCCATTAGTGCAAAACCTGAGCCTAAAAAAGCCCAAGCTCCACAGAAGCAAGAAAATAGCATTACCGACAGCGTTGTTCGAGTGAATGTAAGTTTGCTTGATAAAATTATGAATGTTGTTGGTGAGTTGGTTTTGACGAGAAATCAAATTTTACAGTTTGCAAGTAGTGATGATAGCAGTGAGCTGCAAAGGTTGAGTAATCAATTAAATACCATTACCACCGAGCTACAAGAAGATGTAATGACTACTAGAATGCAACCGATTGGTACGGTCTTAACTCGCTTTGAAAGAATCGTTCGTGATATGGCTCGTGATCTTGGAAAGAACATTGATCTTAAAATCGAAGGAAAATCTACGGAGCTAGATAAAACTTTACTAGAAGCTATTAAAGATCCATTAACTCATATGATTAGGAACTCGGTAGATCATGGTATAGAAATGCCTGATGTAAGAGCGGCTGCTAGTAAACCAGAGCTTGGAACTCTATCTATTAATGCCTATCACGAAGGTGGTCAGGTAACGATAGAGATCGCTGATGACGGTGGTGGGATTAGTAAAGAAAAGCTAAAAGAGAAAGCCGTTTCTAAAGGCTTAATCACTCCTGAAAAAGCAGCTAGTTTGTCAGAAAAAGAAACTTTAAACCTCATCTTTTTACCGGGTTTTTCTACGGCTCAGAAGGTTACTAATATTTCTGGTCGCGGTGTAGGTATGGACGTGGTTAGAAATAATATTGAAAAAATAGGTGGTAAAATTGAGATCACATCTCTAGAGGGTGTGGGTACCACTTTTAAGTTAAAAATCCCTCTAACATTAGCTATTATACCAGCTTTAATCGTTCATTCTGGAGCTAGTTCTTTTGCGATTCCGCAAATCAATTTACTAGAATTAGTTCGTGCTGATAGTTCCGGTGAAAGTCAAATTGAGGTGATTAATGGTGCTGAGTTCTTTAGACTTCGCGGGGATTTAATACCAATCATTTCTTTGAATCGAGTTTTAAATTTACCTGAAAAGGAAGATGTAGACCTTCAGTCACAAAACATAGTCGTTTTAAATTCTGATGGTAGAGTTTATGGCCTAGTGGTGGATGAAATTAGCGATACAGTTGAGATTGTTGTTAAGCCTTTGGCGAAGCAATTAAAAAACCTTCAATACTATGCGGGTGCCACAATTATGGGTGACGGTTTAGTTTCTCTGATTTTAGATGTGAATGGAATTGCAAACTTCATACATCTTAATTTGGATTCAAGAAGAGAGGAAGATTCCTTGGAGCAACAATTTTCTAAAGACAATCAAGAGATGTTACTATTTAAGGTTTATGATCGTCCAAATGATCTGTATACGGTTCCTCTTGTCTTGGTAAATCGTTTAGAAGAGTTTGACAAAGAAAAGGTAGAGTTTACTGGGGATCAAGCTGTGATTCATTATCGTGGAAGTGCAATGCCTCTTTATTTTATTCATAAAGAGCTTGGTTATGCCAAATCTGGATTTGATGAGTTGCCAAGCGTTTTGCCGGTTTTTGTTTTAGCACTTCGTGGAACTTATGTGGGCTTTGTTGTTGAGAGTATTTTGGATGTCGCAAATACGATTGAAGAGATTAATGATAATGTCAGTGACCGCCCTGGTGTTTTAGGAACTCTATTTATTCGTGATAAAACGGCCTCTGTGATAGATGTATTTAAGATGCTGGAGAATACGAATTTTGGAGGACCTGACTTTAAGAGAACTATGGAATTCGAGCAACAGCAGTCGCAGAAGAAACCTGAGGAGAAGAGAAGAATCTTGATCGCTGAAGATAGTCCAATGTTTAGAAAAATGGCTGTTAAGCTAATTCAAGAGTTAGGTTATCAAACTTTCGAGGCAGTGGATGGTCAAGATGCAGCTGATTTTCTTGCGAAAAACCCAGAAATGGATTTGATTGTTTCCGATATTGAAATGCCTCATATGAACGGTTGGGAGCTAGCAAAGCACGTAAGAAATTCTGATAAAATCAAGAACATTCCGATGATTGCTCTAACGACTAGATATAGTAAAGATGATATTGAAAAAGGTCGTCAGGCAGGATTTAATTATTACTTAGAAAAATTTAACAAAGAAGACATTCAAGAAGCAATTTCTAAAGTAGTCAAGATGGTAGCTTAGAGGTAGATATGGAAAGTGAAGTTTTAAACACAGAAAATGTTCAATATTGTACGTTTCAAATCGGAGAAGACTTCTTTGGTGTTGATGTGCTAAAAGTGCAAGAGGTGATTAAGCCGCTTCAACTTACAGAGATTCCTAAAAGTGATGAAGTGGTATGTGGTTTAATGAACCTACGTGGTAACATTGTTACGCAAATTTCCCTTCGTAGACTTTTTGGTTTGCAAGAAAACGAAGACAACGAGCATATGAATGTGATTGTAAATACAAGTGATGGACTCTTGTCCTTAAAAGTGGACCAAATCGATGATGTACAAAGTCTAAATATGTCGTCATTTGAAACCACTCCTGACACCTTAGATGTAAAAATTAGAAAGTATGTCAAAGGTATCCATAAATTGGATGGACGCCTTTTGGTGGTTTTAGATTTAGAAGAAATTGAAGGTTTCGCTGGTGAATAGGTAGGTTTTGTGAAAGTTTTAGTGGTAGACGACAGCATAGTTTTTCGTTCAGCAATCCGCCAAGCCATTGATGGAAATGAGGGTATTGAGGTGGTTGCAACTGCCCTTCATGGTCAACAGGCAATTGATATTTTAAAAGAAAAAAAAGATATAGATTTAGTAACCATTGATTTAGAGATGCCAGTTTTAGACGGCATTAGTACAATTCGAGAATTAAGAAGGCTTGGTCTGAACTTGCCAGTGATTGTGTTTAGTGCTTATTCACAAGCGGGAGCAGAAAAAACCATGGAAGCATTAACGGCGGGAGCGCAAGATTTTTTACCCAAAGTCTCTGAAGATGACTCTGGGGGAGATAATGCAATTGATACTCTTCGCAAAACTCTACTTCCAAAGCTAGTTCAATTTAAAGGAGTGATAAATCAACAAGTAGTGAATCAGCCAAAGGCAGAGCCGGTTGCTGTTGCTGCTCCCAAAATTGAGTTTAATAGCTTTAGACCAGATGTTATTCACATTGGTTCATCCACAGGTGGCCCAGAGGCTTTAAAGCTTTTGTTTTCGCAGTGGACTGTTAAGCCAGGAGTACCCGTTTTACTCACCCAGCATATGCCGCCATTGTTTACTCGACAAATGGCTAACTTGCTAAATCGCATCTGTCCTGCTTTAACAATCAAAGAAGCTGAGCAAGGGGAAGCAATATTGAATGATCATGTCTACGTGGCTCCTGGAGACTTTCATATGGAAGTTAAAAGAGAAGCTGATGTGAACTGCATTTCTCTAACTCAAACTGAAAAAGTAAATTCCGTACGACCAGCGGTAGATGTTATGATAGATTCAAGTGATCTTGTTTATAAAAAATCCATTAATGTTATTTTAACTGGGATGGGAGAGGATGGTTTGGCTGCTTGTAGGAAGCAGAAATTAAAGTCTAATCCTATTCTTATTCAGGATAAAGATAGTTGTGTTGTTTTTGGCATGCCTGGGGCCATAGCTCGAGCAGACTTGCAAGATTATATGGGAAACATTAACGAAATTATGAAAGTAATCAATAAAAGGTGGGCCTAATGAAAGTATTATGTGTAGACGACGCAGACATTCATTTAACTTCAATTAAGAGTATGTTGAAGTTAGTTAGTTTGAATGGTCAATCCGTAGCTGAAATTTTTGAAGCGAAAAACGGGAAATTGGCTGTGGAACAGTTTAAATCCATGATTACAGCTAAGCCTGATTTAATAACCTTAGACATTCGAATGCCTGAGTTAGATGGTTTGAGTGCTTTGGTGTTGATAAAATCTTTGGCTCCACGCACTCCAGTTGTGATGGTTAGTTCTGAGGATGAAAAAACCATTTCAAGAAAAAAGGGTGGAGCTGCGCAGATCCCGATGAACGAAAAATTTGCTTTGATTGATAAGGTAGCTGCTCGTGTTAAAGCGGGAGTGGTTGAGCCTGGAAAAATCAATCAAGTTTTAGATGCTTGTGAAGAACTAAATTTAGACCCAATCGCTGTGGCCCAGCATTTTGGTGCCTCTGGTTATTTGAAAAAACCATATACTAAAGAGCAGACCGAGGATGTTCTAGGAAAAGTATTGGGTGGCTCAGCAGGTTTTGTACAGGCAGGATAAATGTTTTTTGGTGATTTTTTACTTCGCAAAAATATGATCACAGAAGAGGACTTGATAAATGCTCTTACTGAGCAGTTGCGTTCAACTCCTCCTTTGTTGAGTGTATTGAGAGAGGAAAATCGCTTTAGCAATTCAGAGCTAATTCAATTAGTAAAAATGCAAGTCCAAAGTGGTTTAGAGATCAAAACAATCTTAGCTGAAAAATCTTTACTTAGCAAAGATGAGCTTTCTCAGTTTTTAAAATTACAAAACCAAAAGAGGATGCCTCTTGGACAGATATTGATTGAAATGGGCAAGCTAACTATAGATGATTGTCAAAATGCTTTGGCCGATTATGGTCAAGAGCAACAAAATATATCTCTCGATGAAGATGGAGATATTGATTTAAGTAAGATTGATGACTTGGGTTCTCTAAGCACTAGTGTTGATAAACTTGTAGAGCCAGGAAGTACAGATGCTGCCGCAGAAATAGCACTTTCTGTGGTGGGTGAAAATGCTAGTATCGAGTCTTCAGAAAGTAATCAAAGCGCCGAGCTTGCTATACCAGAAATCAATTTTGAGCCAATCCAAGAGTTCGTTCTAGACGAGTATTTGGAAGTCTTAGATGAGCTTAAAAAAGACGAGATGGATCAGACTATAATGGCTTGGTCAAAGTTAAAGTCTCCACTAGATTTAAAAGAGAGCTTTCGTTTGTTTTATCGAGAGTTACATACTCTAAAAGGAACGGTAAGATTCTTAAGAGGTCTAGTTTCTGAATTTGTAATACACACAGGGGAAGATCTTTTGGCAGAGTTAATTGTACTAGCGGATCTATTGCAACAAACTCAATTGGTTGAAATTGAGGATTACTATTTAAGCCTCAATGATATGGTTTGGGAGTTAAGAGTTTCTTTGGCGCAAAACATTAGTGAAAAATCATTATGGGATACAAGTGACTTTCAGGAGAAGCTTAAACGCTTTTTGGTGAAGTCTTCAGAATTAAAGAGTTTAGTAGATAATCTATTGCAAAACCAATCAGCAGATGATGTGAAGAGTCAGTTTTAATAAGTGGGTGTGTGATGTTTGATGAAGAAATGGTAGAAGAATTTAAAATTGAAGCTTTTGAACTTTTAGATGAAGGTGAGGCTAATTTATTAGCAATTGATCGCGGAGAGGACTTTTTAACTCAATACAATAATGTATTCCGTGTGTTTCATTCTCTAAAAGGTGGGGCTGGAATGTTAGGCCTTGAAGAGGTTCAAAAACATACCCATTATCTAGAAAATCTATTAGAAAAATGCAAAGAATCAGGTCAAATGACCAAGCCATATATTGATTATTTTTTATTAGGAATCGATTGTTCTCGACAGCTTCTAAATGGTCAAAGCATTCAATTTGATTATGCGGATCCAGGAGAAAGTGCGGCGGCGCCCGCAAATGTGGACCGTGAAGAGGTTGAGAAGCGTGTAACAAAGGCTCAGAGTTCCAAGGGATTAGTTTACATTGTAGATGACGAAGAAGATATTCGCGAGATTTTAGGTGATTTGGTGGATGATGCCGGATTCAGTTTTCGTGAGTTTGAAGATGGTCAACTTGCCTTTCAAGCTTTGAAAGAAGGTCAAGATCAACCTGTATGCGTTCTTCTTGATATGACAATGCCTAGAATGTCTGGTTTGGACCTATTAAGAGAAATTCAAAAAATCAATCCTGATCTTCCGGTGATCTTTATTTCTGGTAATTTAAGTAAGTCGGATGTAATTGACTCCATCAACTATGGTGTGTTTTCGGTTTTAGAAAAACCTTTTCAGCCAGCACATGTTATTGCCAATTTGAACAATGCTGCGCAAAAGTTTTTAACTACAAAGCTGATTAATCGATCCATTAAATTCATGTTTTATCAATTCTCTGATTTGGATGAGTTTTTAAAATCTCAAGGGAAAGAGGAAATTCGTGAAGTGATGAGAACGGAGATGGAAAGTCTGATTACTTTAAAGAATGAACTGAAAAACCTAGGGAAGGCAGGGAAGTCCTAGGACTTCCAAATAATGTCTTCTCTTTTATCTAAAAAGTTTAAATATCTGGCTAGTACAAAAAAGTAATCGCTTAGTCGATTTAAATAACCAAGGATTAGGGAATGCTCTTCTTCTTGCAGCTGCAATAGTCGACGCTCGGCTCGTCGGCAAACGCTTCGGCAAATGTGGGACTGACTAGCAGGCATGCCTCCACCAGGTAAAATAAAGTTTTTTAATTCTTTTAAATCTTTCGAAAAATGATCAATGGCAGATTCTAATTTTTCGATATCTGAAGCCTTTAGATTAAGATATTTTTCACCTTCTTTAGGGTCTTCACAAGCTAGAGCAGAGCCAATACTAAAAAGATTTTTGGAGATTTCCCCCAGTAGATCGAAGTCGTCGCTTTGATAGTTTTCACATAAATGGATTAGCATTCCGATGTTTGAGTTAAGTTCGTCAATGCTTCCATAGGCTTCTATATTGGGGTGGTATTTAGCTACTCTCGTACCATTAAGTAAGCTTGTCTGGCCGTTGTCACCAGTTTTTGTGTATATTTTCATAGCGGTATCATAACAAATCCCTTGTTCTGGGCAATAGCAAGTTAGCTGATCCTGGCTTTTATTCTTTAATTAAGCCTAAGTTTTGAGCGCTTATGATGCCGAGTGCTTCTTCTGTCTTGTATTCATATTAAGTTTTGCTAGTCTTCATGTATGAAAAAGTTTTTTGTAAGTATCCCACATAGTGGGGAACAAGTTCCGGAAGAGTGTGATTGGCTACAAGGCTTAGATGAGGCTCACTTAATGAGAGACGTTGATCGTTATGTGGATCGATTGTATGAATCTCCCATCAAAGAGCTGTCTTTAGATTTAGTTTATAGTCCTTGGCATCGTTATGTGGTGGATTTAAATCGCTTGCCAGAGCATATCGAAAAGGCCTCGGTGCAGGGGCAAGAAAATCAGTTAAGTGATTTTCATAATAAAGGACTTCATTGGGTGAAAACTACTTTTGGAGAAACTTTGTTAGAAAAACCTATGTCTAGAGATCTGCATGAAAGATTACTTAAAAACTACTACCAAGGCTTTCATGACGAAGTTGAGAAAATGCACCAAAAGTATATAAAAGAAAATTCTTTTTCATTGCAGTTGGATTTACATAGTATGCCTTCTAAGGGTACCGCACTACACGCTGACCCAGGGAAACTACGGCCTGAAGTTGTGATTTCTGATTTTTTAGGGAAATCAACCGATAGAAAATATTTGGATTTGGTTTTGGAGAGCTTCAAAGATAATTTTAGCGAAGTTTCTTTGAATGATCCTTACATTGGTGGTGGTATCACTAGAAAATTTGGCAAACCTTCTCAGTCAAAGCATTGTATTCAAATTGAATTGCGAAGGGATATGTATATGGACGAAGACACTAAAGAGTTTCTTAAAGAAAAAGCTGCTTTGCTTACTGATAAACTGTCCAAGGCTCTTAAAAAAATATCCAGCTCACTATAAGAGCTGGATACTTTCAGTTTTAGGTTTTTATTCATCATCATCTTTTAATGTATTTACTAGATCGTTTAAGCTAGCGGCAAGAGAGGCTAAGTTTGCGGCAGCATTACCAGTCTCTTTGGCTGCGGATACCGTATTTTCTGCCATCTTAACCATTTCATTTACATTTCTTGTAATCTCGTTTGTGGCAGAGGTTGCTTCCGAAGAAACCCTAGCTACCTCGTTAGTCGTAGCAGCTTGTTCCTCAACAGAGGCAGCAATATTTGTAGAAATTTCTGATAATGTTTCGATGGCTTCACTGACTTCGGCAATGGCATTTACAGCGCTGCCAGAATCATTTTGAATGGCTTCAATTTTTTTGGTGATTTCTTGAGTTGCTTCCGCAGTTTCTTTGGCAAGTTCTTTCACCTCATTTGCCACAACCGCAAAACCTTTCCCTGCCTCACCGGCTCTAGCTGCTTCAATGGTAGCGTTGAGAGCTAACAGATTGGTTTGTTGGGCAATGGATGAAATTACTTTTATGACATTTCCAATGTCCTGCGAACTTTCTCCGAGAAGGTTAATGGTTTTGTTAGTGCTTTGTGTTTTAGATTTCGCCAAATCAGAACGACTTGAGGACTCATTGGTTTTCTCAGTGATTTCACGAATACTAGAGCTCATTTCTTCCATGCTGGCAGCAACATTTGCGATACCAGCGGAAACTTCCTCACTGGCGGTTGCCGCAGTTGAAGCTTGCGAGGTGGTGTTCTCAGCGTTTTCCATCATCTGTGTGGCTGCGGCCTGTAGTTGTTCAGAGGCGGCACTTAATTTTAAGGATGTTTCTGTTAATCGATCCACCAAAATTTCTCTGTCTGTGATGACAGACCAGTTTACCATCGGGCCCAAGTACTTTTCATCTTTATCGTAAAGTGGGTAGGCTTGTAATTTTAGAGTTTCATTGCCTAACTGAATTTTCGTTGAATAAGGCAGGTTAGATGGATCTGCCAAAAGTTTTCTCTGATGTGCAGGGTTTTTATGGAAGATATCAATGGATGAACCTAGGACAGCATCTGCTTTAATTGGCAAGAGGCTTTCAATGCTTTTTAAGGTCTTTCTAGAAGAGTCATTTAAGTAAGTGATATTGTAATCTAGATCACATCTCATCATATTTACCGGGGCGTATTCCAACATTTGCTGGTTGGTTGCCACTCGGTTTTCATTCTGTAATTTTTCGGTGACCACTTCCCAAGTAACCATTGGTCCTAGGTAGTTACCAGAGTTGTCATACAGTGGAGATGCATTTAGATCTAATGTTTCATCACCAAGCTTTATTAATGCTCTATAGGGAAGGTTGTTTGGATCGGCTAGAAGCTTTCTTTGGTGAGCTGGATCTTTGTGAAACACATCATAACTTCCACCTTCGATGTCTTCTACTTTAACGGGTAGCAGGTGCTCAATGCTCTTTAGGGTTTTTACACTTTTAGGATTTAGTTCTGTGATAATTCCATCTAAATTGGCTACCATAATGTTCATAGGTACATTTTCAAAAACTTGTTTTGCTCTTGCAGCCTCGTCAGCTACGGCTTTTTGTTTGCTGATTTCTTCCCAGTTTACAACATAGCCTATGAGTTTATTATTTTGAATTACTTGCTCAATTTGTAGAGCTAAAATTAAACCACTAAAAGTGATTTCACTTTGAATAGGGAAGTTGTTAGGGTTTTGCAGTTTTGATCGAATGCTTTGCTTTCTGTCAGCGTGAAAACTATCTATATTCACTCCTAGAAGTTGATTGGCATCTACATTAAAATTGCTTTTTACCTCATTAGCTATACTTGCCATTACTTGTCTGGCCTTTGCGTTCACAAAGTTAATATTGAAATTAGTGTCACAAACAAAGACATTTGTATTTAAAGCTTCCAATGCGGCAAAATAGTTGGCACCTAATTGTGTGCTTTGTTTCTTCATTTCTTCACTTGATACGCTAAACATTAATCCTCCCTAATTTTCCCGAGACATGCAGTATTTTTTCGGTTATTTGATTGAGAAGATAGGGGCTTAATGATAATTTAATGAAAATTAGACTTTTCGTTTGGATTTCATTTAGAGTCAAAGCGGACCTTTGTCTTAAAACGAAAAATGCTCATGACAGAGAGAATTTGTTTCTAAAGGATATACCTATGATCAACAATATAATCAGCTTTGTTATTCTTGTGTTAATGTTTTGGGGAAGAAGTTTACACTCTAAAAATCCTAAACTTCACATTAAAGTTATGTCGTTAGTAATCGCCTCAGATTTGCTTTTGGTGGGCTATTTAGCTCTTTTTAACCAAGCATTGACTAAGATTAATGCTGAGATGTCAGGGCTTTTGATCATTCATTTATTTTTCTCCATTACTACAGTCATTCTTTATTTACGACTCATTCCGATCGGTATAAAATTAGCGAAAGGAGATGAAAGTCAGCGTGCAAGTATGAGGCAAATGGATCGAATTATTGTTGTGTTTCGTACAATGACATTTATTACCAGCATGAGTTTATTGCTTAGGTAGTTGCTTTTGAAATCCATCAAGCAGGCTGCAAAGGCAATTCAGTTTTTTAAGTCTCTCAAAGAGCTTAGCAAGGATCGAAAAGAAGAGCTTGCTCTAGCGCAAATTCAAAAAGTATTAGGGGAAGAAAGAACTTTATTCTTAAAGATTGGGCAATTTCTTGGTTTAAAAAAAGACTATGAAAAGATCCTTGCGGCAAGTTATGCCTTTGAGCAAGTTTTGTCTTTCGATGAGGCGAAGCTCATTTTCTTAAAAGAATTTGGAGTTTCATTTGATGAAAAATTCGAATTTATAAATCGCCAAGCAAAATCAGCTTCCTTGTCGCAAGTCTTTTTCTGTAAAGAAAAAGCTAGCAAAGAAGTTTTGGTGTTAAAAACTCAATTGCCGGGAGTTAAAGAGAGTATTCAATCTCAATTAAAACTCTTAAACTTACTTCCCAATGCAGGGCCTGCAAAAAAATGGGGAGTGGATATTGAGGCTTATAAGAAAAGCATTTCAAATCTTCTTGATAAGGAATTGGATTTTCAACATGAGATAAGTTTGATGCAAACTTACGAGAAAACATTTGAAAGCCATTCAACTTACTGCTTGCCGAAATTGTATCCACATTTTCAAGCGAGTCATATATATTTTCAAACAGAGATTCCAGGTGAGCCATTAATCGAATTGCTTAAGTCAAAGACTATAAGTGAAGGTCAAAAGCGATTTACATTAAGAAGCATTTTTGAGTTTCAATGCATCTCTTTTATTAAGGCGCATATGTTGCAAACCGATACTAATTTAGGGAACTTCCACCTGATTAGTACTAGAGATAAATTGCAATTGGGGGCTTTGGATTTTGGCGCAGTTAAGACTTTTGATAAAAGTTTTATATTAGGGGTTCTTCGTCTGTACTTGGCTGTGAAAAATAAATCAGAGGAATCTCCAATTTCTTTATTGGTGGCGGTGGGTTTTGATGCCAAAAAATTGAATGCCATTCGCGCAAAGCTCCCAATTCTTTTAAACCTCTTATTTGAACCTTTTGTTTCTAGCAAGCCGGTTGTTTTGAGTAATTGGAATTTGAACTCTAGATTGGACTCCTTGTTAGGAGAGCATAAGTGGTGGTTTAGGAGCGCTGGCGGCCAAGATTTCTTTTTGCTAATGAAGGCTTTTTCTAGTTATATCGATCTTTCTGAGAAATGGAAATATTCCATTTGTTTTTCTGAAATCATAGACAAACATTTAAGTGCAGTTGTTTTGGATGTACTGAATCTGGATCTGCCTAAAGATGAGCATGATGAGGTTTACCTCATGTCTTTGATGGCTTCTGAAATCATGGTTCATATTAAAGAAAATGGGAAAGACAAAGTAAAGTTAAAAATGCCAATCCGCATCATAGATGATCTTGAATCTTTTATGGATGAAGAGATTTTACTAAAGTTGCAACAAAGAGGCATTTCCTGCAAAGATAAAGTGGAGAGCTTTTTACAAAATGGTGGTAAACCAGCGGTTCTATTTTCTTTTCAAGATGGAGCTAAAGATTATCTAGTAAAAGCCCTTTAAAGCAGCGCAAGGACCGTTGACAAAACGTTCCAAAAACTTTTTTATTGGGCATGTCAAAATCTCAAAAATCTGAAAAAAAATTAACGCCGCTTATGGAGCAATATTGGGGAGTAAAGTCTGCTCACCCTGACAAAATCATTTTCTTCCGAATGGGGGACTTTTTTGAAATCTTCGATAAAGATGCAGAAATTGCCGCACCTATTTTGGGAATTGCTTTAACGGTCAGAAATAAAAAATCAGGCGATAACACCAAGATGTGTGGAATGCCTCATCATAGCATTAGTAATGCAGTGGCAAAGCTTTTGAGTGCAAATTTTAAGGTAGCCATTTGCGACCAGTTAGAGGACCCAAAGCAAGCTAAGGGATTGGTAAAAAGAGGGATTACTAGGATTCTTACGCCGGGCATGGTATTTGATCCAGATAGTTTAGATTCAGGAACTAGTAACTACATTGCTTGCTGCGTAGATAATGCAATGGCCTTGGTGGATACAAGTACTGGCGAGTGTTTTTATTACGAAGATATTTCTTTGAAGCAGCGTAAAGATTTAATTTATCTTTTAAACCCAGCGGAACTTTTGTTGGCAGAAGAAGATTACGAAAACTATTTAGCAGAGAAGAAATCCGTTTCAGGTCCACATTTGTCAAAAATTATTAATACCAATTCTGAAAACCAAAATAAGGTTACGGAAAAGCTTGCGAGTTTTTCGCTGGAGTCTTGTTCTATTTTAAATTCTCTTTTTTGTTATTTAATTGAAATGCAAAATGAAGAAATTTTGCAACTCATTAAAAAGCCTGCAAAGAGAAACTTCCAAAAGTATTTGGCTTTGTCCGCTTCAAGTGTCGAGCATCTAGAGGTTTTTGTAGACAGTCTTGGTAATGCCACCCAGTCTTTGTTTCAAAAGTTAAATCGTTGCAAAAGCTCCATTGGATCTCGTCGACTTCGGTCCTATTTGTCTTTTCCCTTAGTGGATCAAGCAGAGATTGAGTCTCGTTTCGAACAGGTGGAATATTGGCAAAAGGATTTAGGAAAAGATAGTTTCTCTCGAACTAGCTTGCGTGAAGAGCTTGCCAAAGTAGGTGATCCTGAGAGACGTCTTTCAAAGGCAATGGGGCCAAGTGCTGGACCAAGAGATTTGGTGAGTTTAAGTAGTTCATTGCTAGCTTGCTTACAAATTGTAGAAAACTTGGATAGCTTTGATGAGTATGAAGATTTTAAAAGTTTTTTAACTGAACTGGAAGAAAATATAGTCGATGAGCCACCAATCAGTTTGTCCAAAGGTTATTTCTTGAAAAAAGGGGTAAATGATAAATTGGATGAATTCATTGCTCTAACTGAAAACGCCCAAGAGCTTTTGAGAGAAATGGAAGCTAAAGAGCGTGAGACAAATTCAATACCTAGTTTAAAAATTCGCTATAACGCTGTTTTTGGTTACTACATCGAGGTTACGAAAACTCATCAAGATAAAGTACCAGATCACTACCAACGAAAACAAACTCTGGCCAATTCAGAAAGGTACACTACTGAGGAGCTAAAAGATCTAGAGCGTAAGCTTCTAAGTGCAAAGAGTAAAAGAGAAAGTCTTGAGGCGGAGATGTTTTCTGCGTATCGGGAGTTGTTTCGTCAAAACACAGGCTTAATCTCTAAGTTAACAGACCGAGTGGCTGATCTGGATGTTTTTTCCGGCTTTGCTGAGCTTGCTATTGAGAGAGATTATGTTCGTCCTAGCTTTGTTGGTTCTTCTGATAAAATTGAGCTTATAAAAGCTAAGCACCCTGTTTTAGAGCAAGACTTGGGAGTGAGCTTTGTTGCCAATGATATGATTCTAGATCCTGCGGCCTGTGTTTTGTTAACTGGTCCTAATATGGCTGGTAAGTCCACTATCATGAGGCAGCTCGCACTTTTATCTATTACAGCTCAAGTTGGTTGTTTTGTTCCAGCGCAATCTGCAAAAATGAGAGTGTTTGAACAAATTTTTACTAGAATTGGAGCCAGTGATTCATTGTCGGAAGGTTTATCTACTTTTATGGTTGAGATGAAGGAGACCGCCGAAATCATCGAGGCTTTGTGTCCTAACTCTTTGGTATTGATGGATGAAGTTGGCAGAGGAACATCAACATATGATGGCATGAGCTTAGCTCAAGCCATTTTAGAGCATCTGTTAAAAGAGACAAAGGCTACCGTTTTATTTTCTACCCACTATCACGAGTTAACTTCTTTAGAAAAGGATTTCCCTAGATTAGAGAACCGTCATATGAGTATTCGTGAGTTGGATGGTAAGGTTCATTTTCTTCATCAATGGATGTCTGGGCCTGCAAACAAGTCTTACGGAATTCATGTGGCTAAATTGGCTGGTTTGCCAAAGTCTTTAACAAAACGAGCTGAAAGAATCCTTAAGGAATTAGAATTGCAAAGCGATGGACAGTTTTCGCTTTTGGCTTTTTCCAATGAGCAGGAACAAACAACGACTGTGTCTGAGCAAGGTCCAGAAATGGAGCAATTAAAAGCTTCCTTGGAGGAAATCCGTAATTTGAAAATCCAAGAGATGACTCCGCTCGAATTAATGACTACTATTGGGAAGTGGCAAAGTCAGAATTCATCGATCTAAATCAATTTGAAGCATTAGTTTCAGAGCACAGCGGTGCTCTGAAAGAGCTTTCACCGAGCCAGGTTAAGTATAGAGTTAAAAAAATCTCGGACTTCTGTAAAGACTCTTGGCGCCGATATCTACTTGATGAACTGGATCTAGACATTGATGATCACTGCGTTTTGGGGTCCTTTGGTCGCTCGGAAGGTTCCTTGTTTAGTGATTTGGACCTTCTTAGTTTAAAGCCTGATGAGGTTGATCCGAATTGGCAAACCATCAAGGCTTTAAGACTGCGCAGCGTGGATGAGTTAAAAGAAGATGGGCCGGTGGATCCTTTTTATTTGGCCAGTATTATTCACTATATGAATTCCGTAGAAGACACTAAAATAAAAGCTTTTATTCAATTGTCAGAGGAAGCTACGGAAGCGCTTATCGAAAGCTTACAAAAAGACCATTCTGGGCGCTTAGAGCGATTTGACAATATTTCTAATTATTTAGAACCAAATTTAAAGTATCAACCTGGCGGCATTCGGGATCTAGATCAAGCTCTTTGTTTGTGTTATTTGGCAAAGCAGGTCTACGGCATAGACACGCCTTTTTTGGTGCCACTAGAGGATCTAAAAAAGCGTATGAGCTTTATTCGGCAAGTTCTTCACTCAAAGGTTTCCTCTGATGTGTTAATCGCTGCACACCAAGAGTATTTGGCGGACTATTTTTGCTTTGCCGATATTCGTAGCTTTATGAGCTATGTTTCTGCTTTATGTGAGGAGTCCGCCTTTTTATGTAGGATGTGTTTTGCTAGTTTTGAAGATTGGCCTTGTGAGGATTTAGTTCTTAGTGAAGTTTTAAATTCTGACTACACTCCGCAGATGGGTAGCGACTATTGGCTTCGTTATCAAATTAGAGATTGGATTAGTCGGGCTTTGATTGACCAGGAAGATTTTCTTTCTTCTCGTTTTTTTGCGAGCTTACAGGAACGAATTAAAAAAAACATGGTCGATGAGATTAATTTTTTATTTGATAGTCGAATTCTAGATTTGATCAATGAGGATTTCTCAAGAGTTCGAAATTTAGTTCAACATGATCAATACCATCGCTACACAGTGGGTGGGCATACATTAACTTGTTTACGTAAAACCTCAGACCTTTTTCATGAAAAACTTAGAATCGGTGCTTTTCAGGAATTACTGCCAAAATTAAGAGCCAGTGATCGAGCGATATTGTATTACACAGCCTTGTACCATGACTTAGGAAAGGGGCTTGAAGGAGATCATAGTCAGATTGGACAGTGGATTGTAGAGAAAAACATTTCGCATTTTACAAAATCACTCAAGGTGAAAGAGGAAGTGAAATGGATGGTTAAAAACCATCTACTTTTTTCCAAGGCCGCTTTTCGTACTAATCTCGAAGAAAACTCTATTTTCAAACGCCTGCAACAAGAAGATTTAAGTCCAAGAAGAATAAGAAATCTATTTCTTTTTACTGTGATTGATATTGCTAGCTCTAATCCAGATGCTTTGAGTGCTTGGAAGCTAGATCTTTTGTTTCAACTTTATTTAAAGCTTAGTGATCCTCAATACAGGATCGAGGAAAAATACCGTTTTCAGCTAAGCCAAGGAGATTTGGCTCTAGACAATGACTTAATAGATAGTTTGGATTTTGATTTGTGTGCTTATTTTGAAAATCTCGAAAGTCTAAAGGCAGAAATTGCGAGTATTAACGAAAAGGCTGAAGACCGATTTTTGGTGGATGAGGTGGGGAAGAATCAATTTTTGATTCGTTACTCTCGATCTGGAGATAGTCCTTTGTTGTTATTTCGAGTGATTAGTTTTTTGAACAGCCTTGGTTTTGTCATATTAAAGGTCAACGCCAATACCTGGAATAATCAAGTCTACGATATATTTTTAGTTTCAGATGATCGCAAATTGGGTCCCATTAAAAATCTGATGAAACAGTTTTCTAGTTTTAAAGAAGACTATCAGTTCAGTTATCCTAAACAAAGCAAGTGGAATCAGTTGCAGGGCTCTTGGATTGTTAGAACTGAGGGAAATCGACTTGCACCTTTGTTATTAGGTTTAACCGGGGAGTTGTCTGTGAATCAATTAAACATTGAATGGATTAACATTTACCGCTGGGGGCGGCAATTTGAGGTTGTTTTAGCGCTGTCTAAAAATATGGAGCCTAAAAAAGAATGGTTGGATAAGACCTGGAGTTTTTAGGCGCCTTCACTAATTTTATCTAGAGCTTCTTGCGATTTTTTATCGAAAAATTTTGAAGCCTTTCTTACCAAGCCAAAATCTAGAGTATTGTTACCTTTGGCAGGGTCGTTTTGCTCCGTTAAAATTTCAAAGGCTCTTGTTGGGGTAACGCTGTCATGAAGGTTTTCCCCTAAAGACGTTAAACGGTCAAATTCTTTGGCAAGGCGCAGGATTTTAGCAAGAGCTTGAATGTTTTGAGATCGAAGCTTCTTGGGAAACCCAGTTCCATCAGCGTTTTCCATATGCTGTTCTAAAACTTTGCAAAGGTCCTCATCAAGAGGGATTCTTTTTGCTTTTACCATGTTTAAGCTTTTAACAGGGTATTGATGGTAAATTTGCAGCTCTTCAGGACTCATTTCATCAGTGCTTTTTCGCGCTGTTTCGATTCCCAACTGTGATAGACCAACATTGTGTAAAATGCCAGCCAATGCGACATCATGTATTTCTTCGTCGCTAAAGCCTGATACTCGAGCGAAAACACTTGCGTAAACAGCCACGTTTATCATTGTGTTGTAGTTCGTTCTCGGTCTTTCCGTAAGTTGCGTTATGTTTTCGTAAAGCTCTTCTTGGTTTAGATCAGGATTAATGATACCGAGCTCTTCGATGATATTTTCTGCCATTGAAAATAACTGTTTTCCCTGGTCAAAATCTTTTAGATCTGCATCTAGAAGCACACCGATGAACTGCTGTACTTGTTTCTTTATTGTGATTGATTTTTCTGTCATAGAAACAGTATTTTTAAGGCCTTTTTCCCGCAAGCTTCTTCTAACGTAATTGAAGAAGGCGGGGAGTTCAGACTTCATAACATAAAGCTGTTGGCCTTTGCCTTTGGCTGCTTTATCAATCAGGTCTTGATCAACGAAACTGCCTTTGGCGCGTAACTTTATGGTTTTTTTGTTTGAAGGTAGGTGGGTAAAAATACCGAAATCCACTTCAGTGTCTAAGACTAAATCCTTGATGCGAATCGCCTGCAATGCACCAACAGGAATGTTTTTGCTAAATTCGATATTGATAAGTTGCAGAATGGCATCCATCACAAATTCATCATCAAAAGGGCGTTGCAGACAAAATGCAGCACCGTTTTTAACCAGTAATTGTGTTTTGATTTCATCTTCTGGTGCGTAGAGAACCATTACTGGCACATGCGGGTAAGCCATTTTTAAAGTCTGAATCCATTCCGAAGTTTGGTCGTCATTTTCAATGGCTTCTTGAATGGCTAACTGAGGATTTGTCTCCTCGTTGCTTGGCTCAAGAATTTCATCAACGCTTTTTACTTTAACAAGCTCTAAATCCTCAATATGTCCCAATAACTCGTGAACTTCTTCAAAAAACTGATCTGAGGTGTGACATATGAGGATTTCCGTTTTCATTCTTTTTACTCCACTGTGATTTCAATAAAGAATTGCAAGTTGTCATCCATACTAAAAGGAATCACCAAAGCGGCTCCTTTGTGGTAGGAAGTGATTTCGTGGCTACCTGTAATTACGGTTGGAATTGCCATCTCAAAGGCATATCCCATTTCGTTTAAGGCAGTTTTTGCTGTACCATAAATCATATTAGTCAATTCACCAACAGCGTCTCTTACTTCTTCATTAATCTCAGAATAGGGTTCGCCCAACATATTCTCAAGAATTTTAAAAATACTTGGTTTTTCAAAAGAGATTGTAATGGTACCTCTCATGTTACCAGCAACCATACCAATCATACCAGAGACTTCACCTTTAGCTTTGAAGTCCCTTTCTACGAATGCTTTTTTTGGCGTACTTTCGGTCATAGCCATAGTACTTAGAGTCTTTTTCACTCCATCAACAAAAGCATTCACTAAGTTTTTATCCAATAAAGGATTTTCTACTTTTTGTGCAGCCGACATAATATCTCCTTACTAATAAAAAAATTAAGCGGCCTTATTTAGGCGATTGTAGATTGCTTCAAATTTAGCTTTGATTGTAGCGGCGTTAAATGGCTTAACTACGTAGTCATTCACTCCAGCTTGTACAGCTTCAACCACGTTTTTTTGCTCACTCTCAGCAGTTACCAACATAAAAGGAGTTGCTTTCAAGCTTTCATCTGCACGAACCGCTCTAAGTAAATCGATACCTGTCATACCAGGCATATTCCAGTCAGAAACCACAAAGCCAAAAGGATTTCCTTCCTTGTGAGCTTCCTTGATTTTAGGTAGTGCTGTTTGTCCATCATCTGCTTCTTCAACATTGGTGTATCCGAGTTCCGCTAATACTTTTTTGATGATTTTTCTCATCGTTGCGAAATCATCTACCACTAAAAATCGGGTATCTGGTGAAAACATTTTTACTCCTTTTGCTTTTACAAAAAATTAACTAAGTCCTTTGGTCTAGTCTCTGGTTGATATTTTATTCTAACAACAAACTTAGGCTAAACCATTGAAACCTAAACCTTTTCTTCCCTAAGGTCTAAACGACCTCCCTTTACATATAACTATTCGGTCTAGTTTTAAGAAAACTCGAGTCCAATTTCTTGATGTATCAAGTAGATACTGTCAGACTTTTAGATAGGAAGTCGTATCGATTTATTAACCTTTATTTATTGGGAGGGAGCAAGGATGCTCAGAGATGTCCTCACTCAAAAAGGTCTTTCTAACAGAGAGGCTGAAGTCGCAGAATTAGTCGTGAAGGGTCTATCAAACAAGGAAGTTGCGAACCAATTATTCGTAACCGAGAAGACAGTAAAGTTTCACTTAACAAACATTTACAAAAAAATGAACGTTAAGTCCCGTGCGCAGTTGATCGTATGGTGTATGCCTTACCAGTCTTTTGTTGAAACGCCAGCACAAAATGCAGTGGTTCGTCCGCAAGGGATTAACCCGGCTGTAAACAATATTCAACAAATGCCTCAGAACAACCTACAAAACAGAGAGTCTGATGCAACTAACTTGACTGCGGGTAGCGCAAACATTAATTTCGGTGGTAACACAGGTACTGGAAACGGTAACGGTGGTGACATCGGAACAGGTTTCTAATTAATTTTAGATCAAGTTAAAAGTTAAAGGAAATATATGGGAGAATCAAAGGTTGTTAGCGAATCGCAAGTAATAATGACTGAGTTGGTTCTCCCTTCTCATACCAACCAATTAGGAACCGTTTTTGGTGGTAAAATCATGAGTTGGATCGATATTGCGGCAGCAATCAGCGCCCAAAGACACGCTGGTAAGCCAGTTGTGACGGCATCGATCGACGGATTAGACTTTATCGCTCCAGCACAACTGGGTTGGGTGGTAAATTTAAAAGCTTCAGTAAACCGAGTTTTTAATACCTCTATGGAGGTTGGAGTTAGGGTAGATTCCGAAAACCCAATTACAGGTGAAAACTACCACACAGCTACAGCTTATCTGACATTTGTAGCCTTGGATTCTCACAAACGACCTACAATCATTCGACAAGTTGAGCCGGAAACCGAAAAACAAAAAATTCGTTTTGAAAAGGCAGAAAATCGTCGAGAACTTCGTCTAAAAAGAAAAGATCTAACAAGAAGTTAATCCATTTTAATTCAAAATTTGATAGTGAAACATAATACTTAGAATTTTCTAGTATATATTAATTCCATTTAATTTATTCTTAAGTCTAGTTAATGTTAGACCGATAAAAGAGTAGGTTTAAATTGAGTGAGATATACATGAAAAACATATTTAAGTATTTAACATCTAAGATTTTTCATTTTTCAAAGAGGTCTTTGAAGGATGAGTCTGGCTTTAATTTAACAGAGTTAATGATCGCATCAGGTTTATCTGGGGTGGTGGCGATTGGAGCTTCCTCGATCTATATTTTTTTGATGGATAATTTTCGTGTGGTGGTCGAACAAAATACCGCTCAAGAGTCCTTGTTGTGGACCGCTTACCATACCAAAGCAAATTTACAGTCAGCTACTCAGGCGATTTCTTATTCGGTAGCATCGACCGCTGCTGCACAAATTGGTGCTAGTGATCCAATTGAAACTACTTATACACCAGTTCGATTCATTACCTATAAAAAAGAGTTTTCCGATGGTGGTACTGGAGAAACTAGATCTGGTGTTATATCAATCGCAAGCATGCATGATCTTTTAGATGTTTCTACTGCAACTGTGGACGATGTTTATAATACTCGTGGAATTATGGGAAAGGTTATATTTTTTCGTACTAAAAACAATGGCTCTGATTGGGTTGGAGCTGATGGTGCGGAGAATTTTGCAAATTCAAGTTGGTATGATCGCATTGTTAGATTTGATCAAGGTGCGAATTCGGTAGCTAATAGTCATTATTCTATTAATGTTTCGGCTAGGTACTTTATCCGATTAAATGAAGGTCGACTTGAGTGGCGTCACCCTGATGATCTCGGTACAGAAGCGGATGTGAATCGTTTTTATCGCGATGTTTCTATGCAGATATTGGTTCAGCTAAGAAACTCAAATTACAATATGACTTTAAGATCTGGTTTGCATGGAAATATTTATTACTATCGCTACCTTGCTCCACCAGTTTTACTTGGTTTGGATTATACGGAATAAAACTATTTTGTATTGCCAAACTAGATAGAGATTCTAACTTTTTATTTTGCATGTTAAGGCGGTAGTGAAAAGTGTTTTATGTTACTGAAGTAAAAAAGGAGTTTTTTGCCAAAAGCTTTAAATTGCTATCTAGTTTAAAGCAGCTTAAGGCAGAGGAATATAAATTGCTAATAAGTGCTAGAATATAATTTTGATGGCTCAAAATGAGTCGCTAAATGTTAATAAATGGTGGAAATTAAGCTTTTAGTTTAAAATACAGTATGGAAAGTAAGCCTATGACTAATACGTTTTGGAAGAAAATCTCAAAAGATGAATCCGGTGAGTTGCTTGTCTTGGTATTGATTATATCAGGAATGTTGGCATTCACTATGAGCACTTTATCTATTTACTCTGTAAACCAGGCCAATTATTTAAATCGAGTTCGCGAAGCTTATCAGATGATGAGTGTCACAGAGTCATTGGCAAAGTCTTTTGGTCAATCAAAAGAAATGGCCAATACAGCTCTAGAGCAGATGTACAAACAAGAAGGCGATGATATTGATGGCTCTAGTTTGTCTAAAGACGAAGTATCGGCTTACATAGCATCAAGAGGCTTAGCTGTCTCTGTAGATACAATTCCTTGCGATGATAACGGGCGTCTCATTCGTTGGGCTGGTTCAGATACCTCGATGGGAGGTGCCGCTTTTTGTGGGACCGAAGCGGAGTATTGTTTAAATCGACCAGATTCTGACGAAGAGATTTGTGCGGCAACTGTGGTACAAGTAAACCCGAGTAAAATACAATTTCAAATCAAAGACTTTAGTCCTTCAGGGCCTCTAGAAAAATTGGGAAGTATGATTGCAAAAAACTTTTCTTTTGGTAAAGCACCGGCAAGAAATTCATCTCAAGACTTAATCTTAAATGAAGGTTCAGGCCTTAAGATGTTAGCTAATTATTTTAATGAAAAAGCGCAAGATCTAGAGCTTTTTAATAATTTTGCAGTGGCAGAGGCACCGATTGGCCAGGCAATTAATTTGGCTGATCCAGTTTTAAGCGTAACTGATTCTCATGGGAATGAAATTAGTGTTGTGGATTTGTTTCAAGATTATACCACTTCAGTAAGGAAATCTATCATCGATAATTTATCAGCGGATCAAAAACTTAAGATTACAAACTATGTATTGGATTCCATTCAAAGAATTTCAGCCATTGATACCAGTACCGGGAATTATCTAGATGTTGATGATGCAAAAGAACTTTATGATGTTTTGTTGGTAATAGCCTCCACGGCAATGGGTTTTGATATAATGGGAAGTCACAGTGGTAACGCGGATGGCAATGAGGACGGTCAGTCCAATCGAAATTTATGGCGTTATAGGGCACTGGTATTGGACTATTACAATACCGTAAAACATATGTCGGGACCTACGGATCTTCAAGCCTATGCTTTAAATCAATGTGGCAGTTCTACTTGTCCAGATTCAATGGGGCGTCTTGATATGCTGATAACGAAAAAAGCAAAATCTTCTTGGGCCGATACAGATTCCGATTGGGGTTCAAAATTAGCTTATAATATAAATAACTACTCTGGAAATTTGAGTTCCATAGTGATTGCTGAAAGCTCTGGTTATGATCCAACCGATTTTTCGGTGAGTATGGCTCTAAGTCCGGAGGCAGATTTTAATGATGCTATCGTTGGACCTGACCACCGTAAAGAAGGGGCTAGGATCGCAAAGTCATGCGCCGAACTAAATCGTTGTTTAACGGTTGAGGCTGTTACCACAACGGACATTAATGGCAATGCAGTGGTTGGTAGGGCCTTTGGACAAAATATTTTTGTCCAATAAAACTGAGTCCATTATAAACATGAATTCACTTGTTGAGTGTCCAGACAAAATGTTAGGATAGAGCGATATGAAAGCTTCTGTCCTTTTGTTTTTGTTAGCCTTTAATGTATCCTGCGATTTTAATAAACTGTTCACAAGTTTTAGCCCTGATTCACAGCTCGTAGCCGTTACAAAAAACTCTCCTACGACCTATTATTTTGATCGCTATGACGATAAAAGTGGTTTTGAGTACGAGCTACTTAAGGCCTTCGCTGAAGCAAGTGGCCGTAAACTTAAGCTTTTAACCGCTAGCAATATCTCCGAGATGAAATCACTTTTAGACAAAAATAAGGTGGATGTGATTGCCTCGGGAATTAGCGTGACTGAAGAGCGCATGAGAGCTAACTGGCAATTTGGGCCTGTATATGCGCAGACCAAAGAGCTTTTGATCTGCCGCAAAGGGGTACGTATTCAAGCAAAGAAAGAATCGAGTTTTTTAGGGAAGAAACTTTTTGTTGTGAATAATTCTACTTATGTAAGTAGTTTGCAGGAAGCTGGTTTTGATTTAGAGTATTGGCAAAAGCAGGATACCAATACAGAAGATTTATTGGACCGAGTTGAAAACCAAGAAATTGATTGCACTGTCAGTGATGAACACATTTACCAACTACAAAGAAAATTCACTGAAAATTTAATTAACCTAGGGCCAATTCAAAAATCTCAAAGTTTAGCCTGGGTTATTGATCCTAAAAATAAAAAGCTAAAAGAGCAGCTTGATAAATGGATGTTCGACTTTTTAGAAAGTGGCAAGTTGGAGGATGTGTATGAAAAATACTATGGCTACTCCAACTACAAATTCAATCATTTTGATATCCAAACTTTTAACGAGAGAATTTTAGAAAGACTACCAAAGTACAAAGATATATTTGTTAAAGCAGCTAAAAAATATAATTTTCCATGGGAGCTAATCGCTGCCGTAAGTTACCAAGAAAGCCATTGGGACGAAAGGGCAGTTAGTCCAACGGGGGTTCGCGGTTTGATGATGTTAACCAGAAAAACTGCTAGGTTAATGAAGGTCAATCGATTGGTGCCTGAGCAGAGTGTGGATGGGGGAGTAAGGTATTTGCTGAGTTTACACAAAACTCTTCCTAAAAGCATTAAAGAGCCTGACAGGACTTGGGTGAGTTTAGCTGCATACAATGTAGGTTTGGGGCATATTTTTGATGTTCGTCGGTTAATTCGGCAAAGTCGAGGAGAGCCAAATTCATGGAAAGAAATAAAGTTTTACCTACCTTATCTCTCTAAAGAAAAAGTCTATCGAAACTTAAAGTATGGGTATGCAAGAGGATATGAGCCTGTCAAATACGTACGTCGAATTCGAACTTATTATGAAATTTTAAAAAATCTGGATAACAAAAAGACTGACTTAGACGAAGACTCAGTTAATTAGATCACAAATTAGCTTTTCTGTTTTTTCTAGATTTTCTAGAGCTTGAAAGTACTGATTTTCTTTTTCCTGTTTCAGACTTCCTTTTTTATTTAAGAGTTCTATGTTCTCCTTGTTTGCAAGCTGAGAGTCTTTACTTAAAAGCTCATTAAGTTCTAAAATTTCTTGTTCCAGCTTTTCCATCTCTTGTTCAAGGCTTTCTGTTTTTTGCTGCAAAGCTCTTTTGTCTTTTTCAAGTTTCTTTTTTTCTTCCTTGTAGTTAAATTTTTCGTTGGAAGCTTTTGTTTTGTTTACCGAGCTGGTACTTGTTTCTGTTTTTGATGGCTTCTGTAGGCGTTTTTGAGCCACATAGTCTTGGTAGTTTCCTGGGTAAATTTGCAATTTTTTTTCTGTGATCTCAAAAATGTTTTTCGCTACTTTATTTACGAAACTTCGATCATGGCTTACAAAAACCACACAAGAATTGGTTTCCTTTAAAGCCTCAGCCAAAGCTTCTACGGTTTGAAAATCTAAGTGGTTGGTTGGTTCATCCAGTAGCAAAAAGGCTGACTTCTTTAGTAAGACCCAAGCCAATACCACACGCATTTTTTCACCACCACTAAGTACTGCTATTTTTTTCTGCCAATCCAGATCAGAAAAACCAAGGTGTCCTAGCGTGTCGGCTATTTCTTGGTCTGAAATATCGACAGAACATTTTTTAGAGACTTGTTCAAACAAAGTCTTATCAGGCTCTAATTCGTCTTCTAGGTGTTGAGCGAAATAGGCAGGTTCACAGTTTTTGTAATAGCGAGGGCTATCACCGGAATTATCTTTTAAAACACCAGCAAGGTATTTTAGAAGTGTGGTTTTTCCTACTCCATTTTCACCAAGAATTGCAATTTTTTGCGAACGAAAAATTTGTAGTTCAAATTCTTGTAAAACTTCTTTTCCTGGATAAGACAAACCACTACTCTTGCTTTCAAGAATATTCTTGCCAGTAGTTGTGGCCTCAGGAATGGGGACCTTTGGGAAGTAGGATATTTTTTTACTATGTATATCAGCCAATCGATCAATTTGTTTTTGTTTGGACTTTGCCTGCTTTGCTTTCGTAGCTTTTGCCCCGAAGCGCTTAATAAAATCCTCTAAATGTTTCTTTTTTTGGAGAACCTTGGCATTTTCTCTTTGCTTTTGCTCCTCCATGCTTTCGGCGAATTCAAAATACTTCTCTAGTTTATCAGGAAACTTAATGAGTTCATTATCATCTATCACAAGGCTCTGGTCACAGACTTTAAATATCAGTTCTCGGTCGTGAGATATGAGGATAAAGGATTTTTTGTATTCTTCTAAATAGTTCTCTAAAAAGAGTACACTCTCTAAATCAAGATGGTTCGTGGGCTCATCAAGAAGTAAAAGATCTGGTTCTCTTGCTAATTCAATGCTTAGAAAAAAACGCATTCGATAGCCACCGCTCAGTTCGGTAATTTTTTTTGAAAAGTGTTCCTCTAGTAAACCTAATCCCTTCGCAATTTTTTTAATTTCCCAGGGGTTTAGTTCGGGCTCTCGTTGTGTAACATAATCATTCAGTGAGCTAGTGAAATCAGTTTCCAGATTTTGTTTCAGATAAGAGTAGTTGGTTCCTGAGCGCCACGAAATTTCTCCAGAGTCGATTTCATACTCTCCCGATAATATTCGGAACAAACTAGATTTGCCGCTTCCATTTGGTCCATAAAGACAAAGCTTTTCTCCTTCTAAAATGGAGAAGCTACTACTGGCGTATAGCTTTTTAGCACCGAATGATTTTGTGATTTCTTTTGCTTGGACGAGGATTTGAGCATTTGCGTTAGACATGGAGATCTTTTATCGGAATTTCTAATGAGGGTCAAAATATCCAAAGTATCTGATCTCTTTGATGAGGTTTTTGTTAAAAAACAGGCAATTTGCTTTTGCTATACCGAGCAATTTCATTGTTGAGATTAAATGAATATGAACAGCGCTTTTTTATAAACTGGTATCAGTTTTTACAATGAACTTATTTCAAATTAATCCCTTAAACTAACCATGTAAAAAACTACCTATAAAAAGGTAAATCAAAACACTTACTTCTAATTTGGCCTCTTAATAGCAAAATAATGGCAATAGGCAGGTGCTCTATAAGCATGACTTATGTAAAACCCAGATATTTTCTTTTTTACATACACCATCTTTTACTGTTATAAAGATGTCGGTTCTCATGGGGGGGAGCCATTTCACTTTAGGGGGGATAAGTGAAAAACGCTTTGTTACCAGTAGCTCTAATCATGACGTTAGTAGGCTGCTCCAATCCGCATCCAGAGTTTCTAGAGGGCCAAGTTGATTTGGCGGCAAATACAAACCAAGCAAAGGGAGAAAATGGCGAGATCACAGTTGTAAGTCGTGATTATTTTGAAAAAACAAAAGCAAGTGATTTAAAAGAGGCTGCCTTGGGGGAGGATCAGTTTCTTGGTGTAAATAATGATTTATTGATCGGTTTTTCAAGAGAGCTTTTTAATAAAAAATATTTCTTCGGAGCAAATGTAATCTCTGTTCGAGCTACTAAAAATCAAGGTTTAGGTATGCTTAAGCTTTCTGCTACTCCTAGTTACAATGTACAAATTAGAGAAACAGCAAATAGCCTACAGTTAATACAAGAAAACGCAGTGGTTTCCGAGTTTCCAGTATTAAGCAAAAAGAACAATCAATTATTAGTTGATTTTGAAGCTTTAGGAGCTGAGTTAAATCTGTACAAAGCTTTAACCAATGAAAAAAGTAATTATAAAGTAGTTTCTAATCGCACGATAAGTGTTAACTACGTGGCTCCTAATCTGGTTTTTGATGTGGAAACAGCGGTACAAAATCCTAAAAGCAAAGATGATCAGGCGGTGATCTTAACTCGCTGGTACCTAACAGAAAATAAAGGTCACTCAATGCATTTTCGTCAAAGAATGCCAGCCAAGGGAGTAGGGCATTTTCTTTCTCAAAATGCCAGCTTAGGAACGGTTAGGGCTTTTGATTTGTACCAATCGGGTAAACCTCAAATCTTAGTTTATGCAAAAAACTTTCCTGATGTAATGAAGGTTTCTGTGGAAGGCGCAATGGAAGAGTGGAATCGCGTTTTTCAAAACTTAATGGGAATACGTCCAATCAAGATTCAATACGTAGATGTGGATTCTCCTTTGCAAAATATTGTGATGGCGGGAGACCCTAGGTTTAATGTAATTGAGTGGGACCTTTTCAATGTAGCTAGGTACGAAGGCTTCGGTCCTTGTTTACACGATAAAACAAATGGTAGAAACATTGCCTGTTCTGCGCTAATCCAAGGGCCTGCAATTACTTTCAGAACGGCCAATGTTTATAAGGACCCAAGTTTGTTACAAAAAGTACTTGGTTTTTCGAATAGCAATAGCAACTTCCAGGCGGGAACTGAAATTAAGTCCTTAGCCTTAAGTAGCGGGAACTTAAGTTTTGACATTCATGCTTTTAATCCAGAACTTCGCGACGAACATATGATGGACTCTTTACAAGAAGAAAATCATGAGCATGGTGGTGAGATGATGAGCGATGATGATATGCATATGCTGGCGCAAGGATTGTTAGATCCACCAGAAATAGATGCATTAACCTATTTGCAAAGCTATATCAAGTCCGTGGTTGCTCATGAATTTGGCCACAATCTTGGTCTTCGACATAATTTCAGAGGAAGCATGTTCGCTAACGCCCAAAGAAAGAGTGCTTCGATCATGGATTATTTGTTCACTTATACCGAGTGGGATTTAAAAGTGGAAGAATATGATGTGATGGCAATTGCTTATTCTTACACTGGTAAGCAACCAACTAGAACAGATATGTACTGTACCGACCATCATGTCTATTCGAAAGAAATGCCGAAAAATTCAATTGAATGTAAAAGATTTGATTATACTTCGCGCCCGTTAAACTTCTATCTTCAATTGGTAGATAAGTTATTGCGACTTAGTTTAGATAAGTCAGAAAAAAGGCTTCCGTTAAAAAACTCGGCAAGTTTCTTGAATTTGGCTTTGGAGGGAATTGTAGGGCATGCAGTTAACGCAAAGCTAGGAGTGCCAACGGTGGCTTTGGTTAATTCTGGAAAGGCTCCTGAGCAGTTGATTTCTGCGGTGAACTCTCAGCTGAAGAAATTAAAATGCAGCTATATGGCAGCGCTTACGGGACCAAACTTAGAGATGCCCTCGAATGGTGACAACGAAATGGTGTTTAATCAAGTTTTTGCAGCAAATACCTATGAGTTCGTTCCTATGATGTTTTCTGAAAAACTATACCAGTGTAACTAAATTTTAAGACCTTAAAGTTTTTTAAAGATAGTCCTAAATAAAAAACAAAACCCCATCTGTGATCTGTACCCCAAAAACGGGAC
>DJMA01000027.1 GCA_002436415.1 Bdellovibrionaceae bacterium UBA6502 | reverse complement strand
AAGCCAAAGGCGAATGACCGGAAAAGTGTCTGAGAAAAATACTTTTGTTTCAGAAGGCCGGCTCATTCGAAGATCAAAACTGAGGAGTAAAACAAAAAACTCAAAAATAAAAAGAACCAAAAGCCGAAGGCAAGCTCATTCGAAGAACAAAACCAAGGAGCAAGCCCAGAAACAAAAAAGCTGATTTCCCAAAAAAGAAACCAGCTTCAAACTAAGATGCAAAAATTCATTATTACGAAGGGACGAAGCCGCCCCTAATTCCTATTATATTATTATCTACGTAAGTTAATTACTTCACTCAAAAGCTCATCCGTAGTAGTAATCGTCTTCGCATTGGCCTGGAAACCACGCTGTTGCTGAATCATTCCTACGAACTCATTGGCTAGATCAACCGTTGATCTCTCAAGAGATTTTGCATAAATCTTACCGCGACCATTGGCATTTGGTACACCGATTGCTGCTGTCCCTGAATTTCTCGAACCTTTAAAACGGTTGTTACCAGCTTTAAATAATCCTTCAGGATTTTCGAATCGTGCGATAGATACTTTATGCAAGTCTCTTGCTGCACCATTTGAGTAAAGTGCTGTTAAAGTACCTTCATCATCAAATGATAAACTTGTGATTGTACCTGCTGCGGACCCATCTTGATTCCATGAGAATACATCAGACTCTTTACCATATTGTTTAGTACCACTTAATCCTTTGCCACCATCAGTAGTTAAAGAATCACCAAAATCGATTTTAATTTGCTGCCCTTGAAGCGCTCCACCTTTAAAATTAAAAGCAGAAACCGTTTGCTCCTCAGTATCAAGTACACCATCTACATTGAAGGTTACTTTACCAGCAACTACTTCAGAGAATTTTCCTTCTTCTCCGCCAGTAACTTCTTTACCGTCAACCATTCCATGGTATTCCCAAGTTCTGTCTGCCGTTTTATTGAAGAATAAATTTACTAAATGCTTATTACCTTGTGAATCGTACATTTCCACACTTGTTGAAAACTGAGAAGTATCATGTGGATTTGCTGGATCAAAAGGAATTCCAATATCTGCTCTAGAATCAAGGTTTAAAGCTACCTCAATTTTCTCTGTTGGCTTTGCTGGAATTAATGTTTTTGGAAATTTGATAGGCTCTAGGTTGTTAATCAAACGACCACTTTCGTCATAAGAAAAACCCATTACCTGTTGGTTATCGTTTGTAACTAAATGACCGTCTTTATCAAAGTGAAAAGAACCATCACGTGTATAAGTTTGTCCATCCGAACCGCTCAATACAAAGTACCCGTCCCCTGAAATAGCAAGGTCAGTTACTTTTTCTGTATTTTCAATATCACCTTGTACTAAAATTGGATTTACCGCACCGATCTTAACACCTCGACCGATCTGGTTACCACCTTGGATCCCTTTTAAGTTTTTCGCAACAATGTCTTGGAATTCAACTCGGCTTGCCTTGAAACCTGTATTACCTGCGTTGGCGATGTTATCGGCGATAACACTTAGTGCCTCACCTTGCGCTCTTAAACCAGTAACACCCGTAGTAAGTGAAGACAACACTCCCATAATTCAACCTCCATGTTTAACTACCTCAGTCAGTCGGTAGTTTTTTGGAGAGACCCCCTTGTAGTCGACAAGGTCCAGTCCCTACTTTTTAATTTTAACCATCCTAGTTTAAATCAAAACCGTACTATCAATATTCGTGAACACATTCTCCTTCATTGCAGTTGCGTCCATCGCTGTTATGACCGTTCGGTTTTTAACACTCACGATAAAGGCAGAATCTCCAGCCATCACTAAAGTTTCCTTCGCCCCTTTTTTTGCAGCCTTGTCGATTGCCTCGCCAAGCTTTTCCATTCTTTCTGGTCCCATTGATATGCCTCGTGAGCGAATGCGATCAATGGCGTGACTAGAGAATTTTAAAGCAGCAGTCTCCGCAGCTTGTGCCATGCCTTGAGTTTTACTTACACCTTCTGTTTGGCTCTTAAGTAAGTCCCCAAAGCTTGGACCATTTTTGGAATCCAAAGAGTTCTGTTTCGGTACAGATGTTTGCCCGCCGGTAATGGACTTAATTCTTTCGAATTGTAATCCTCCGTTTTGCACCATCTTAATCTACTCCTTACCACTCTTTACTTTGTTTAATAAACCTCTTGCCATCGGAACATCATTAATTAATTGTTCAGAAGCTTTTGGCTTATTCTCAGTATCCTTTACCTTGTCATCATTATTCAAGGCTAGTTTTGTAACATCTTTAACATCTGTACCTTTCACCGGTCCTGCTTTTGGATCAACAATTTTACGTACCTCACTCATCGGTACAGATTGATTACCAATCATTAGCATTGGTCCATTGGCAGTGTAATTTACACCAGTGATGGTTCCGCTAATCTTTGTACTAGTCACAATCTTTTGATCTTGTTCATCTACAGCAGATACTTCGACTTTATAGTTCCCTGCTCGGGCCGGCTTATCTTCTGCGTTTAAGCCGTTCCATGTTATAGAGTTTTGCCCTTGTTCAAGCTGTTGAAGCTTGTAGGACTTAATCACATCACCATCTTCATTCTTAATGTCCACAGTAAGGTCTTTTGCTGCCTTAGCCACATTAAAACGAATTTCATGAGTGTCGTCCCCTTCCGCACGCAAAATTTTTCCTGAGTCAGACTCAACACTTTTACCGATAAATTGTAGTGCTTGAAATTGCGTATCAGGCTTTTTCGCAGCAACTAGCTTTTCGATATTTGTATTCATATTTTGCATTTGCTCTAGGGATGTAAACTGCGCCAACTGCGCAGCCATCTCATGAGATTCAAGAGGAGTTGTAGGATCTTGGAATTTCATTTGCGTAAGCATTAGCTTTAAAAAGTCATCTTTATCTAACTTTTCTTTTCCTACTTTACGCAGTTTTGATGGGTCTACCCAGTTTGGATCAGCAACACGATTTAGAACATCACCAACGGATTCATCTCCCATCTTTGCTTTTTGTTCGGCACTAACATAGTTATTTTTATCCGCCTTTCGCGAGCTAACCTGCTCACCAGGATTCATATTAAATGACTGTGTTATTTTACTACCTAACATATACTACTCCTTAAGCTACAACATTTAATCTACCATCAATGCTCTTGCTTCGGTACGCGCCACTTGCTTGTACATCATCAATAACATCGGTAGGCATTTTTCTACCAGAGTTATAAGAAGGAAGTCCTCGATTGATTGCCATCGCACGATTCATTTCATTTTCTTCTTTAAACTGCTGCCAGAACTGACGAGTTTGTTCTCTTCTTTGATCAGCAAATTGTTCTTCTAGATTGCCTCGCAAATCTTTTTGCACATCTACTTTAATGTCTTGCAGATCAATTTTTTTCTCGCCCAACTCCACTTTTAAAGCCGATAAATCAGACTCTAAAAGTTTTTTAGTATCTTTATTGTCCGTCAACATTTGAATGTTAACCTTCCCTTCGTTAACAGCAACTTTAAGATGAACTTCACCAAGACCTTCTTGGTTAAGTTGTACTTTCATCTCACCGCCACCTTTTTTGGTCAGGAAATTTACATTCTTAACGATAGACTCAACGCCTTCGGTACTTTCAGCATTTGCACCCGCTTCTGCCTTACCAAGACCCGCTACCGCTGCTGCATCAGAAAACTTAGCACCCATAGGGTTTTTAGCCGTTTCAGCGCCACCAAAAAATTGGTCAGCCCCACTTTGACTATCAAAACCACCTTCACCGGCCTCACCTTCTGAGCTTGCATCAGGACGAATGCTACTAACATTTGATTCTGCCGCAGCATCCACTTTGTTTAATTTGGACAACCAATCAGGAGCTTCTACATCCATGCCAGCATCAGGAGCTTCCATAGCTGTTTGAGTAGCTGCGCCAGCAGCACCAAACAAAGCTAGTCTTGCCAAAGCAGACTGAGTGTCTTCTTTTTGCTTTTGATGAATTGAAGATACTGGATTGTTCGAATCCCCCTCGGCGTTTTGCAAGGAAGCGTCTAAGGATGAAACCTCAGGGTTCACTGCCTGGGAAAGATTCGGGTCCAAAGTTTTTTCTTGTTCCATCGGTCGCCCAAAGCGGTTTGGATAAACGTCGAAAAACTTCTTCGTCATATCATCCACCGGCCCCTTTGCCATTAAGGCTGGGTGAGCATCCGTTGCGTTCATTTCCTTCAATAGAGACTGAACTTCCATCGGAACTAATTTACTAACATCACTTTTATTCGCCTTTTGTAATCGAAGATCTAAAAGTAGTTTCGAATACAATTCTTGGGCGCGTTCCTGACCTTCTGGGGCAACATTCAATGCTTGAATGTAACTCTCGGCACTCATTTCAGGATTTTGTAAAAGCTCTTTGTCACTTAAGCCACCAAAAGCCGAGATCAATCTGTCTGGCTCTATACCTAGTTCACTCTCCATTGAGTCCATAAACTTCAGTACTGGGTGTCTTTCTTTTGATTGACTCCATTGCAAGAGACTCATCTTCATCGCATCAATGTTTGCAGCGGCATCCTCTTCTACAGTTTTCTGCATCGCAGGTTGAATCTCAGGGATCTGAGTATTCATCATATTGTAGTCGATATTTTGCGCTTGTACTTTAGAGTTCTTTTCTTCAGAAAGATCTTCTCTTTCTTTATTAACGGAACTCTGTTCGCCGGTATTTTCTTTAGTCTTCGGCTTTTGTGCGATTTCCTTTCTTGCCATTTTTGAATCATGCGGACCTCTGTGATCCTCACGCTCTCTAGGCAGTTTTGAATCTGCTTGTTTGTCTGGAGCTTTGTCTTGATTGCGATTCCCTTTATCAAGCTTAGAATCTAGCTTCTTTTGAAAGCTATCTTCTCTTTTATCAGCGTTTAGATTCGTTCGAGAATCCAAAAACGACGAATCCCGATTCGTTTTTGATCGAATCGGCTCTGCCTGCTTGATTTGTGGGACTTGCATCATTGCCCCGTCTAACATTTATCCTCCTTCCCTTTTTAAATTTCCAAATTAATTCATGGATATATATCCAACGTATTTTTCAGATAAACGCTTGGCTTTTTCAGGCTCTAATAAATTTAGAACTTCTGCCGCGCTTTTCTTTTTCATTTTTGCTAAAACTCGGATGGCAAGCTCTTCATCAATCTTTTCCATCACTTTTGCTGCTTGTTGTGGTTTCATATTTGAGTAAACCGCTACTAATTTATCGACTTTCTCTTCATCTTTTTCGATTTTCTGCTCGAGACCTTGTGAAATTTTCGTTCTGATTTTTCTAAGCTCGGCTAAGTTCTTTTTTATGTCTTCTTGCTGTTGCTTCAACTCAACTTCTAATTTTTTAAGATTCTCTTCCCTCTGATCTAACTCAGACTTTCTCTGTTCTAGCTGCGTAAATAATGCAATCTCTTCATCTGTCCATGTCTTCTTAGCTACCTTCTTGGCTTCTTTTTCATCCGAGAATTTATCCAAAGTACTTTTTGGTTTTGGGGCTTTTTTAGCAGGCTCTCCTTGAGCTTTTGCCTTACCGAAAACACTAATTTCAATTTTACTCAAAGACTTAACAATCTTCTCTTCATTCTCAAATGCATAAATGAAAGCAATCAATAAAACGATACAACTAATCAAGGCTCCGACCGGAAATGGTTTTCTTTTTCTATTATTTCTTTTTGAAGGCAAATTTGATTTTCTCTTACTCAAACTCATTGCAGAGTTTTGTTCATCTCGAGAAACTTGCTTTCTTTTTTGAAAATGTTGAGAATAAGAATTTTGCAAATTACGCCCCTTTTTGCTAGCGATCATACCTCTTTCAGTATACGGGAAAGCCTCTATTTTCGTGCATTTGAAGTGATTAAGGGATCAGTACTAGATCATCAGTGGGGGATTTTTTTACCTACTTAGACCTCGACCTTAACGAGACCTGAGACTGGATTGTTTGCGATTAAAATTTTTCTCCACGACCAAAACGAGAAAGAACCATGTCTTCAATCTTACGCGTTTGTTTTTTCTTGGCTTCTTTTACGTAGGCCTCGGATTGTTTTTCTTTTAGCTTTTCCAAAGCTTTTCGCTCTTTATAAAGCTCTAAATACACTTGGTGTTTCTGCTTCGTGATATGCACCAAGCCGAGAATTTCTTGCTCTTTGTAATGTATTTTTGCCTCAGTCCCACGGATGATTTCTAAAATATTAATGATTTCGTGAATTTGACCGTTTTTTTCAAGGGCTGCAATATACTCACGATATTTTTTTACATTGTCTATGCAGCTTTGTTTTTCGTTTTTCGCAGATGTTTCTCTTTCTAGAGCTTCTGCATAGGCACGCTTGGCTTTATCTTCCTTCGAGGCACGAAGTTTTAATACACTCTCATATTTAAACTTAAACTTTTTCATGCTTCAACTAACCTACAATGGAATCTAATATTTGAACACTTTGTGCGAAGTCAGTAGACTCCCCCATACCTTGTTTTAAAAACTGAATAATGCTTGGGTACAAATTAATTGCTTCATCAATTTGTGGGTTTGTTCCTTGTTGATAAGCACCAATATTAATTAGATCTTCTGCTTCTTTGTAGGTTGCCAACATCTCTTTCAAACGCATGGCGTTTTTCATATGTGGTGCATCCACAATATTATTCATTACACGACTGGCGCTCTGAAGAACATCAATCGCAGGAAAGTGTGCCTTTGATGCAAGTTTTCTATCCAAAACAATATGTCCATCTACAATACTTCTTACCGCATCACCAATTGGATCATCCATATCATCTTGCTCAACTAAAACCGTATAAAGCCCTGTAACACTCCCGTTTGAAAAGCGCCCTACTCTCTCCAAAAGTTTTGGCAATAGAGCAAAAACTGAAGGCGTGTATCCTTTAGTCGCTGGTGGTTCACCAGCACTTAAACCAATTTCTCTTTGTGCCATAGCAAATCGAGTTACTGAATCCATAGTTAAAAGAACATCATTGCCTTGTTTGGCAAAATACTCGGAAATGGCTGTCGCCAAAAAGGCTCCTCTTTTTCTCAACAAAGCATTTTGATCACCGGTCACACAAACGACAATGCTTCGTTTAAGCCCTTCTTCGCCTAATACATTCTCGATAAACTCTTTTACTTCTCGACCACGCTCACCAATCAATGCGATCACATTAACATCTGCGGTAGTGTTTTTGGCCATCATCCCTAATAAAACAGATTTTCCTACACCCGAACCTGCCATGATCCCAACTCGCTGGCCTTTACCAACGGTGATGGTCCCATCCAAAGCCCTTACTCCCAATTGTAGTGCCTCATCAATTGGTGGTCTTTCTAAAGGATTGGTGAAAGATTCATAAATTGGAAACTCGTCCGTTGTTACAATTGGTCCTTTACCATCAATAGGAGTACCCGTGGCATCGATTACGCGACCCAATAAACCACTACCTACCTGAACGTTGGCCACTGTCCTTTTTAAGACAATGCTTGAACCAAGGCGAATCCCCTGTACATCGCGAAATGGCATCAACAAAACTTTTTGGTCTGTCAAACCAATCACTTCAGCTTCTACTCGATCCCCATTACTAAGTGCTAAATCAGCAATGGAACCAATGCTTGCTCCTGGAAGATATCCTTCCACCAAGTAACCTATCACTCTGGTCACTTTGCCCGACTCTTTCAAGACACGAGTTGATTTAGCAATTCTTTCATATTTTTCAAAGTTAATGGCAATGCTCATCCGTGAGTTTTCCTAAATATTAATCTTCGTTATTTTCTTCATCGGAAGTATTTTGTTCTATTTCATCCACAGGGCTTTGAGCTTCTTGCTCTGAACCCATGGTATCTTCCGCAGCGACGGCCTGTAGGTTTTCGTCTGTAGTATCTGCTACTTCATTTACTACATCACGTTTAGGGATTTCGTAAGTTTCATTCACAATCGGACCTAGCTCAGTTTTTGGAAAGCTTTCTACCAAACGCCCCCAAAGTTTTTCGATTCTATTTTCTAGGGTGGCATTTACAACACCATGATTAGAATCAAATATACATTCGCCTTTTTGCAGATTCTCTTCTTTGTACAATTTAATCTTACTAAAAAGCTCTTTATTGCGAAGGTCTCGATTTTTAAACTCTTCGATGAAATCATAGTCATCCAAGGAAACGCGAAGATTCACTTCGGTATCCATCTGCATTCCATCGGCTACTTCACGAACACAATCAAAGATATAGGCTGGGTCTTGCTTGATTTCACGCATAGCGATTCTTGACCCAAGCTTGAAGGCCAACTCAACAATTCCAACCTCATTGAGTTTGTACATTTCCTCGCGAAGGCCTTGCAAAGAGTTAATCACTTGATCCAATTCTGCTAGTTTCGAATGAATTCGATCCTCAGCAAGCTTAAGTCCCTCTTCTTTGCCCTCTTCCATTCCCAAGTTGTAGGCTTTTTGATAAGCATCCTGTTCAACTTCTGCCAACTTTTCAATGACTTTGGACTCTACTTCCACCATCACTTCTTGTTGACGACGCTCACTAAGTCCTGTTCGCTGTTTTAACAACTCATCCATACGGAAGCTACCGGCTTCTCCAGAAAATTCCGCTTCAAAATGATTGCTTTTATTAATTTCGGCAGGCACTTCATGAGTGATTTTTTTTGCTTTAAACTCAGATACGGTGTTTTCCGCATCTAAGGATTTAATAATTTTACGATTAAACGAGTGCATCGTCTGCTCCACCTCTTGCAATTAAGATCTTACCTTCTGACTCTAATCGACGAGCAACATTAACAATCTCTTGCTGTGCTCCCTCTACGTCAGAGAGCTTACTTGGCCCTAGGTTCTCCAAATCTTCACGTAACATATTGGCAGCACGACTAGATAGGTTCTTAAAGATTTTCTCTTTAACTTCTTCTGGAGCTGTTTTAAGAGCAAGAAGAAGTTTTTGGTTATCCACTTCTTTAAGAAGCGCCTGAATACCACGATCATCAATTTTAATAATGTCTTCAAATACGAACATCAATTTACGAATTTCTTCGGCTAAGATTGGATCTTTTTCTTCCAAGCGAGACATGATAGAGGTTTCTGTGTTCTTATCCATCACGTTCAACATTTCTGCTACCGGCTGAACCCCACCCAAGGCAGACTGTTCTACATTACCCATGGTTTGTAGCTCTTGTTTTAAAACTGTATCCACTTCGGTTAATAACTCAGGAGCAATATACTCAAGGTTACTTAAACGAAGTACAACTTCAGCCTGTAGAGATTCAGGTAAGCGTTTTAAAACCTCACCTTTTTTCTCTGGCTCTAAATGCGCTAGAATCACAGAAATTGTCTGTGGGTGCTCGTTCATTAAAAAGTTTGCCAATGACTTTGCATCCACAAGTTCTAAACTTTCTAGTTTATTATGAATACCACCAGCAATGTTTAAGTGACCTAAAATCACTCGTGCACGATCTTCTCCCACGGCAGATACGATCGTGTCTTTTTGAGTGGTAACATCAGAAAAGATATAATCTTCTGATTCACTAATCATTTCATAAAACTCTTCCAACACTCTCTTAGTAATTCCCACAGGAATTACGCGAAATCGTGACATTATACTAATAAGCTTACGAATATCACTATCTTCTAAGTGCTGAAATAAAAGTTGAGCTGCATTCGATCCTAAATAGTTAATTAAGATAGCTGCTTTCTCGAAACCTTTTAGATGTTCGAAACGAATGTTTTCAATTTTCGAAACATGAGCCGGGATCATTGTTTCTCCTTTTTCCTAAAGTTCTTTACGGATCAACCACATACCAAGAGCAGATGCTGCTTTTTTGCCGTCTTCGCCGATATATTTCATAATTCTTTCTTTTAATAACTCAGATTCTGCTTTATCAGGGTGAACTGAATCATTCAGTGCTGGCAATGCCCCTGCCATACCAGGAAGACTTCCTTCCACGGCCTGTAATTCTTCAAGTTCTTCAATCGTCTTAGGTAACATATCATCCACCGATTCTTGGAAACTATCCGTAATCCAATGCATGAAAGGTCTAACCACTAAGAAGAAGAATAAAGCCATACTCAATGCAATCACTGCCCATCTTAAAATATAAGAAATCAGTTTACGCATTTCAATGTTGTCCAAGATTTCCTCGGAGCGAGTAAAGTCTTCTTCTTGGAAACGGATGTTTTCTATCTTAATAGTATCACCGCGATTTGGACTAAATCCTATTGCATTTTGCACGAGCGACTCATATTTGGACAACTCTTCTTCGGTGCGAGATTTCCACTCTTCTAAAGGCTCTCCATTTTCATCACTTGTATAAACTGTCTCACCATCTACCAATACGGCAATGCTTAGGCGCTTAATTCCACCAGGAGCTTCTTTAGTTTTTCGTACTGTCTTTGGCACCTCATAGTTGGTTGTGCTAACGGCAGTGCTCGTATCTTGATTAAAACCAACTTGACCGCCTTGTTCAGCTCCAGGAACATTGGCTCTAGCTCCAGGAATTCCCACTGGGTTTGTACGACTCCCCGCCATTTTCTCTTCAGAAGTTTGAGTACTCAATACCGCTGTTCTATCCGGGTCAACAATTTCCTCAACGCTATCTACAACTCTCGTATCAATGTCTGCATTTACTTTTGCAATTACTTTACCAGTACCCACAACTCTTGAGATGATAGATTCAATCCTATTCTCAAGTTCAGACTCGATTCTAGATTTTATTTCTGCCATCTCTGATGACATGCCAGCAGCTCCACCACTTTGCTTCGACAACACCTTACCAACAGAGTTAACGATAGTAACATTCTCTGCGTGTAAATTCTCAACAGAAGCAGAAACCAAATTTGTGATACCACGGATTTGGTTTTTAGATAGAGCTTTTCCTGGGTATAGATCTAATACGATGGAAGCCTTAGGCTCTCCGCCTTCTTCTAAGAAGGTTTTCTTAGGAGGTAATGCTAAAATCACTTTAGATCTACGAACAACTTCTAAAGAGTTGATCGCTCTCATTAACTCACCTTGTAGAGCTCTTTGATAATTAATTCTTTGCGCGTAAGAAGTTACTCCAAAATCCTGTTTTTCAAAAAGTTCTAAACCGATTGAACCAGCCTTACCCACAGTTGATTCAGACATGATAGCCATTTGGGTGGAATGCAATAGTTCAGGTGGAACAGTAATTGTTTCTCCCCCGCTTTCCACTTTGTAGGGAATATTCATTTGGCGTAGTTGATTAACAATGATTGGTAACTGGTCTGCAGGAATCTTTGTAAAAAGAGCCACATGACTTCTTCCAGACATCAAAATCCCCACCACCACTGTAGTACCTGCGATCATGATCATACTCAAGATCAAGGACATCCTTTTCGTTGGCGATAGGTCTTTATAGAAACCTTTAAATTGTGCAATTAGTAAACTAATGTATTTGCTAAACATTTTATCCCTATCCCCTTATCAAACCTGCATCTTCATTACTTCTTGATATGCATCAATCATTTTATTTCTAACCTGCACCATTAATCTTAAAGCGATATCAGCCTTTTCCACTGCGATCATCGTTTCGTGAAGATTGCTAGATTTTCCTGTCGCTAAATCTTCGATCTTTTGGTCTGCTGTTTTTTGCATTTCATTTACTTTTGAAATGGCATCATCCATAGACTTGGCAAAGCTTTCACCTGGAGCTTCCGTAGTTTTCCCTTGGGTTTGTGCGCTTTTCTTCGCACTCATTCCCATGAGTTCTAGCTGTTGCTTGATGTTTACGTTTTTAATTCCTTCCATGGAATTCTCCTTTTAATTACCTACCAATTTCTAATGCCGTCATGGCCATATTTTTTGATGCACCCAGAGCGGAGGCATTTGCCTCATAAGCTCGAGTGGCTTGAATCATACCGGCCATCTCTTCCATCAAGTTGATGTTTGGATAGGCCACATAACCTTGTTCATTTGCATCAATGTGGTTAGGGTCATAAACCAATCTTGGCGCTGTTTGATCAACCGCAATGTCTGTCACTTGCACACGGTTTAGCTTCTTTTGGTTGGTATCTAAAATTTCACCAAAAGATTTTGCGTCAGGAATCGCTTCTAACACCACATCTTTACGTCGATACGGACCGCCCTCTGGAGTTCTGGTAGTATTCACATTGGCAATGTTTGAAGAAATCGTGTTCATTCGACGACGATTTGCGGTCATACCACTACTACTAATTCTCATCGAGCTAAGAAAATCCATTATCTACCTCCGGTAATTGCATACTTCAGCTTGCCTAACTTTTTGTTAATCAACTGAGTGGCTGCTTTATAACGAATTGAGTTTTCGTTTAGGGTGGCCATTTCTTTTTCCATGTCCACCGTGTTGCCATCGTTGTTCATGGCTACGTCTGGATTATCGTATACATCGGCTGTAATGGCATTTAAGTGGTTGTGTCCCACTGGAAAATGACCCTTAGCTGCCGACTTCATCTGGTTTGGGCCATTCAAGTCCAAGGCAGAACTAAGCTTTTCTTCAAAGTCTACCTTCTTAGCCTTGTAACCAGGAGTCTCCGCATTGGCTACGTTAGCAGATACAACGTTCTGCCTTAGTAGCATGAAGTCTAATGACTTCTCCAATGCTTTGGTGGTTTTATCAAACATGCTCATATCGCATTAACCTCACGGTATTCGTTTAATTTGTTCCTTAATGTACGAATGCTGATTCCCAACATTTTGGCCGCTTTCGTTCTATTTTGATTTGTATAATCTAGAGTCGTTAAAATCAGTCTTCTTTCTGCTTCATGAATTGTCATACCAGCCTTTAATTGACGGTCATTTGCTTTTGAAGAAGGAGCTGGACTGTTTAAATGCTCTGGTAAAATCACAGAAGTGTTTGTTAAAAGAACCAGTCGTTCAATTAAGTTCTCTAGCTCTCTAACATTTCCAGGCCAAGTCCATAATCTCAGTTTAGCCAAAGCCTCTTCACTAATTTGAATTGGGTTTTTGGCATTCATTAAACAGTATACAGCAATGAAGTGTTTCGTTAAAAGATCGATATCTTTAGGACGATTTCTTAGCGCTGGAATTTCTATTGGGATGATGTTTAAACGATAAAATAGATCTTCACGAAATTTTCCCTGAGCCACGCACTCACGTAAAGATACTTTTGAACTTGCGATCAAACGAATGTTCACCTTATGTGTTGTTTTTCCGCCAATTCTTTCTACTTCACCTTCTTGTAAAACACGAAGAAGTTTTGCTTGTAAATGCAAAGGTAGTTTTTCGATGTCTTTGATTAAAAGCGTACTATCATTCGCTCTTTCAATAGCACCTTGCTTGGTAGTTCCGTTTCCAAAACCATTGGCCTCTACACCAAACATTTCAATTTCTAATTGCGACTCAGGAATCGCAGAGCAACTTACAGTGTGCATCCTACGTACAGTTCTCGAAGAGTTTTGGTGGATGAATTTTGCAAACATCTCTTTTCCACAACCACTTTCTCCATACAACATTACAGACGCACGACTATTGGCAATGTTTCGCGCTACTTGTAAAATACGAAACATTTTTGGGTCTGCTGTTAAAAACTGTCCATTTTCCATCTGACTCATCGAAAACTCCTCCCTGAGTTACTGCTGACTAGCCGGTAGTCGGTTTAAATATTTCTCGTACTGTTCATTCCATTCTTTGCTATCCATTTTCTCTTTGGCCAACTGGTACCAAGACTCTCCATTCGCTCGGTTTTGCAAGTCAGTCCATATGTCTTTGGCCTTTTTCATTTGACCTTGAGAAAAGTAGATCTCTCCTAATTTATAGCGAACATCGTTTAATGGCTGATCTTTCTTAGCTGCAGCAATCAACTGCTCGAAGATCTGTCCTGCTTCTTTCTCTTTTCCCTGAGAAAGATAAATTTTCGCCATCATTTCACGAGTGTCTCGAAGAAGCTTGTCCTCGACCAATCCGGTGTCCTTATGTAGATTCAAAACCTTAGACAAAGGGTTAAGAGCCTGGACATTTTGTCCCGATTTTTCGAACAATTTTGCCATTCTAAATAAAGGCTTTTGGATTAGTTCTGGTTTTCCCTTCCAGCTTTGTAGTAATTTCTTGATTCCATCTACCGCATCAGCGTATCTACCCTGGTTTTCATCGATATTGGATTTTACCAAAACCGCTTCTACTTGTAGGTTTTGGTTTAGTGCTGTTAAATCTTCCATGCTTCTTGAAATGTATTTTCTAGCTTCATCTAAATTACCCAACTTTTCATTTACATTGGCTAAACGAAGATTTAACTGAGCGATATTGGGTAGGTTTTCAAATATTTTCTTTTCTTTTAATTCCTCAGTTCCCTCTAAAGCATAAAGTCTATTTACCGTGGCACGATAGATTTTATCAGCCTCTTTTAAAACCCCAGCTTCTTCAAAGGATTTTCCTAGAGCAAATCTAAGGTCAACTCTCTCTGAATCACGTAACCAAGTTCCTGCATACTTTCCGTAAAACTGAATGGCTTCTACAAACTTTTTTTGCTCAACCTTTTGCTCAACTTGGCGAGTTAACGACTTAACAATGCGGTCTCTGAATAAATCAAGCGTAGTTGCTGTTGAGTTGTTTTTGTAAAAGTCTTCCAACAAAAAGAGTGCTTTATCTAATTCACCTCTTTTGTAGTAACCATCGGATAAAATGATTGTTGTGAAGTCTTTCATAAAAGGAAGTTCCGATTTGTTCACATAAGACTCTACTTCACGGTGAGCAGCTTCCACAGCTTTGGCTTTCATTTTTGGCATCATTTGACTGATAAATCGAATCCTTGCAATATCAGCACCTTGTGTAGAACGAAAACGGAACCAAGATTCAAGGTATGCTCCTTTGAACTTTGCTTCATCTGCTCCAAGAATTTCTAGTATTTCTCCAATCCTAGTTAACGCAAATCCACCGTGTTCTGATTTTGGGTAGTTTCTAACATAAGCAATATAGGAGTCTAAGCTCTTACGATATTCTCCTAACCAAAACTGACTTTCAGCTATATTGTAAAAGGCATTTGGAAAGTATTTGGCATGCTCTGGAAACTCTTTAATGGCATCTTTGTAGGAAGCGATGGAACGCTTGTAATCTTTTTTACGCGCATACACATCGCCCATTTTGTATTTTGCTTCGATTCTTTTATCACCTGCTTTATCATCAAGATAAATCACACGATAAGTGTCTAAGGCATCATCGTATTTTGCTAAATCTCGATAAGCATCACCAATACTGATTCTTAAATCATTTTTATAAGGTGTTTTAGGATCAGTATTGATCATTTGAATGAAGGACTTTAAAGCTCCAAAATTGTCACCAATGTTTAAATAAGAGTAAGCGATTAGCAATCTTGTTCTCTCAGCCAATGGACTTTTTGGATAATCACTCAAGAGAGATTGATAAAGTGCCAAAGCCTTTTGTAAATCCACTCCCTCATTGTCTCTCTTCCAAAGACTATAATATGTGTCTGCTTCTAAATACCTTACAATTTGATCGTATTTAGAATTTGGGTATTTATCTCTAAAAAACTTTAAAGTCGTTATAAATACGGAATGTCTTTTTTTATCAAAAAGCTTTTTTAATAACAAAACTTGCTTAGTCTCTTCTTTATCATGAAACTTCACTTCATAAATAGGTGGTTTTTCTAAAACCTTATCTAGTATTTTATTCTTCTGAATTAAAAACGGATATTGGATGTAGATATTCTTACGACTAGCAATAATTGCAGATTCTTTAATTTCATAGTCAGCAATTGTGAAGCGTTCAAAGTTTGGATCTCCACCGTCAAAAGTACCTTGATTGTTTTGAGAAAGCTCAGCCATTAACTTATCCATTGCGGCTTTTTCCTTGGCCTTTCTTTCTGCTTCCAACTCCTCAGGAGTTTTCACTTTTTCTACTTTTGGTGACAACTCACTAGCAATATTACGTTTTGCTGCTTTTTCTTTCTTTAATCTCGCTTGTTTTTTCTTTTCATCTAAGAAGAAATCTATGATCAACCTAGAAGGGTCTTCCATTTGGTAATCAAAACTATCAATGTCTTTCTTCACATAGAATTTAATACGAGATCTAGTTTCTGTGTCTTTCTCTACAACAAGTTTCGATAAAACTGAGCTTTTATAAGACGAGATTTTCTTAGCTGCTTTTGGATCTAAAATAGGTAGAAGTAATTCAACATGATCTTTCTTTTCGTTCAATTGATAGACCCAAGTTTTATGACCATCAAACTGAAACTGGCTTGCACCGCCAACTTCATTGATCGTCACATTTGTTTGAGCAAATGCAGAAATCACAAATAGATTTATCAATAGTATTCGTAACAAACTAAAATTCCTTCTCTGGTCAGTTACTGCTCTTTTCTTCCTAGACTAAGTTTCCCTTCTAGGAAGCTTTTGCTTGGACCATCATCCTAAATCCAGGCAAAAATCACCCCTCACCCTTTTCTATAGCACAAAGGATGCCAACTAGGCCTTTGAGTAAAATGCAGTTCACTGCCATTTGAGCCCAGGACTAGACCCAAATTTTCTGAAAAAACGACGAAACCATGACATCTAGACTGACGCAGTTCTGACGAAACGATTTTTTGACTAGACCTTTCTCATGTTTGCCTAAGCAATAGGCTTATTCCCAGACCTTTTACTGAAGGAAAACTTCCTAAGGACCAAAGTATGTATAAAAAATGAAAAGGATAGTGTTAGAAAAAGTCCCTTTATGTTTATGGATCAGGCAAAAAAGACAATTTAGAATTTAGCCCTAGACCTCTGTAGAGAATCAGGTAAAAACTTTACATTGATTGAGTGGGATATTAATAAAACGGTGAAAGCTTCCGATAGATAAGTTAGTGATATTCCATAGTAATTTACAACAGGAAAAACTTCAAAATGGATTTAAAAAAACACATCCTACTCATAGCGTTTTGCTTCTCTGTAATTGGTTGCGTGTCTATAGATGTAGCCCCTGAAACAGAGAGTGCCGAAGGCCTTGTTTACAAATCTCCAGGTGGAAGTTTTGAAAGAAGAGACGCTGAAAATCTTGATGCCTATTTCGTAGATAAAAAATCAGGAAATTCGATTAGCTTAAAAAGCTCCTGCTTCGACCCTGCCGATCCCAGCATAGAAAACCTAGAATCTACCGCTTTTACAGGTATGAATATCGAAAAAGAAATCTCCAAAGAAGAGATCACCTATAATTCTAGAGCCGCTTTAAATACAAGAAAGCTGGTAAAGATTGATGGCGTACCAGTTTTAGTACAAATGCTAATTTTCAAAAAAAACAACTGCAATTATCTAATCAGCCACGTAGGCGTAGAAAAAACTTTTCCAAACACCGAAAGTAATTTCAAAAACTTCCTCGATCAATTGAGGGCGCCATAAAATGAAAGGGCTTCTTTTAAACTTAGGAAGTCTTCCCTTTGCCTTCTTCAATACCATTGGAGGCATCAGTCGCTTATTTGGCCAAATTATTAATGAGATAAAGCTTCGCCCCTTTTACGGAAATCTTTTTGTGGAACAACTTTACCTTCTTTGTATACGTTCCCAAAATTTAGTTTTTGTAACAGCAATCAGTACAGGTGCTGTGATGGCCATGCAGTTTGGGCTTGGCCTTGAAAAATTTGGCGGTAAGCCTTACATCCCCGGAATCGTTTCTACTTCTATCGTTCGTGAGCTAGGCCCGGTTTTTGCCTCGCTGGTAGTTGCCGGTCGTGTGGGTGCAGGTATCGCTTCAGAAATTGGCTCAATGGTTGTAACTCAACAGATTGACGCCATTCGTGCTTTAGGAACTTCACCCATCAAAAAAATTGTAATCCCCAGAGTTTTAGCTTTGTTCGTTGGCTTACCAGTATTAAGTTTGTTCGCCATCACTCTTGGAATTTTCGGTGGTTACCTAATCGGAATTACCCAATTAGGTTTAGATGGTGGTTTCTATTACGCCAAGGTTGTTGAGTTTTTAAAGCTCCATGACTACCTAATGAGTATCGGTAAAACTGCCTTCTTCAGTTTTTGCATTTCAGTACCAGCCTGTTATTACGGTTTGAATGTAAGCAATGGTACAAAAGGCGTTGGAATTGCCACCACCAAGGCGGTGGTAACCGGTTCCATTTTAATATTCTTATCTGACTTTGTATTAACCAAACTTTTCTTATTCTTTATTTACAAGGTGTAGTGATGAGCGATGCCGTAATTGAAATGAAACATTTTAGAAAAAGTTTCGGCGACAAGGTCGTACATAAAGACATTAATTTTTCGGTAAAAAAAGGGGAATGCCTTGGACTACTTGGTGGATCAGGGATTGGAAAGTCTGTGATTCTTCGATCTTTGATTGGCCTAGAAAAGCCTGACTCAGGACAAATCCTGATCAATGGTGAAGACATTGCACAATTCAAAGAGTCAGAGCTAGTCCGAATCCGTAAAAAAGTGGCCTATGTCTTTCAAGGTGGTGCTTTGTTTGACTCTATGAGTGTCTACCAAAACTTGGCCTATCCTTTATTAGAACATACAGATATGAATGACATTGAAGTCCGTAACCGCATTGTTGATACCTTAGATGAACTACATATGCCTAATACGGAACATCTCTACCCTGCTGATTTATCAGGTGGGATGCAAAAAAGAATTGGTCTTGCACGGTCCATCATTATGGGGCCTGAAGTAATTTTATATGATGAGCCTACAGCAGGTTTAGATCCATTTAATACAATTCGTATTCAAGAAATAATCATGGAACTAAAAGCCAAGGGAGTTACGTCAATGCTTGTAACTCATGACATTCCCACAGCGGCACGAGTTTGCGATCGCGCCGTGATTGTGGCTGATGGAATCGTTCAAGCCGGAGTTACACATGAAGAGATGAACTCTGGCAGCAACGAAACTTATCGCAAATTCATTGAAGGAGAATTGCGCTAATGAAAGAACAGAAAATTAACGCTAAAGTTGGTGTGTTCGTATTTTTAGGTGTGATGTTACTTGTAATATCAATTTTTGCTATTAGCGGTGATCAGGTTTTATTTGCAGATCAATACCGTTTAAAAACAAAATTCAAACACGTAACCGGTTTAGGACCTGGAAGTGTGGTTCAAGTTTTAGGTTTCCCAGTGGGTAACGTAGAAAGCATTGAATTTGATAAAGACTCCACGGATTTAGTTGTAACTCTTCGTCTATACTCAGAATTTCAAAACAAAATCACCAAAGGTTCTATTGCAGATGTTCGTACCAAAGGTGCATTGGGTGACAAATACATTTACATCGAACCAGGAGACTCCGATCTAGTTTTAAAAGAAGGAGAATTTGTTGCAGCAAACAGCGAAGAAGACTTCCTAAGTATGATTTCATCGCAAGCATCGGAAATAGACCGTGTCTTCAGTATTTTAAAGAAGCTAGATCAAATTCTGACGGATGTAAATGGCGAAGGCCAAGTGAAAGAAATGATGACAGGTTTTAAAGATACAGCAGGAGAATTAAAACTAATCGCCAAAGACCTCCGTTCTGTTACCAAATCGTTTAACGACAACCAAACTGGTACAGAAATTAGTGTAGCCGCGAAACGTTTAAACAATGTATTAGATAAAATTGACAAAGGTGAAGGTACCTTAGGAGCATTAATCAACGACTCTTCCCTTCATGACAGCCTTAAGCGTTTACTTGGAGCAAAAAGCTACAACAATACTTTAAAAGCAGTGATAAGAACAAGCATCCAAGAAAATGAAAAAGAGTAAGCGCAAGCTTGCTCTTTTTTTTACTCCTAACACGAAACTTGAAACCAGTATTCTTTTTCAACTGAATTCGAAATAAAAGAAGAACACATAGACTACGAAGATAAAATACTATCCTGGAGAGTCCATGAATAACAAAAACATAGTTTTTTTCGATGGGTACTGCAATCTATGCAATGGAGCAGTTAATTTCATTTTAAAATATGATAGAAAAAGACTTTTTTATTTTGCACCATTACAAGGTGAAACCGCAAAATCTTATAATCTTGATGATCTAAATAGCGTTGTCTATATTGATGAATTTAGAAAAAAGTACGAAGAGTCCGATGCCATTATTGAAATCGCGGTTCGCCTATTTTTTGGGGGAAAAGTCTTTTACCTTTTCAAGGTATTCCCTAAGTTCATTCGAGATTTTTTCTATCAGCTCATTGCCAGAAACCGCTATAGTTTTTTTGGAAAAAGAGAAACATGTAGAATCGCCACTAGTGAAGAAAAGGCTCGTTTCCTAGAGTAAAACCATTAAAATTACATAAACGGAATCATGTCTTGATTCCAAACTTTCGTGTAAGAGCTTTTTCGCCTGGTTTGATAGCCACTTTTTTCCAGTGTTCTCTCCCCTTCAACCTCCTTCTTTTTCTAAAACAAAGACCAACATTATAGCTGCTAAATACCTAAAATCACATCTTTGTACCTAAACCAAGTTTTTAACAAGGCGCAAAACTCGACCGATGTCCTTCTTCTTTTCTGGCGGTGCCGATGTTAGACTAATATGGTGGGTGTAGTTTCTAATTTCATAGAAAATTTAGGGAAAAATATTGAGCGCTATCCAGCCTTGGCTTATTTGTTTAGCTTAAGCTTTTTTCTATGCTTTCCTGTTGTACATACGGCGAAGTTTCAACTGGAAGATGGCACAGCTTTCTTGCAGCAAGAGCAACTATTTGGTGGAGAGTTAATTCTTTTAGAAAGCTCAAGTTCATCTTATTTCTTAAATCACAAAGAGTTTTCAAAGATTCAAGGTTCAAACCTAGAAATGGCAGTTGTTTCCGTGTACTCCCCTAATCCAATTTATATTTCTCAAACAGAATCAAGTTATCCCGATTGGAGAGAAAGCCTTCGCTCTTATTTTCGCCCAAAAACTCTTGCTTGGAAAAGACAGAGATTTACAATTCAGAGAGAAGAACTTAACGAGGCCAAACGCCTTCGTTTACCGAGTGCCGTAAAAGAAAAACTAGGTTCGGTTGAAGATCTAAAAAAACAACAAGAAGGAAAAATCACCAAAGAGGTTTTAGGACGAGTAAATGGAATGGTTGATTCGTTTTGTTATCAACTTCCTGTGAACTCCAAAAGAGTTTCTCCCTACGGAAGAGCCCGAAGACTAGCGAGTGGAAAAACCTATTATCACACAGGCCTTGATTTAAGAGCATGGCTTGGAACACCAATTTACTCTATGGGACCAGGAGAGGTGGCTTATAATGGTTTTATGACCAGTCCTGGTAACAACGTTATGTTAGATCATGGTGGAGGACTGTTCTCCAGATACATGCATTTTTCAAAATTTGGTAAAATCACAGCTGGTAAAAGAATCCCAGCAAACTACCAAATTGGTAACAGTGGCTCCACCGGTAGGAGTCAAGCCGCTCACCTTCACTTTGAAATCATTTGGAAAGGCAATCATGCTGCTCCTGAGAAATTCATAAACAAGTGGAGAGATAGAGTCTGCAATAAAAATTAAGAGCTCCCCAATTTCCACCCCAGATAGATAATGGTTTTTTACTTTTAAATTAACTACTTTAAGTAATCCATCCAGCTAAAACTAAATTAGATTCGCAATTTTTATTCTACAAATTTGGGATTAAAGTCAGGTGTATGATCGGCTAAACTTTATTCACGACGTCTAACTCGCAAGCGAAGACCGTGGATTAGTTGGTCCAATTCAGTCTCATTAAACTCTTTCTCAGAAAACGGGTTCTTCTCCTGAAATTGCTTTCTCCAAGTAGAAGCTAAATCTAAAGCATTCGCCGTTTGAAGGGAGTACTCCGGTGATAGTGTATAACCAATCTTTAAACCTTTTAATTTATCTCGAAACCTTGGCTCATAAATAGCAACAGAAAGGTCTTGCGCCTGTTCTTTATTAAGATAAGGAACCTCTTTAGTTCGTTTAACATAAGTACGAATCCATTGCTGAATACTAAGTGGCGCTTCAAGGAGAGGATCAATCACTTTAAGTTCTCCCTCTACATTTACAACAGCCGCCTTGTGACTGCCCCAGGATACCTTTCCGCGAACACCGGTAGCAACATAAGAATCCGCAGAGGGCTTTACAAATTCATAGTCAAATCGAATGCCATCAAGAGAATAGAGATCAATCATCAGACTAGAAGCAATCTCTGGTGTGGAAGTCTCAAGCTTTTTCGCCACATTATCTGCTTCAAAAAAACCAAACTCTGGTACATGCTTTTTCCCCGTCGCTAGATAATAGCGAATGATATTTGCCTTCGCACCACACGGCCCATAAACTCCTCCAGGATTTCCCCAGGCAATACTCACTGGCTCATTAACAAAGGCAGCTGTCAATTGAGTTAACTGAGCATAAATACCATCAAGCTGAGTTTTTCTAATTGAAGAAAGCTCTAAGACAGACCCGTTAGAAAGCTTTACTGGTAGAGTCTTCAAACTTGATGAGCCACTACACTTGTAGGAACTCGGTGCTGCATTGAGATGGCTTACGAAAACCAGAAAACATAAAAAAAGAGTACACTGTAGCAGGCTTTTTTTAGAAAAAAGCCTATTCTCTTTACCAATCTGGTCTTCATTGAGCATTCTACAGTTCATAGTTAAATAATAATGCAATTCCAATGCCGTATTGATTAAAGATTTTTTTCAACAACTTAAAATGGACACACTTTAAGGAGTAGATGAAGCCTCAATAAAAAGCCACTGAGTCAGCAAAAACCACCAGATTACTTATAAATTCTAAAGGAATATTGAAACCAAAATCCACCGCCCTCTCCCACAGTGTATATATTATCGTCGTCCCGACAAAATTGGGCCTCAATGCTGATCACTAGGAAGCAGCTTTTTTGCCTAAGACAATTTTCGAACAAAGCTTTATTAAAGTTAGCTATTTTCTAGGTAATATTAAACATATGTGTAAAACAAGAATCTTTCATCATTGGAATAATTTCCCAATTACCACTAATCTTTCAAAATATTATATGTCTATATTGTGATCACTCATAAATTCATTTTAAAACTCTAAAATTCCTTATTTAAAACACTGAAACAACTGTATCTATAAAATAATTTTCCAAATAGAAATTTTGAAATTGATATTAAATTGGTTTTTTAGGGAGTTTTTAAATGGTTTCAATAATGAAATTGACATTTTTTAACATTTTAATGTTGTTGATTGCATTTAGCTCTCATTTATCCGCAGCTCCAATCACCCATGTGGTTTTAGACTTAGATGAAACTGTTATCCAAAGAGAACAAGAATTTGAAATAGTGGAAGGCCAACTAAAACCAAGCCTTCAAGAAATTAACATCTCAGCTTACTACCCCGACGAGAAAGTTTATAAAAAAAGAACTTACTATGTTCGCCCAGGTGCTTTAGACTTTTTGAAGTTTTTAGTCGCTAAGAAAAATGAAGGTAAAATCAATTTCTCCTTCTTATCGTTTAGTCATCAAGCAAGGTTAAATGCGGTATTAGATGCAATTATGGTTGATGGAATACCCGTTTCCAAGTTGTGCAATGTTGCCTTTGGGTCCGAAGCCGTAATAGCTTACTCAAAATTAATGGACCCAATGATGGCTAGAGAAGGTAAAATCTATAAAGACTTAGGCTTGGTTGTACACCCTCAATCAATGTCCCTATGGAAATCTTTAAAAAATGAGGACTTTTCAATTCTCCAAAATCTTAAGGCTGGGAATCGTCCCATCCCTAATCGAATCATTATGTTAGACGATAAGCCTGAGTACATTCATCCATCCCAGCAAGAACAAAGTATTAAAATCGTATTTAAAAAGAAAGAAAAAAGTTTTTGGGAAGAGTTACTAAAAAAGTCTCATAGCCCCTTCCATCCCGTAGAAGAAAGTATGGCAATTGAAGAAATGCTTTCAATGCTTAGAACGGAAAAAACACAGTTTAATGTCATTCAAACTTTAATTAATAAAGCAAATTCAAACTCAAGCCCTAACAATTATCTGAATTGGTATAATTACCTGTTTGCGAGTAGAGCTTTATTTATCGAAAAAGCCATCTTCAAATATTTTATTCCAGATATCTTAAAACATGATTCACCAAAAACAATTTTCCTAATTTTAGGAAGAGATGCAGATCTCTTATATACTGGACTTAATTCTTTACAAAAAAATGGTGTAATTGAAGGAAGCTTGACAAATCTACCTATTTCCCGTCCTGTCTCAAGAGAAGATCCAGAAAAACTTTTAAAAGTTTTAGAGACTGTAGGAATCACCAAAAAAGATATTTTGCTTGGCCTAAAAAAATTGGTAATTGTTGACTATGGCTACGCAGGGAGCGTTCCAAAAAACATTATTAAGGCATTTTACAAAAATAATCCCAACTGGAAAAATGCTTCCAAAGACATCAAAACAGTTCTTTTATCCACTCCTACCAGGGGTTATCGAGGTACAAAATTCTATGACAATTTCAATCAGTATTTAGATCATGGTGGATTTATTGAAGAGCCTATGCACCAATATAGAATTGGACATGATAATCTAAGAAGGTACGTTCATTTTTGGGAGAAGAACCGCCCTTCAAGATTAATTAGACCTATTAGGATAAAGAATGGACAAATAGAAACAAGCCCAAGTCATCCAACTGAAAGACTATACTTTGATATATTAAATAATGAAATCACTTCCTATTTTACTGATCCTCAAATAGTTCATCAAATAGTTACAAGAAAGAATTTTCTTTTGAATGTAAATGGAAACTATCCAAGTTTCTGGGAGAAAGAAGAAAAACTCGCGACCTCTAGAATTGGCAACATTGTCGACGACAGTAATTTACAAGCGCTAAGAACAAGAACTTTGAAACGAGACATAGAAATTACTGAGTCCTTATTGGCCACTACCGTTCAAAAGGAATCGCAGTTTTTCCCTCAAAAAACTATAAAACACTTTAGAGACTCTGAAAACGTCAACCATGAGTGGTTTGGCTACTCGCCTAAGTTTTATCATGCCATCGAAGAGTTTTTTAGGTCTATAGGAAAAACGTCAAAAGTTCCTTTATACCCTCTTGAGGAAACTGATGAACTGATCACAAAAAGAATTGATGGAGTAAAAGCTCTATCAAGAAGTGCTCGTGGTGAGCATACAATGGAATCATCTTCAAAGAGATTGTATGCCTATGGAAATGAACTCAGTCAAATCACAATCGCTGCAAATCAAAAAATTACTGAATACTTAGTAAAAAACAGAAAAGAAGATTTCTCCACAGCAGAAAGCTGGGAAAGATTTTTCTTTGACTTATTTTCATTTTACAATGAAGGTCCAATATTTAGAGATTGGGATTACATCGAATACATACCCCACCAACGGGTTAGTAGTCTTGAAAATGATTGGTTTTGGTTTCTGAATTGGTTAGCGAAAGAGACAAACAAAGACTACGATCCAATTGAACTATCTGCCAAAGCTCATTATATATGGGCCAACAAACTCCACCCTTTTTCAGATGCTGTTGGGCGAATTGGAAGAGATTTAATCGATTTTTTATTTATTAGGAAAAACCTAAGCCCACCTAGATGGTCAGCTTTTACGAAGAACTACTTTTTTCAAAACATTAGAGACCTAGATAGTTTGATCAAATTGATAGCTGAAGCTAGCGCAGAGAAACCTTTAATAAGCTGTGGGAAAAGTGCAAAAAATGAATAAGCTTTTTCTGCTATTGCTCTTAACATATTCCTTTTTACGACCTCAAATAAGTTTGAGTAATGAGCCTAACAAAAGAAAATGCAATATCTCTGCAAGTGAAGGAAAAAAATTATTACAAGATAGCTTTGGACCAGAGTTTCTATATTCAGAACAAGAAGCTCAAGGAAAAATGCCCATTTTCCATCATCCATCTCACATGGCAAGCTTCTTATTTCCAAATATGAAATTCTCCGGTAGCCTTCCTGAAGAATACGTTCCACAAACAGCTAAAGCCTTTGAAGTCCCAAGCTTTTTAATTCCTGAGACAGAACTAAACACTAAGGTCATTTCTGCTAACTTTGGCCAGAACGAAAAACTATTTCATATCGAGAAAGATGGAGAAACTTATTATCGCTACTTTATACATCCATTAGAAGTGAATGCTATTCGAAGAATAAGCAAACAATACCAAAGGGACTCAACAACTTGGGTAGCAATGCCAAGCTCATCTCCTAGATCTCTTTTTGTTGCAAAAAAAGGTCGACCTGAAGATTCATTTTTTGCAAAGACTTCTATCTTGCAAGATATCGGCCTCTTTCACCGAAGTATTGGAAAATACAAACTAATTAGGGCCGTTAAGGTGAATGACATTTTAACCGAACTCAAATCAAAGACCCAAGGAAAGTTAAAACAAAGTAACAAATTTTGGAGTTTTTTTAATGAAAGCCTTGGAATTATTCCTAACCAGTCTCTAGCACATGGGCTTATTTACAGGAGTACACCTAAAGACTTACAAGAAAACAAAGACGTTTTTCTTGTGCCGTGGATGTCAATAATAGCCGCCGATAGAGGAGAACGTTTAATTGATAAATTATATAGAAAGTCTCACTATAATGATAAATTGGAATTTACTTGGAATGAACTAGCGAAACCCGTTCTAGAGCTACACAACCTAATTACTCTCGACTCTGGTCTTTCGACCGAGATGCATCAGCAAAATATGTTACTAGCTATAAATAAAAAGAGCCTAAAGATCGAGGGCTTGGTCTTGAGAGATATGGATGGAATGTGGGTAAATTACATTTTAAGGAAAAAAGTATTAAACCAGGAAATAGACGAAGAAGCACTAAGTATTGGTAAAATTTTAGCCTTACATCACGACAAAGTTGGTGAAAATATGCATTTCAGCTATTTAAGTAAAATTAGATTAGAATCTTTTCGCTGGATTCTTAAATATTTTCTTTCTAAGAGGGACTTAAAAATCTTATTAAAAATGTCAGATAAATATGTGTTAGAGGCTTTCAATGAAACTTTCCCTAATTATCATGCGGAGAATTTTTCAGAACTTGAACAATCCTGGAAGAGCTTACAAAAAGACAATACGAGTCCAGAAGAGCAAAAACTTTTTGATCAGGCTCTAAAAATCAGAAGTAATAGCAATAAAAAAAATAGTGAATCTATTGTAAAAAAGTTGACGGAGTATTACATCCGTTGGATTTGGTAATGTCATTAATCTTCTAAAAAGTATAGACTCTTCAAAGCTATTTCGAAATAAAATCTTTCATCTCTTGAGAAGCCGTTGCTTGTTCAGGGACAGACTTTCGATCCATGGTAAAACGAATGCGTGAGACCCACTCTTTTCCAAGGTAGTTATTTACCTTTTGCACCAATACTTTCTCCATGAAAGTCATTTCTTGAAGCCAAGTAGAGCTCTTTACCCAAACATACAAAGTGCGGCGATAGTAGCCCACCGGATCTGTATTTTTTCCAATGTTCTCCCCTACAACTTCCCTCCAATGATGCCAGAGCTTCCATCTCAAAAACTGTTGTGATAGAGCTGTGTTATCTTTTTTAAAGAGGTTATGGATTAGATCAGAGGCTTGGTTAAACCCCTTTGAGCGGTCTTTCTTCTTCATGTCCTAAGGAGTAGCATGGATACAGATAAAAATACAGTTCATATTGTTGGAGCCGGTCTTGCTGGTAGTGAATGTGCGCTGCAACTAGCCAATCTTGGACATAAAGTAAAGCTATTTGAAATGCGTGGCAAAACTATGACCCCTGCCCATAAAACCAATAAGTTTGCCGAGTTGGTTTGTTCAAACTCTTTTGGCTCCGAAGATCCAGCTTCAGCTCCCGGTCATATGAAATGGGAGGCCTCGCAATTAAACTCTTACATTCTTAAAGCTGCGAAAGAAGCCTTTGTTCCTGCTGGGCAAGCATTAGGAATTGACCGTGAACGTTTTAGTGCGGCAATCACCGAGCAAATTAAATCCCATCCAAACATCGAAGTGATAGAGCAAAAAGTGGATTCAATTGATGATGTGCCTCGACCTACCGTGATCGCCACCGGCCCTCTAACCGAAGACTCCTTGGCTAAAAGTATGATGAATCATTTCGGTGATGAATTTTTATATTTCTTCGATGCCATTGCTCCAATCGTAGATGCTGATTCTATCAATACAGACATCGCTTGGAAGCAATCCCGCTGGGACAAAGGAACGGCGGATTACTACAACTGTCCATTAAACAAAGAACAATACTATGCCTTCATTGAAGAGATCAAAAAGGCTCGTAAAATTGAGGCTAAGGACTTCGAAAAAGACACTCCTTATTTTGAAGCCTGTATGCCTATCGAAGAAATCGTTAATCGTGGAGATATGACTCTAGCTTTTGGCCCCATGAAACCAAAGGGATTAACCAATCCAAATTCTGACGAAAAACCTTATGCAGTGGTGCAACTACGCCAAGAGAACAAAGAAGCAACGGCTTATAACTTGGTTGGTTTTCAAACGAAGATGGCCTACCCTGAGCAAAAACGAGTTTTTAAAATGATTCCTGGCTTAGAAAATGCTGAGTTCTTGAAACTAGGAAGTATTCACAGAAATCTATACATCAACTCAACCTTAAAACTAAACTCAGATTTCAGCTCCAAAAAAGATCCAATGCTATTTTTTGCCGGTCAGGTTACTGGCTGTGAAGGCTACTTTGACTCCACTTGTATTGGTTTATTGGTGGCTCGCTTTGTAGATCAAAAGCTAAAAGATAAGGCTTTTAACCCACCACCAAGAGAGTCCGCTTTAGGCTCATTGTGTAATGCGATTAATTGGGAAGAAAAAGAACAGTTTCAACCAACTAACATTAACTTTGGCCTCTTTCCCAAATTTGAAGCCCCAAGGAAAATGAATAAAAAAGATAAACGTGCAAAGGTAGTGGCTAGAGCAAAAGATGCTTTTTCAGAATGGCTACCAAGTCTTACGGACTCATAGCTAAATATTGCTTTTAAACCTTTGTGTTTATCTGTATGAAAGATCCAGAGAAGCTACGAAGCAACAAATTCATAAAAAAGGGCCGAATTATTTTAAATAAAAGGCCCTAAATAAAAATCAAAAAACTGTCTTACAATTTAATCTTCTTCTGGAAGCTCAAGCTCACTTCTTTTAATTAATGCGCTCGGATCCATCTTACGCCCTAAAAAGGCTTCGATGCCTTTATCAAAGTCTTTACTACCTCCAATAGACAAAACATTATCGATCCAACGCTTTGCCGTTTCAGGATTGTTTAAACCTTCTTTTTGAAAAATGGAGAAGGCATCGGCTTCAATGACTTCAGCCCACTTATACGAATAGTAGCCAGCTGCATATCCACCCGCAAAAATGTGAGAAAAACTAGCTAAAGAGGAGCCCGAAAGACCTGAAGGATCTATCAAATTAAACTTTTTTGAAAACTCTCCTTCAAAAGCAATCAGATCAGTAATCTCAGAGGCATTTCTAGAATAGACTTCCAAATCCAGTAGCGATCTCTTCACTTGAGACAAACCTGAGAAGCCAGCAAAAAACTGATTAGAACTTAAAAAACTGTCAATATACGAATCTGGAATTGGCTCCCCTGTTTTATGATGAAAAGCAAAAGTTTTGATAAAGTCTCTATCAAGAACAAAGTTTTCGTTAAACTGAGAAGGTACCTCCACAACATCCCAAGGAACTTTAACCCCGAAATGATCCATAAAGCGGGTATTACTTAGCATTAAATGTAGAGCATGACCAAATTCGTGGGCATATGTTATGCTTTCACTGGGAAACATCAGATTGGAATCTTGAGTTTCTGGAGTTTTTTTAATGTTTAAATTGATTACCGCAGTAGGTATCTTACGAATAGAATTTTTATCACGGTAACCAGTTCTAGCCTGACTCATCCAGGCTCCACCTCTTTTTCCAGTTCGTTCAAAGATATCGGTTATAAAATAAGCGTAAAGCTTGCCGTCTTTTAATAGCTCAAAAACTTGTCCATCTTCATTAATAGCGTCTAAATCTTTACGTTCACGAATTTCAACTCCATAAATTTGCTCCATTCTCTCATGAAACTTTCTCTGAAAAGTATAAAACTCAAAATATGGCATCATCTGCAAATCAGAGGCTCCCGTAACTTCTTCTTGAAGCTTTTCACGCCAATAACTTAGATCCCAAGCTTTCAATTCTCTAGAGCCTGTGTGTTCTTCTTTGAAACTTCTTAATTGCTCAATTTCCTTCTTCGCATTGTAATAGTAAATGTCTGCAAGACGCTCTAAAAAGGATTTAACTTCTTCCACAGAAGGGGCCGCTTTATTTTTAATAGAAAGGGCAGCATAAGATTCAAAGTCTTCAATTTTAGCGGCTTCTTCTTTTAGTAGAAGCATTCTCTTAATAATTTGAAGGTTATCAGTTTCTTTATCTCCCAAACCTTCTAATGAAAGTAATTTATAGAACTTAGCCCTCGCTTCTGCACTCTCTACAGTAGTAACAAATGCCATGACTGTGTCATTGTCGGTTTTAAAAAGATAATCATTACGAGACTCTTTCTCAGCAAGAGCTTTTGCGGCTGCCAATCGTTCAGCGGACAAACCTTTTAACTCTTCTAACTTAAACTCAATCGAGGCATTTTCCTTAAAGTCCATTAAGTTTTTTGAGAACAATGTGGAAAGTTGACGAAGTTCTTCTCCGATTTCTATTAGGCGGTCTTCTTTCTCTTTTGAAAGCTTCTGAAAACTTTCTTTATAGCCCTTAAGCATATCTTTCATTTCAAAAGAAAGTTTCCTGTTTTCCATATTTTTAAGAAGGACAGACACTTTCTCTCTTAGTTTTTCATTGTTTGTGAAATTTCGATTGAATTCAGAAACTTTACTGCCAATTCGACCTCTAACTTCTGCAAACTCAGCTGATTTGGTTGAAGCAACAGCACTAAAAAGTCCACTAAAAGTACTGTAATGCCTTAAAGCATTTTCAATTTTTAAAACTAAGTTTGTAAAAGTCGGCTTCTCAGAGCTATCCGCAATTTTTTGAATTTCAATCAGACTTTCCCGCAACAGGATATCTACCGCTTGCTCAGCATTTTCAGGGGTTATTTTACTAACCGGGAAAAATGGATCTTTTTTCCGATTTATATTTTTAACCCAATGAACAATTTCTTGTCCCGTAAAAGGAGCTTTTTTAGCTATAAATTCCTGATTTACTTTAGAATTCGAGGCAGAGCTTTCACAAGAACTAGCTAAGCTAACTTGTAAATTCCAAACACTAATAAAAACCAATAAAAAAACAATTCGGCAAGCAAACACTTGTGTGACTCCTTTAAAATATACTTAAGGACACGCACTTCGTGTCCCATAAAAAACTAAAATTAAAAAGACTGTTGGGTTCGATATCTTGGCTTACTACTTAGGTATTTCTAAGCCAGCTCGCTCAACCAATGCGCTTGGATCTATCTTTCTTCCTAAGACACTCTCCACACCCTGGTTAAAATCACTGCTCCCACCAATGGAAATCACTTTTTTAATCCAATCATCCATAACTTTAGCCGGGTCCTTACTCTGGCTTAAGAAGCGAAAAACATCAGCTTCGATGATCTCTGCCCACTTATAAGAGTAGTAACCTGCGGAATAACCACCATTGGTAAAAATATGATTAAACTTCCCGGAAGTCGCAACTTGAAAATCCGCTTTATCAAATAGGTTGTATGGCTCTACAAACTTTTGTTCGAATGCTACTGGGTCTTCAAAAACCATATCTGGATGGCGATGAAATTCTAAATCAAGTAAGCCCAAGTATGCAGTTTGCCTCAGACCAGCGTAACCAGCATTGAAATTTAAACTTTTAATAAAACCATCTACCAAATGATCAGGTATCACTTCTTTAGTCTCATGGTGAACAGCAAAGCTTTTAATAAAGTCTTTGTCGAGGACTAAATTCTCATTAAACTGAGAAGGAACCTCAACCACATCCCATGCTACCCTAGTTCCAAACTGTGAATAATAACGAGCATTACTTAAAATGGCATGCAAAGCGTGACCAAACTCATGCGCATAAGTGACCGCTTCGTTCGGTGACATAAAGGTTGTTTGTCCTTCTTTAGCTCGCATTATATTTAGATTGATCGTGGCAGTAGGAATTTTTCTATTACCGCGCTTATCTCTATATCCTGAGATCATTTCTGTCATCCAAGCGCCAGAACGTTTGCCACTCTTAGCGAAAGAGTCAGCATAGAGAAAAGCATAACTTTTACCGTCCTTTCGAATTTCAAAACTTTGAGACTCAGAGTCAAAGGAAGGAAGATCCTTCCTCTCAACGATTTCAATCCCGTATAAGTCCTCTAATCTCTTATGAAAGGCCGTCTGAAAACTATAGAAACTCAGGTAAGGTTTTAACTCCTGCTCTGAAATTCCAATTTCTTCCTTCATTAGCTTTTCATTCCAATAGGCATAGTCCCAAGCATAAAGTTTAGAATCCCCAGTAGCTTTCTCTTTATAGGCTCTAATTTTAGCAATTTCTATTTTCGCATTGTGAAAATACAAATCACGTAAATCCTCTAAAAAGCTTTTAACCACTTCTAAGGATGGAGCTGCCTTCTCTGAAATTGAATACTCAGCAAAGTTATTAAAAGACTTCAATTTGGCCTTTTCTTGGCGAAGCTGTAAAATCTCTTTTATAATTGGACGATTGTTAAACTCTGAAGTGATTCCCAACTGAGCATAAGCTCTGTAGATTTTTTCACGACTACTAGATAACTCTAGGCTAGATAAGGCTTTGCTCAGAACCGGTACGATAGGGTTAAAAAGATAATTTGGATTTCCATTTTGTTCAGCCAGGTCTTTACCTGACTCAAGCATTTCTTTGGAAAAACCCTTCAGCTCAGCTTCTGTGAATTCCACAAAGGTTTTTTCTGTAGCCTCTAATACATTACCCGTAAATTTATCTGCTAATTCTGTCAAACGAAGTTCAATTTCAAGCAATCGCTTTTCTGAAGCCTCATCTAGACGAGAGAATATTTTTTTATATTCGTTTAAAAGCCTGCGAGAATCTTCTGGCAATTTTCTGTTTTGAAGAGAAGCTACCACTTCATTAACACGCTTTGCGATGATTTCATTCTTTCTATAACGGTCATCAAACTCTTTAGACTTTTTTGTAATATTAGCTTCAACTTCTTTATAAAGTTTGGTTTGATTCAAAGAGATAGATTCCACAATGATCAACATCTGTGCGTAATCGCGAAACATATCTTCTAACTTTACGATCGTATTTCTAAAGTTTGGCTTTAACTGCTTTGCAGAAAAGTCTGCAATCTTTAATTCCAACTCAGCCAATACCAAATCAAAGGCAGCCTCTAAATTTTCAGGACTAAGTCGATCCATGCGAAAGGTTTTGTCTTTGCGTCTATATAAATTTTTAAGCTCTCTAACAACTTCTTCTGCTGAAAACTTATTAATTTGATCGGCCTGTGTGCTTACTTTTTTAGACTCTGAAGCAGACTTATCACAGGAAGCAGCCATGGCCTCATTTTGTAATACAAGCAAAGCCACCATTAAAAATACTTTAAAAGATTTCATTTTCCGCCCTCATATTTTGTTTTGAAGCAACCTTGATAGCACCTTTGTAATTTTTTAATTAGTAAGATTTATTGGATCTGTAAAATAAATAGCCTTTACATAAGTAGCTCTTATCTTATGGATAGGTTTTATTATGAATAGAGTTTTTAATATCGAGAGTGAGGTTTAAGCACCTAGAATAAGTGGTTTTTTTAGATATATAAGACTTCTAAAAATAGCTTCCTGCTATAGTCTAAAACTGGCCCACTTAATTGCGGATGGCAACGCATAGTAATAAGGTATCACTAGCTTTTTTTCAATTTTTTCGAATCGCGTTTTAACTCACATCTATTAATTAAGAGATTTTAAGAGCCTAGCTTTAAAGCATCCGCAATTAAGTGGGCCAGCTTTAGCCTTCAACAATTGGAAGTAAGGAACTAATTTCAGAAAAATAACGAAATGCTGTAGATTTTCTATGGGGCAAAGTCTTGCCCCAGTTTAATTACCATTTTGCCTCACCTGTGCGGCAAAGTCTGCTATACCACCGACATGGAAAGCAACGAAACCTATTACATACAAAAAATCAAAGAGGAGCTAAGTCTTCGGCAACGAAAAAATCCTAGCTATTCTTTGAGATCCTATGCTCGTGATTTGGGTATGCATTCAAGCTCTTTAAGCCAAGTATTACATCGAAAGAGAAACTTACCTTTCTCAAAAGCGCAATCGGTAGTGCAGGCCCTTGATTTGAACGAAGAGGAAAGAACCTTATTTTTAAACAGTTTTTACCGAAGCAAAACAAAGATCGATGACATAGATATTAGCGAACTACAAAAATCATACATAGTTAAAAACACTCATCACAAAGTTTTGGCAGAATGGGAACACTTTGCTGTGACTGAGCTTTTTGACCTGAATGACTTTTTGGTAACAAAAGAAAGTATTTCTAAAAAATTAGGGATAGCCCTCAATCGAGCGGATGTAGTTTTGCAAAACCTTGAAGACGCTGGTTTGTTAAAGTACGACACAACTAGCTCTCAGTACCACAGAATTCATGAAAACATCTCCACGACAGAAGATGTGAGTAACTCTGCCTTGAAACAATCCCATAAAGAAATATTAGAAATAGCTAGTAATAAATTAGAAGAAATACCTTTAGAATTTCGTGATTTTTCATCAGTCAATATGGCTGTTGATCCTAGTAAAATCACAGAAGTGAAGTCCATTATTAGAGAGTTCCGCCAAAAAATGCTGGCACTGCTTAGAGATGGAGAAAAAAAGGACGTTTATCAATTATCAATCCAATTTTTCCCACTAAGTGTGTTGGAGGAGAACACCGATGAAAAAAAATAATTTAATTTTAGTATCACTTTTTATAAGCCTTTTTTGCATAAATGCCTTTTCAGGGGCCGAAAAAGGAAATGGTCAACTATCCGTTAAAACTGCCGATGGACAAGTGATTCCTTTTGAGGAATTTGTATCTGGACAACATAAATTCTTTCGAGGCTACTCCAAACTCCCTAGAACAAATAACTTAAATGATCCGTTTGAACGAAACTATGTTCCAGAACTAGATCGTTGGTTTGAGTTTATTTCTAGCATGAGCGAAGAATTCGCCAAGGGCTTAAAGCAAACTGCGGTTTCAACTGATTTTATATTTTTAGATTCAAACATTTCTTTTAAAATAGAAGACTACCCTATCGAGGATGGTCTAGGCGTAGATTATTATAAGGCGGCTGGATTCTTTGAAAATCATATTTATATTTCTGTACCACAAATGGATGAATACACGAATAGCGATCGATACACTGCTGAGGAATTAAGAGCATTCACAATCATTCATGAGCTATTGCATCCCTATAGTAGAAAAACAAAATACACTAAAAAGAAAATATCGGTTCCAACCAAATTGCAACTAGGTACCTTTCTTCTAAACATAAGAAAAAAGCCCATTTCAAAAATGGATTTCCTTATTGAAACGGCAAAAATGGGATATCACTTTTGGATTGATGAAAACATTGAGACTAGAATTCAATTTATCCAGCAACTTAAATCCGAAGGGCGAATGAGATATCTATCTGAAGACTTCATTTATGATAGCCGTCTTCAATATAATTTAGATAAATTAAATAAGCTACGAGACCTTTTATATATTAAAAATTCCAAAGAACCACTCAGTACTCTGTTGCCTGACTATTTAAGTATTCGTAAGGCTTTATTTTCCATCACTCAGCTAACCTCAGCTGCAAACTCTAAAGAAAGAGAAGAGTTATATAAGCTTTTTTCTAGAGTCACTAAAGACGATTTCTTGTACTGGCTAAATGCCGATGTGTTTTCGGCTGAAGAAAGAGACTCTTTGGGAAATATTGAGGATAAAGAATTTAAAGGATTAAATTATACTACAAACTTTCAATATGAATACTGGATAAGGGAACGCCATACAAACAACGATTCAAAATACTATTTTAGAACTCTTCTAAACCGTGGTTTTCTATTGCCGTTTTTTCTCCAATACTCACCTGTTACTAAAAATTCTGATTTAGAATTATATGAAAACGCTGGCACAGGTAATTTTCGTTGGAGGCACTTCGATTACGACACCCTTGAATATACCAGCTTAATCACACCCTATCTAATTCCCCTTGCCCAAGAATACCTTAGAAACTGGCAACCAGAGAATCTATGTTCCCTTGAATCTTTGAGACCAATACGTGACGTAAACCCATTGTTTCTGATTTATGAACAAGTAAATGACAACACATGGCAGGCCAAACACATTCACTTTCAAGAAGATTTTTTAAATCACAAAGGGCAAAAAAACATTGTAAGTCAAAGTAATTCTGATCTACAAAGTGTCTATATAGAACAATATCCTGAGATTAGTGCTATGATGGATAAAATTCGCAGGATTAAAAAATGCATCGATGCTAAAGAGTCATACAGCAAAAGGAAATTAGACTACCGGATTAACAGTATAATGGACAAAGATCAGTCTGACAAAAAATCTGCTAGAGAACTATTTAAACTTAGGCAAGAGCTTAAAAATAGTGAGTTTGCTACTGAAGAGCCTCTGCAAAATAGCATTAATTATATGACTCAAAAGATAATCAAATTTTGCTATGACGAAAGAATCAATCGAAGCTGTAGCAAACTAGAAATTGAATTTTCAAAATAAAGTTTTTCAAGGCTGTCTCTCCGGAGTCAGCCTTTCTTTTTTTAATCTTCTCTATTTCTGGAATTTCAGATACAGTTTCAGAGCAACTGAGAGCCTTTAAAATCAATTCAGATTTGAAAACATTTAAAGTCTTAGTAGCTAGCCTTACTCAATTTAAAGCCCCGGTAGCCCACAAAGTGACTCATGGAGCACTGCTTTTGAGTCTTGCTTTGGTTTTTTCCAAATCCTAGGGTGTAGAAAATAAAAAGAACAGTAAACTAACCAAGCAAGTTTTTCGATCTTGCTTACGTAGACTCTTCCATCTAAACAGGCTTTAGGGTCCTTTAAAATTTTTAGGCCAATGGCACGATAAACCTTGGCCGCAACTAAAATTGCAAAGCGAGCACGCCATGGAATATAACACATTCCTAAATCTGCACTGGCGTAATGTTTTTCGGCCCGCTCCAAAATGGATACCACTACTTCTAAAACTTTCTTTTGGATCGAGATGACTTGAATATTGTTCTTATTTAAACGGATATCATCTACCCAAGATTCTGGAAGGTACATTCTTCCACGATCCAAATCTTCCATTACATCTCTGCAAATGTTAGTCATCTGCATTCCAAGTCCCAGATCCGTTGCATGTTGAAAGGCATTATGATCATCAATCCTGAGCATATAACACATCATTAAACCTACGACTCCAGCAACTCGGTAACAATATAAGTAAAAGTCTTCTTCTGTAAAAATGGTGTCGTTATCTAAGTCCCAAGTGACACCCTTAATTAGTTCTTCAGCGTAAGACTTATTCATGTTTAAACGATTCGACGTGGCTAAAAAATCACTCACAAAGGGATAAGAGCCATTTTCCTCTCGGTAGTCTTCGACCACTTTTTCTAAAATGGCTCTCGCTTCTTTTTCAGGGTTTTCATCGACAATATCATCCACTTCCCTGGCGAAGCGATACAAACTACTAGCATCTTTGGCTACCTGAAGTGGTAGAAACAGCGATGCCATGTAAAAAGTTTTTGCGTGTTTTTTTAATACCTGGGTATTTTCTCTAGCGATAGCCAATCTTAATTTCCTTGCGGGATAATTTTATCTAAAACTTTCGCTGAACTCAAAACTCCTGGTACTCCTGCTCCTGGATGAGTGCTAGCACCTACAAAGTAAAGGTCTTCCACCTCTTCGCTACGATTGTGGTAACGAAAATAGGCCGATTGAGTAAATCGTGGTTCTAATCCAAAAGCTGCTCCGTCTTTACTTTGTAAGTCTTTTTCAAAGTAATTTGGAGTGATGTAAAAAGAGGTAGCCAAGTTTTCTTTTAAATTAGGCATATGAGTGTTTTCTAGGTGAGTTAAAATTTTATCCATATATTTGGGACCTTCAACATCCCAATCAATATTACTTAAATTATTTGGTACAGGCGAAAGAACGTAGAAAGCGTCTTTCCCTTCCGGTGCCATAGACTTATCTGTTCTAGCTGGTGCATGCAGATACAAACTAAAATCATCAGCCAATACCTTCTTTTCAAAAATATCATCTAAAAGAGGTAAATACCTTGGTCCCAATACAATGGTATGATGTTTTAGATTGTCATAGACTTTGTTCGTTCCAAAATAGGCAACGAACAAACTCATAGAAGCATGACGTTTTTCCACTTTCTTTGGAGCATGCTTTTTAAGAATATCAGGAGAAATCATCTTTTTATAAACTGTGGCCGGATCTGCATTTGAAATCACCAAATCGCAATCCAATCTTTCACCCTCTTTACTTATTACCGCAGAAACTTTTTTACCGCGATTTTCAATCTGTTCCACAGAAAAAGAGGTTTTAATGCTAATTCCCTCTTCTTCCATCAGTTTTCTCATGCCGCTTATAATGGCGCCCGTCCCACCTTTAGCAAAGTGAACTCCCCATTTTCTTTCCAACCAATGGATCAATAAATAAATACTTGTAATGGAGTTTGGATTTCCACCGACCAATAGAGGTTCAAAAGAAAACACCTGGCGCAGATAATCATTTTTAATGTATTTACTTACCAAAGAGTAAACACTTCTATAGTTCTCAAGGCCAATCATCTGAGGAATTACTTTAATCATATCTGCTACGCTTAAAAACGGCTGGTCTGCTAATTGAGTATAACCAACATCGAATATACGGCGAGCGTGTGCCGCTAATTTTTTATAACCTTCAACATCCTCTTCACTAAACTTAGCAATTTGCTCTAAAAGACGATCTTCATCACCAACATAATCAAAAACCTTTCCGTCATGAAAAACAACTCGGTAAAATGGGTCCACAGGAAGTAGTTCGATATAGTCTTTCATATCTTTACCAAACATTTCGAACAACTCTTCTAATAAGTAAGGAGCAGTAATAACAGTTGGGCCAGCATCAAATTTAAATCCATCTTTTTCAAAGACTCTTGCTCTCCCACCTAGTGTTGGCAGAGCCTCAACTAGAGTTACATCATATTTTTTTTTACGCAATCTCAGGGCGGCCGCAATGCCACCAAAACCAGAACCAATCACCACTGCTTTTTTCATAAATTTGCCTCCAGTAAATCCTCTGAAAAGGACCTAGATATGACCATTTCAAAGTTCTCTTCAATCTTCTTTGGACTTTTCTTAATACTTAATTTTAATTGTTCTAAACTCTGACGAATTTCATTTTTAGAAAAATCAATCACTCCGCTCTCTAAAAACTCTTTCACCCAAAAATTCACAGACTCATCACAAACGTCTTTTCTATTTTTCTTTAAAAACTGACGAAGCTCTTCTTTCTTTGATCCATTTTCTAAAATGTAGCGAATGACTAATGAGCTCCATTTACCTTCCCTTAGATCGTTGGCCGACTTTTCTCGTCCCTTGTCGCCGATCAAATCAATCAAATCGTCATATAACTGGAAGCATTTTCCATACTGAGCGAATACCTCTTCTAGAGAAGCTAAATCAAGCTTTACTTCAGACAAATAAGCTGCCGCCTGTACCGCCATCAAAAACAAACTACTGGTTTTTTTAGAGATACAGTCCAAATAACGATCCCACAAATCTATATCGGCAGTATGTTCTAGTTCTAGTTCTAGCTCCTGGCCACGAACTAATTCCATACTGCAATTCATTAAAATTTGGTTTAACTTCCACTTTACGTCATCGGCAACTTCTAGGTCCCCAATTGCGTGACTTGATTTCATAATCAAAAAATCACCGGCATTGATTGCGCTTACCATTCCAAATTGAGCCCAATAGCTTTTTTGCCCTCTACGGTACTCGTCTTCATCCTGAAGATCATCATGGATCAAACTAGCATTGTGAATTAACTCTGTGATTAAAGCCCATTGTTCGGCATTAGTATCAGAAACCCCTAATGCCACCAAAAGATCAAAAGTCATTTGAGGGCGCAGAAGTTTACCTGATTTTTGGAAATGATAGTTTAACTTTGTCTTTAAGAAAGCTTCTTCGTTAGCATAGCTATCTTTTAGTTTTTGTAGAAACTGCTTTCGACAAAAGTTTGATTCTAAATTTATACTCATTCGGCAATGGCCCCCAATTGGTGTCGAATTCGAGGATTGAAGTTTCCATTAGTATGCTTTAAATAGCAAGTTATAAACCAATTTTAGCTATTTCTTGTTATATTGAGCTAGAACTGAATAGAGCTAACGCCTATACCCATAAAAGTTTGTTTTTGAATAAGATAATCTAAAAAAGAAATGCTCCTCTTTGCTCATTTCTCTAACAATCCTCTCTAATACCCGAAGATTTAATCTTCCGCTTAATTTACGCAATCCACACATTGATCTGTCAATTTCCTTGGCTAGGCAGATAAGTTTCGCTAGTCTTACAGGCCATGACTTATGCCGAATTTCACCTGTATTTTACAATTCCACAAAGCATTCTTTTATGGGTACTTTGCTACTACCTCCTCGATAGAAAAACATTGAACCAATTGTTTTGGGGGGCGACAACACTTGCCACATTGGCTGTGATCTGGACAACTCCATGGGATAATTATTTAATTTATAAAAAAATTTGGTGGTATGGTGCTGATAGAGTTTTGGGTACCATTGGATACGTTCCTTTTGAGGAATATTTTTTCTTCATCATTCAGTGTTATTTTAGCTCCGGCTTTTTAGGCCTATTAATCAAACTTTCACCATGGAAATTAGAAGCCTCTAAAAACGAAGTGCGATTTTCTAACCTACTACTGGGTAGTTGCATTGGAGTTTTTGCCTTTGGTGTACTTTGTTTATTTTATACCGAACTATTTTATTTAGGACTTATTCTCGCCTGGGCACTACCAATATTTTTAATACAACAATTTTTTGGTAGGAATTTTTTGATTCGCCAAAAATTTCATTTTATCTTGGGTATATTGGTTCCAAGCATTTACCTTTGTATTTGCGATAAAATCGCAATCGACCAGGAAATTTGGGCAATTTCCGAAGTATACACAACTCAAATTAAGATAGCCGGTCTTCCCATCGAAGAAGCTACTTTTTTCTTTGTAACCAATTGGATGTTAATCCAAGGATTGATTTTATTTTTGCATCCTCAATCCCAAGAAATAGCTAAAAAAGTTTTTAAAATCAACAAAACGGAGCCCAATTGAACAAGGCCCTTGATATTAAAAATGTACATTTAAGCTTTTCCGAAAAACAAGTTTTGAGAGACTTAAATCTATCCATTGATGAAGGCTCATGTCATGCTTTATTAGGCCCAAATGGCGCGGGAAAAACTTCTACGATAAGTATCGTACTGGATTTAATGCAGGCCGATTCTGGATTTGTAAAAATCTTTGATAAAGATAGTCACTCTGTGGAATCCAGGTTTTTAAGAGCGAGCACACCACAGGATGCAGATTTCGTAGACAACATCAGAGTCATCGAAATCTTAAACTTCATTAAACATCTATACAATAGCCCTATTAGCACACTAGAGATCAGCGAACGTTTTCAATTGGCAAAACTCCTTAAGAGCCCGGCCCAAAAAATGAGTGGTGGTCAAAAACGCTTGTTGTCTATCGCCGCCGCCTTTATCAGTAATGCGAAATTGCTTTTACTTGATGAACCAACCAGTGGATTGGACCTTGAAGCAAAAGAAGTGGTATGGAATGAAATTCGTGATTTCACTCGAGACGGAGGAAGTGTCTTATTGACAACCCATCATATGGACGAGGCGGAAGCCTTATCCGACACGGTAAGTTTTCTTCATGAAGGTCGGAGAATTGCTCATGGTAAATTAGAAGAATTAAAAAAGACTTATCACCATAAAAACATCTATTTTAGCTGCGAGACTAAGCTCCCGGCAAATTTTCAAAAGATTAGTCCCAGCAATGACTCTAGCGCTGCCTGTGGTTTATTAAAACACGAGTTTCTGGATCATCTATTAAGCTCTGAATACAATCCGAAAACCAATCGTCACCACTTTCAGTACCTCACTGCGGAGCCTGAAAGTTTTATCGAATTACTCTTTAAAGAAGAAATACGCTTTAATGACTTAGTAGTAAAAGAAACTAGCCTGGAAGAGATGTTCCATAAAATTCAAGATGGGAGCTTTCGATGAACAACGCAATGCTAATTTTCAAAATGAAGCTTTTTGAATTACTAAGACAACCCTCCTATGTTGTCGGTACTATGGTATTTCCTAGTTTGTTTTTTCTGTTTTTTGCCCAACCAAATGCTAAAACTCCTCAAGCAGCAAACTTGCTTATGGGAAGTTTTGCTGCTTATGCTTTTTTAGGAATAATCTTTTTTCAATTTGGCGTTGATTTAGCCAATGAAAAATCTCGCCCTTGGTTTCGTTATCAAAAGTCACTGCCTATCTCAGAAGGCTCCATCTTCTTCGGAAGAATTCTTGCTGCTTTAGTTTTTGCTTTCTTAACCGAAGTACTATTGATTATCGTAATTAACATAAGTACCGAAGTAGATATTTCTTTTTTAAGCTACTTAAGATTAAGTTTGTATCTATGTGCTGCATCCCTACCTTTTGCCTTTTTGGCGATAAGCATCGGCAAGCTATGCACTGCAAAGAGCGCTTTACCCATTTCTAATATGATATACCTATCTCTATCTTTCTTAGGTGGATTATGGATTCCACCGAATGCTCTCCCCGAGAGTATTCAGAGAATTTCTGAATGGATGCCCACTCGATATTTTGTAGAAACAGCTTGGCATTTTTCTGTTGGATTTGATTTTCAATGGAAAAGCCTGATTGGCCTGCTTGCCTGGGGCATCCTCTTTTTGTTTCTTAGTCTGATTGCCAGTAAAATCTCTGGTAGAAAAATTCGTCTTTAAGAATAGAAAAAGGTCTCATAGCTTGAGACCTTTTTTATTTTATCATTTTAATTATTCTTTATTCTACCGTTACCGATTTAGCAAGGTTCCTTGGTTGATCCACATCCAAACCAAGTGAACTAGCAACATGGTAAGACATCAACTGTAATGGAACTAAGGCAAGAATTGGATTCGTTCGCCAATCTCCCTCTGGGATAGAAAGGTAATGTAGACTTAAATCTTTTAAGACCTCATCTTCACCACTACCAATGGCAATAACCTGGCCACCACGAGCCCTAACTTCCTCTAAATTACTAATGGTCTTTTCATAAACATCGTCTTTAGGTGCGATCACAACGATTGCCATATCTTGGTCAATCAATGCAATAGGACCGTGTTTCATTTCACCCGCGGCGTAACCTTCTGCATGAAGGTAAGCTAATTCTTTTAATTTTAAAGCCCCTTCAAGAGCAACAGGAAAACTAAGACCTCTACCTATGTACAAGAAACCTTTGTAGCGTTTTAGACTATTAGCCGCTTCAGAGAAAAATTTGTCATGAACTAATACTTTTTCCATTTCAGCAGGAATTTGTTGGAGCTTTTGAATCAAAGCCACTTCTTCATCTCGTGCCAAACGCCCTTTGATTTTTGCTAAAGTAGCCGACAGTACGTTGATCACAGCTAATGTACAGGTCAAAGCTTTAGTACTGGCCACGCCAATCTCAGCCTCCGCTCGCATATACAAATGATAATCTGCTTCTCGGTCGATGGAAGAAGAACGTACATTACAAATACTCATGATTTCTGCACCCTGCTCTTTTGCCATACGTAAGCTAGCAAGAGTGTCAGCTGTTTCACCGGATTGAGAAATTACGATGACTAAAGACTTTGGTGGTAAAACCGGCTCTCTGTATCTAAACTCAGATGCGAACTCAATCTCAACTGGTAGTCTCGTCATCTTTTCGATCATATACTCAGCGACCATACCGGCGTAGTAACTTGTACCGCAGGCAACCACAAAAATTCGCTCTACCTGAGCAAGTCGTTTATTAATTTCTTCCGCCGATACATCAGGTCCAAGTGCCCCTTGCAGTTGGATGACTTGATTTTCTATATCAATATGCGGCTCAAGAGCTTGAGCCACAGCACGTGGTTGCTCAAAAATTTCTTTGAGCATATAAGTATCATAGCCTTGTTTTTCCGCCGCCTCTGGATTCCAATCGATATGTTCAATCTTTTTATGAATCTCGTTTCCGCGAGGATCTAAAATTTTATAATCAGTGCCATTCACTATGACTACTTCTTTATCTTCTAAAAAGACAACATCTTTGGTATGAGAAACAATGGCCGTAATATCACTAGCCACCAAAATTTCTTTCTCGCCCACTCCTAATACCAAGGGAGGCCCATCCTTAAAAGCTACCATTTTATTAGGCTCTTCTTCCCACAAAGCAACAATAGAAAAGGCTCCTTTAAGTTTAGGAAGAACTTGTTCTACAGCAGTCTCCAGGTCTTTTGTATCCTCTAAAGCGATGGACAACAAGTGAGCGATTAATTCAGAATCCGTTTCGGATTCAATTTTAGCTCCATTTGCCAAAAGCTCTTTTTTAATGCTTTGGTAATTTTCAATAATCCCGTTATGAACAATACTCACACCTGATACTTTGTGAGGGTGGGCATTGCGCTCTGAAGGCACTCCATGCGTTGCCCAGCGAGTATGACCAATGCCAATGTGCCCATTAAACTGTTTGTCCTTCACCTTCTCTTCAAGATTAGAAAGTTTTCCTTCAGCACGAAATCGAGAGAATTTTCCGTCATCAAGAATACAAACACCCGCGCTATCATATCCACGATATTCTAATTTCTTCAAGCCATCTAAAATTACATTTTTAGGATCTTTATCTCCAAAATATCCAATGATTCCACACATCTTAGTTTTCCTCTGGCGTAACGTAGTTTTCTCTAATCACTTGACGAGCTCTAGTAACTCCAAGAGCATTTGCCGGAACATTTTTTGTAATAACTGAACCTGAACCGATCACTGCATTGTCGCCAATTTCTACTGGAGCAATGAACTGACTATCAGAACCTACAAAAACATTATCACCAATGATCGTTTTATATTTCTTTTTATCAACAGCATAGTTGCAAGTTATTGTACCACAGCCAATGTTCACATTCTTGCCAAGCTCTGCGTCGCCAAGATAAGTTAAATGTGATGCTTTAGTCCCCTCGCCAAGCTTAACCTTTTTAAGCTCCACGAAGTTTCCAATCTTACAGGCTTTACCTACATCAGAGTCGGGGCGGATTCTCGCAAAAGGACCAACCTGTGCGGTCTCACCAATTTTACATGATTCTAAAACACTATGTGACTTAACGATCACATTACTCTCAACTAAGGAATCCTGAATTTGACAGCCCATCTCGATCACACAAAATTGACCAATTTGAGTTCGTCCTCGTAAATAGGTTCCAGGATGTATCACCGCACCGGCACCAACTTGAACCGTTGGTTCAATGTAAGTATTTTGCGGGTCAATGATAACTACTCCATTATCCAAAAGCTGATTTACTTTGGAACGCATTAAAGATTGAGTAGCAGTAGCTAAGGCTCTTTGATCGTTAACTCCAAAACAAACTCTTGGATCAGACTCATAAGCCTTTACCGTTAATTTGTCTTGTTTTGCTAGAGCAATGATATCTGTTAGGTAAAACTCTTCTTGGCTGTTGTTCGCTTCGATCTTTGGAAGGTATTTTCTTAAAACATCTGCTTTAGTAATGTAGATTCCTGAGTTAACTTCTTTGATCTCTAAAGCCTCATGACCACAATCTTTTGCTTCTACGATAGCTTGAAACTCCCCTGAGTGGCGGATAATTCTGCCATAGGAGCCAGGATTGTTTAATTTACTTGTCATCACGGCAATGGCCGCATGGTCTTCACGATATTGATTTACAAAATTTGCGAAGTCCTCTGGAGCGATCAAAGGATGATCCCCATTCACAATTAAAACATCGCCTTCTAAAGTCTTGAAATCGGCAGCCATTACAGCATGCCCTGTTCCCTTTTGCTCTTTTTGCTCGAAACAAGAGTAACCAACACTGTGTACTACTTTTTCAACCAAAGCCTTACCATGGCCAACAACAACGCGAACATCTTCGATGTCCAGTGCTTTCAATGCACCTAAAGGATATGTAATCATTGGCATTCCTGCAACGGGATGCAAAACCTTAGGTAATGGGGATTTCATGCGAGTGCCTTTTCCTGCAGCTAAAACGACAGCACTTAACTTTTGATCACTCATTATGACTCCTCTCGACAACTCCACTTTTAGGAGATAAAATTACTAGTATGAACGACAAAATTCATACCATAAAACAGTGGACTAGGTCAGCAGGAAAGCTTGATATTTCCCTGCATAGTAGTTTCAAAATCACAGGAACTGCTCATAAAAACCCCATTTTATTCATTGGCGGGGTGCATGGTGACGAGCCTGAGGGCGTTAAAATGGCAGATGAACTTTTAAACTACCTAAAAGAGTCACCTAGCTTTTCAACGGATTGGGTTTTGATCCCTTGCTTAAATCCTGATGGCTTTAAGAAAAATCAGCGAGTAAATGCAAATGCTGTGGATTTAAACCGTAATTTTCCTAGCATCTGCTGGAGCTCTGACTACGAGAAAGATCGCTATTTTCCAGGAAATTCACCAGCTTCAGAACCTGAAATCAAGGCCTTGGTGGATTTGATTGATAAAATTAAACCTCAACTTATTATTCACTTTCATTCTTGGGAACCCTGCATAGTATACTCTAATGAAAAAGCCAGACTTGCTGCCGAGCTTTTTAGTTCAATGTGTGACTACCCGATCAAGTCTGATATCGGTTACCCCACTCCAGGAAGTTTGGGTGAATACGCAGGGAACGATTTAAATTTGGGTGTTATATGTATCGAAGAAAAAGAAGGCGAAGCCTTAGAAAACGTATTCCCTAAATTTAAACCTGCTTTTGAAATTTTATTAGAAGGAGAACTAGATGAAAATTCATAAATTCAATTTTTTATTATTGGTCTTTTTAGCAGCTTGTTCCGGTAAACGACCTGAAAATCTGGGACTACAAAATAACCAATTGAGCCCATGTCCTGATAAACCAAACTGCGTAAGTTCTTATGCGAGTTCTGAGCAGCACAAAATAGAGCCTTTTAATCTTTCGGGCGATAAGGAAAAAGATCTTTCCGCGATAAAAACTGCCATCCAATCTAATTTTGAGAATGCCAAACAAATCAAAGAAGAAGAAAACTATTTGTACTACGAATTTACCTCGTCATTGATGCGCTATGTGGATGATGTGGAGTTTTATTGGACTGAGGGAGGGAAAGTTCATCTACGCTCTGCCTCTAGACTTGGGCATAGTGATCTCGGCGTCAATCGTGAACGAATTGAGACGATTCGAAAAAATCTTAAATAATTCACAAATATTTTTTCAAACATTTGTTAATGTTTGAATCCTGTGAGCTTTCTTCCTAAGGCTAGGACTTCCTTTCACCGATAAAAACCATGTGTTAATCTCGTCTAAGAAAGGAAGTCTCTATGCAAAAATATAAAAATCTTATTTTCGACTTAGACGATACCTTAATGGATACCTGGGGACAGCTTGTTGCGAATGCACTTGAAGAAGCTTGTTCCAAAATGATTAATTTAGGATTAAACGCAAGCATCCAAGATGCCATCCAATATCGTCGCCAACTTTACAAAGAAAAATCTAGATCTAATTTTTGTGAGAAATTGGTACAACATTTTGGGGTTCAAGCTCAATCCGATTCAGAAAAAGTTATCAGCGCCGGCAACAAGGCGTTTTACCAGAGACAAATTTTTGAAAATATAGAGGTTTTTCCTGGTGTTCATGATTTGCTTAAAAATTTACAACTCAGCTACAATTTATACCTAGTCACTTCAGGTAATGCTGAAACTCAAAATCAAAAAATAAAACTTTTAGACATCGAAAGTTACTTCAAATGCATTTTCTGCGTTGATCCTTTTGCGGGACAAAGTAAAAAAACTGCCTTTGAAAAGATCCTTAGAACTACCAATACCCAAGGCTCAGAAAATTTAAGCATTGGAAACCGGATCGATATGGAAATCTGCCAAGCTAAGGAATTAGGAATGGATACCTGCTTGATCCTACATGGTGAATACATTCATTTAGAACCAAGCTGCCCCGAAGAAAGGCCTGACTTCAAACTAGAAAAGGCTACCGAAATCATTCGCCTACTAGAATCTCCCGTTGAGAAGATTCCTTCGAATTATTAAATTACAATATTTAAAACGAATACACAGAATAGTAATACAACAAAGATAGTACTTGGTCTCTTAAAGGCTTGCATCAATCTGCTCCTTAAGACCTTTCTTTTTAATTTTTTCTACCAAGGTAGTTCTATTTAAACGTAAAAGTTTGGCAGCCTGATTTCTATTCCAACCAGTTTTTTCAAGCGCTTCCATGATTAATTTATTTTCAAACTCATCCACTACCGTGTTGAAATCAAGTCCAGTCTCGCCTAGTAGACCGTCGCTTGCTACTGCCTGCATAGTTTTTGTCGTTTCTTGTAAATACTTTTCTGGTAAATCACTTAGTTGGATGATTCCTTCACCAACAATAACACTAAGCCTTTCCATCAAGTTTTCTAACTCACGAACATTTCCCGGCCACGGATAGCTAATCAATTGTTCCATTGCCTCAGGACTAATCCCTTGAATGTTTCTTGATTTCTTTTGATTAAATTTGTTTAAAAAGTGTTGCGCCAAAATTGGAATATCAGATGTTCTCTCTCTCAAAGCTGGCATTCGAATAGGAATCACATTTAGACGGTAATACAAATCTTCTCTAAACTTTTTGTCTTCTACTTGTTTTTCTAAATTAACATTGGTTGCCGCGACTAACCTAACATCAACTTTCTCTACTTGATGACTACCAACTGGCTCAACCACCTGGTCTTGTAAAACTCTTAAGAGCTTTACCTGTAAAGTCATTGGCATATCACCTATCTCGTCTAAAAACAGTGTTCCTTCATTAGCTAACTGAAAACGCCCTGTACGGTTGGCAATTGCTCCGGTAAAAGCACCTTTAATATGACCAAATAGTTCACTTTCTAAAAGTTCATTCGGAATCGCTCCACAATTTACTGGAACTAATTGCTGATTTCTTCTTTCTGAATTGTGGTGTAAAGCCCTGGCGATCAATTCTTTACCTGTTCCACTCTCACCCATGATTAAAATGTTGGAATCAGAGTCAGCCACTCTTTCAACCATTTCTAATACTTTTGTGATTTCAGGAGATCTACCAATGATATCTTCAAATGCAAACCTTTGGTAAATGTCTAAATTTTCGTTGGTACTAATATTTTCTTCATTCAGGTTCTCACCTAAAATACTGTTTACGATTTCTGGAAGAGAATAAGGAGCTTCAAAACAATCCACCACACCTTCTCTTTTCATTGCAAGTAGCTCGACAGGCTCGTTGCTATCCATCATTACATAGGAACGCATTTGTAGATTTCTTTGTTTTAAAATTCGTAGTGCTTGATTGATTTTCGCATCTTGCAAATTTTGTTTGCCAAGTAAAATATCGATATCATTTAACTGAGGCAAAAGATTTGAAAACTCCGCCATACTCGCAATGGAATAAACATGACATGAACGTGCTTCAAAGAGTTTGTAAAGTGCGGCTCTAGAATTTGAATCTGAATCAAGTAACAAAACTTTCTGGTTTTGCATCTACTCCCCTTCCTAGGTAAAAAATAAGCTCTCTCGACAAGCTTCTTTAAGGCAATCCTTGCCTCGTGTTTTTAGACTATCATTAAAGTTCAAAGTGTCAAAGATCAGCGTCAAAGATTTGGACTATGGAATCGTTTCAAACTAGCTCCAGGACTAGCTTTGAGGGTTTTTTCCTAAAGTGATTTCAATTACTTTTTAGCCTGGAATTTGTCTAACCCACTGAAATGATTTGAAGTCGCTTACAAAAACGAGCTCATTTTAAAAAATTATTTTTTTTCTGTACTCGACTAGGCTTTTGATAAGGAGCGCTACTTGCTAGAAAAAAATACCCACAAAATAAGAGAAGGAATAACTTTATCTAATTGCTTAAGCTTCCTATCACTTATACAAGGTCTAGCTCTTTCCCCACAAGCATCCTATAAAGTTATCGCAAAAACTCATTTATCCATTAAGCGACTTGCTGTTTCTAAAATATTTCACGAGTTTAGATTGTAAGAGTTTTAAAACATAATTTATATGACCAATTTCAAAGCTTCTAGGTGTATGTTTGAGCCAATCACATATACCGCTTGTTATTGCTTTAACTCATTTAGATGCTTCTTCAAACTTGCAGGTATTTTTGGATATTGTTGTTAGCTTTTATTACTGAGGTTTTCTTCTACCCGAAAAATGAGGTTTTTTTTGAAGTTAAAAAGTGTTCTTTTAATATTTTTGATTCTTGCTGCCAATCCCACTTTGTTGGCCGATCTAAGCGCTGCTCAGTCTAAGCGTTTAGCCACAGAACTAATAAAGAAAAGACCCAACAGAAAACAGGTAAAAAAACAAAAATACGACTACTACAATAAAACGGATGTTCATATCTACTTTCATAGTACCGATGTTGACTCAATTATAAGACAAGGCTTTTTAAATACCCATCAGCTAGACGGAAAGACAAGTGGCGGAAAAATAACCTGGATGAAAGAAGAAATTGAAAACTATCTTTTAGATTTAAGTGGTGATCACATTGAGGAAAAAAGCCTTAGGCCCAAATATGGAGTTATGGAGTTTCGTGACGACAAAGACTCATTAAAGACGAATTTTAATTTTGGGCCTGAGTACTTGCCCGAAGGAATGCCTAAAAATTTATTCATTGGTACATTGGACTCCTGGAAATACGGTTACTACATTGCCGTCCTAAAGGATTCAGTAAAAAAAAGAGCTACTTGGCATGCTGATGATACGATGAGAGATTACGACATCACAGAAGAAGAAAATCAGATTCGCCAAGGAAAGAACACCTATTCTTTTTTAGACCCTTCAGCACCTAAACCAACAATCGGAGGCTTGTATCATGAAGTTCAAGTCTGGGGGCCTTTGACCATAAGTGATGTAGCAGAAATATGGATTCCGGAGAGAGACTCTCAATTTTTAGAGGAAGGTCTTTTAAAAAAACTAACGACAAAAAAATCAAGGTCTATTCTTATAAAACGGAAGTGCTTGGCTTTAGAACTGAGTATGATCTACGATTAAAAAACAAAAAACACCAACTTCTAAATCCAGAGGTAGAAGAAGTTAAATCCTGCCGAAAGAGCATTTAGTTTTTTACTTCTGCTTCCATAGTTTTGAATAAGATTACGGACTCAGTAAAAAATTTTCGAAGCTGCAATACACTAATAACTTAGTCAGTGTTTAAATTTGCCAACAAAATTAGAGCTAAATTCCTCCCCAGCCAAAGCCTTCTCTGAAAAACTGATCACTCCCCTATTCCCTGTCTTTTATGGCCTAGAAATAGGGCCCAAAACAGAGACTGAAGATATTTTTGACAGCTCCCTGCCAATGCTTGGCAGCGCCAAATGATGTGAGCCTTAGCCCAGAGGAGCAAGATGTAAACCATTGAAACTAAAGGCTTTTTTAAACCTACCATGGCATGCCATTTGCTCTAGTTAAAGGTATGTACTATTTGCTACCCCTTCTATTTATATTACTATTGAAGTTTTCCGTCTGCTTCGCTGCAGATTTAACGGATTATGAGATTGTGAATTTTGACCTTCTACCAAAGGTTGAAGAAGATCATATGACATCAAAAGATGTAGCGAGAGTTATTCCCTACAATAAACTAAACACAGGTGATACTGGGGATGAAGTAAACCGTAAGATTCTCGATCAAAGCGTTAATAGCTTTTTAAAATCAGATTATGTTCAAAATTCAGGAGTGGGAAAAGCCGCCAAACAAGTCGAAGATGGTGTTCGTACTGACATTGCTTTTGGTGATCCTGACTCGAAAATAAAGCACAAAGTAAGTGTTCAGTATCAAGCTTTTCAACAAGAGGCACGCCTTAAGTACTCAGGATTAACCAATGTAGACTTTAAATACAAATTGGACGATGCCACATATGTAGCGCAATGGATTCATCGCTTTTCAGACAAAGAGTTAGTCTTCGCTCGCGAAGTGCGAATTGAAGAAGAAGAAGCTTTTATCGCTCACTCCACTGGAAAATCCTACCGCAGTGACACAAAAATGGTATCCGTTCGTTGGAACTGGTAAGTGAAGCATAACTAGAGCTAAAGGAAAATACTCTTTTATTTTATAGGATGAATCTTTCTTGTTACTCGCCCTAATACTTCTTAAATTTCAATCAAAGAAACATACTTTTTAAGAAGATCAGCTTCAATCTGACCTTCTCGTATTAAGCGATAGTTACTGCCCTCTTTTAATAATACTGTTGATCCAGGGTTTTTAACCAAGTTCGTATCATCATCAACAACCACCAATGAATCTTTTGGCGCCCATATCATATCACGTTTGGAGTGAGCCGTTGGCTGACCAGAACGATTGGCCGAAGTTGTGCTTATGGCTTTTTGGTATTTACGAATGATTTTCTTGGCCAAAGGATGTGATGAACAACGCAATCCAATGGTCGTCCCACCCCCGCGAACTTTTTTAGGCACAATCTCCTTGGCTGGCAAAATAAGAGTTAATGGACCTGGCCAAAACAATTGCATAAGCTCTTCATCTTTTTCAGTGATGTATGCGTAGGTCTTTGCCATTCGTGGGTCAGCAACCAGCAGACTCATAGCTTTTTCTTTATCTCTTGGCTTAATATCTAAGAGCTCATCAATCGCCTTTGGAATTGTAATATCAACCCCTAAAACCCATTGAGTCTCTGTTGGATAAGCAAGAATCTTTCCATTCGCTAAAAGTTCACAAATTTGATCAACGTCTTTATCTACAAGCATATTTAAATAATACTCCGAAATAAAAAGAAAAACAGTAGAAAAACCGCGTAAGGAGTTGATTTGTGTACTAGACCAAAAGTATTATCCTAGAGCAATTCAATGTGTTTAAAGCCTGTTTTGTAAGCCATTCTCTATGATGTATTGGCAAATAGGAAACAACTTTAAATGCATACAAATCTGGAGCGACGACCGTGGAAAATAAAGCCGAATTGAAAGACAGAAATATTCTAATTACCAACAATGCATCTCATTTCGTTGGAAGCCTTGCCTGTAGACTATGTGAGATGGGCGCTAATGTTTTAATTGCTGATGCAAATATCAAAGAGCTACAAAAACTTGCCAACGCATTTAATGAGCAAAGAGAAGTCTACCCATTTTTTGGAAGAGTTCATTTGGTGGAACTAGACCTTGAATCCGAAAACGCTCGAAAAGAATGTTTTCAAAGCGCCAGTGAAGCATTTGGTGGGCTGGATTGCTGGATTGATTACCAACAATTTTTCAACTGCACAAATGACTGGAAAGATTTAAAACTAGAAGACCTACAAAGCTTTTTTAATAAAAAGCTTTTAAACAATTTTGATCTTTATCAAAAAGCCATTCCTTACCTACAGAATAAGAGAAACTCTTGTATCTTGAGGCTTATGCCAGAAGATGCAAAAAAACGATCCGAATATTTTCTATACAATTTTGCACAGACAGGTTTTCAATCATTCATTAATACACTTGATAAGCACAATGACTCAGGAATCCGCTTTTTTAATATCGAACTTGGTCCAACTGAAGACCACTTACTTTCAATGTATCAAGGAGCAAACATTAATGAAGCTCTTGCTAGCTACAAAAAACAATTTGCTCAAGCCAAATTAGTAAACAGTGATGAATTGGCTGAGTGTCTGGCTTTCGTAATTGGAAATCATCGATCATACCCTAGAATCAATCACCTTGAGCTTGGACTATCCTAAGGATTACTATGAAAAAATTTGAAGCCATTGACTTTTTTGAACTAGATGCAAACTTCAGCCCGGAGCAAATTCAGATTCGCGATAGTGTTCGCTCCTTTGTAGATTCAGAAATTATCCCCAATATCGAAGAACAGCATCGAAATGCAAGTTTTGATCGAGGCATTTTACCAAAATTGGGAGAGCTTGGCGTATTAGGCCCCCAAATTAAGGGCTATGAGTGTGCCGGTGTTGACTACACTAGCTACGGAATTATCATGCGTGAGCTAGAAAGAGGAGATTCTGGCTTAAGATCAGTTTGTAGCGTGCAAAGCTCATTGGCGATGCATAGCATTTACAAATGGGGAACCGAAGAGCAAAAAAACAAATACCTTCCCAAAATGGCGAAGGGTGAATTCCTAGGCTGCTTTGGCCTAACCGAGCATGATCATGGATCTGATCCTGGTGGCATGCGCTGCAAAGCAATTCGTAAAGGTGACAAATACATATTAAACGGAAATAAAATGTGGATTACCTCAGGTAGCATCGCCGACCTTGCAGTCGTTTGGTGTAAAAATGAGGGTGGAAAAGTAATCGGACTAATCGTTGATAAAGATGCTCCTGGATTTAAAACCAATTTAATAAAAAATAAATTTTCACTGAGAGCTTCCGTAACCTCCGAGTTGATTTTTGAAGACTGTGAAGTTCCTATGTCTAATCAATTGCAAGTAGAGGGTTTAAAAGGCCCATTTAGCGGCCTAAACTCGGCAAGGTATGGAATTTGTTGGGGTAGCATCGGTGCTGCCATGGCTTGCTTTGACGAAGCCTTAAATTATGCAAAGACCCGTATTCAGTTTGATAAACCAATCGCTAGTTTCCAATTAGTACAGGCGAAGCTTGTAGAGATGTTTACAGAGATCACCAAAGCACAACTTTTAGCATTCCATTTAGGCCTTGCTAAAGACTCTGGAAAGTTGTTAGCCCAACAAGTATCCATGGGAAAAATGAATAATGTAAGCATGGCTCTAGATGTAGCCAGAGAATGTCGTGATATACTTGGAGCAAATGGGATCACTGATGAATATCAAGTGGGACGTCATATGGCTAATCTTGAAAGCGTCAATACATACGAAGGCACTGAAGACATACATCGTTTAATTTTAGGCCAACATATTACCGGCATCGCTGCTTTTCGTTGAGGAAAAAATGGAATTCAAAGAAAATCATAGTCTGAAAAATTTAAATTCATGGAAGGTCGGAGGTGCTGCTGAATACTTTTGCTCTCCAACAAACATTCAAGAATGCATCGATGCTCATGAATTTGCAAAATCCAAAAAACTTAAAATTACCTATCTTGGTTTAGGTTCCAATGTTTTAATTTCTGATCAAGGCATTAAAGGACTGGTCATTAGTTCCCGAAAGCTGAAAAACATTGAAAGCAATATCAATGAAAAAAGCAACCGCCTTGAAATCCATTGTCTTGCAGGTAATTTCAAAACAGAAGCCTTAAAACTTTTCTTAAAACACAATCTAAGCCCCGCCCTAATGTTCGCCGGAATTCCTGGTGATATTGGCGGAGGAGTTTACATGAACGCAGGTATTTCTGAAAAAATTCTGCCTCGAGAATTTTCAGAAGTGGTCGACTATATAGAGGTATTACGCGATGGAAAACTCCACCACTTTAAAGCAGAAGATTTAGAATGGTCCTATCGTCATTGCAACGGCTGGCAACCTGGGATGATTGTTAAAGTAGGTATTTCTTGGTCTCTGGATAATCCTGATTTGGACATTAAAAACAAAGTTCGTGAAGCAAATAGAACACGCATGACGAAGCAGCCTTTGGATTTACCTTCTTGTGGTAGCGTCTTTGTAAATCCAGTTCCTCATCATTCTGGAAAATTGATTCAGGATGCGGGACTTAAGGGCTTTCAAATCGGAGATGCTCAAGTCAGTGAGAAGCACGCCAATTTTATTGTGAACCTTGGAGATGCTTCAGCCTCTGAAATAGACTCGGTAATCAAGCATGTACAAAAAACGGTCTTTGATAAATTCCAAGTTCAATTAAGCACGGAAGTACGCTACTTAGGCGATTGGTAATTTAAAACTGATTTTGCAACAGGTAAACTACGACTGAGGCCCAAAAAGCTCTTTTTTGTTTTTCAGTAATCAATTGGGATTCAGCCTGGAAGCCTATCATGATGTCTCTCAGCTCCTGGTTGAAATCTCTATTTACAACTAAAATTCCTATATTATTTTTAGACTAGAATTAGCATTCCTTATGGCTTCCAATTCCACATCTAATTCAAGCACTTAGGCTATATACAAATATTACCAAGACTGACTTATGAGCCGCTAAATACCCCATATTTCTTAAATTTTTAAGAATTTCATGTTTAATATCCGGGGAAAAACATTGAAGAGAGTATTGAGGGACATTCTGAAATCTGTATTTAATCTAATTTTAATTAGTTGCGCTTTGTACCTACCGCAGCTGAACGCAGCCAGCTTTATGGCGTGCAGAGGTATTCTTGAACTAGAAAAAGTTGAAAAAGCCATTCTTCGTCGAATCAACTATGTAAATGAAAATAAAAAATTAGAGTTAATTGCGATGACGGGAGATCTTAAGGTTTTTAAAATTCCTTACGATGAAAGCATAAGTCACTTGCGCCTTAAGCCATGGTTAAATGAAGTTAACATAAACCGTAGACTAAATGGAGAGATCATTGACTCCATCACTCGCAATCAAATACTTTTAGTGAACAATGAGAGCAAAGGTGAAAAGTTTCTTCTTATAGGACTCCACAAAGAGACTAGCCGTATTTTTGACCAAGATAGCTCCTACATTCCTTTGGATATTTATCTAACAGATTTAAAAGAAGCCATCGACTTTTTCGAAATTAGCCTAAGAGGAACCGCTGGATTTCAAGGACCTGAAGCTCTTTTACATTTATGGATTTTAAGAACCACATTAAAAATGGATGATGCAAAAGACTACCTTGCAGAAAGATTTTCTTGGGAAAAGTGGCATAGTTTGATTTCCTCAAACTATCAGTATTTGTATGAGAGCATTCGCGATCACGCAATGTCCTCTAGACATGACCTCCGAGAAGATTTCTATTTGACACTGGATCAAATCACAGAACAATTAGCAAAAGAAAACTCTATAAAGCCGACGGTTTACGAGAAACTCTTCTTTGAAAAAAAGTTCACCACCATTGAAGCTCATTCGTTTCGAATCGCCACTTGGAATCTACAAAATTTTTATTTACCGAAGTCAGAATCTGCCAAGGACATAGTTCACGGCGGTACAATGCATAAGTTTAAATCTAAGGCAGCTTTAAAACAAATTAGAAAAAACATTGAATTGGTTGCACCAGACTTTTTGGTCACAACAGAAGTGGATATTAGTAGCCTAAAATCTTTTGTCTCAACACACCTTGAAACAGCCTATGAAGTGATTTCCTACAGAGGAAACGATCCCTTCCATAAAGACATTGCACTTTTAGTGAAAAAAGGCCTACCCGTTCAAGTCAAAGTTCAATCCAACAAGGATCACACTTACGTAGATGGAGAAGGAGTAACTCATAAAACCTTCTCTAGAGACCTTCCACTTTTTTATATTTATAGTAAAAAGACAGGACACCTTAAGTTAATTTTAGCAGGAACCCATAACCGTGCTAACGCCTCCAATTCTAGTAATATCAATGCAAAAGTAAAGTTGGCTCGTGAGCTAGTGGCTACGCAAGAAATCATTCACAAACTTCAAAAAGACTACGGTAACAAAGTCATTTTGCTTGGTGACTTTAATAGTGACCTAAAGAGCCCAAGCGGTCGTCTCAAAGCTTTAATTACAAGAGAAGAATTAGCGAACTCAATCCCAATGGGAAAAGATGATCATAGCTTACTGAACAACTCTATGAATTTCACTCAAGCCCTTCGCGCTGCACGAAACTCTCACCCTAGATTAAGCGATGAAAATATCGAAAGGATCGCCCACCGAATCATGAGAGAAGAATCTAAGATCAATGGCGCTTACTTCGACGGTGTTTTTACAGCAAAAGCAATTCAAGCTTTTGTCAGAAAAGCTTTTCTCCATCGCCTTGTTGATAGTCACGGTGTTGTCATTGATAATGCCAATACCCATTTAAGAGCGAGTGATCATAATATGGTAGGAATCGATTTGGATATGTCGTTTTTAAGCCCAAAGAAAACGGAAGATTAAATCCAAAGTAAAGTTTTTCAGTAGGCCAATTTTAAACTTTTTAGTAAGACAGTCTTTTGCTCTCTATCACAAGCTAATCGTTCATTTTTAAGCTAAAAACATTACCCGCGCCCAGAGTAATTATCACATCAAAGCCTTGGTAGTCATCTGCTTGTAAATTTAAACCAAGTTCATTGGAAGCTAGGTACTTAACCTCAGGATGATCCATTTGCTCTACCATCGCCGCAGATTCTACCCCAGGCACTGGCGCTTCTGAAGCGGCATAGATGTCAGTGATAATTAAGCGATCCAACTCACCAAAACACTCTAAAAACTCATCCCAACACAGTCTTGTTCTTGAGTAACGGTGAGGTTGAAAGACACCAAGTAATTTTTTATCAGGATACTTCTCTCGAAGAGCCTGCAATGTTGCTCGTAATTCAGTTGGATGGTGAGCGTAATCATCATATCGTTGTAAGCCATGATCAGAACCTTTGAACTCCAATCTTCGACCAACTCCTTTAAAATGACGTAAACCTTCTGCGGCCTCTTCATCCGTCAAACCTAAATGTTTCCCAACAATAAAGGCTGCTAGGGCGTTCATTGCATTGTGCTTACCTGGCAATGCCGGGTGAAGATCACTCACCTTCTTACCATGAAAGAAAACCTGATAAGAGCCGGCCTCTCCTTTTAAAACATAGTCATTGTGTGCTTCAAAACCATAGCTTACAAATTTTTTCGGAAACTCCTGCATTATTGCCAAGAGCCTTTTGTCGTCTCCGTGAACCACACTCAAACCATAAAAGGGTGTTTTTAATGCGAAGTCTAAAAATGCCTGATCAAGATTGTCTTTGTTTTTATAGTAGTCCATATGGTCATCATCGATGTTTGTGATAACGGTAACCTCAGGATTTAGTTTTAAAAAACTACCATCAGACTCATCGGCTTCAGCAACCATCCACTCCCCTTCACCAAGAAGAGCGGTTGATTTGATTAAGTCCAAACGGCCCCCCACCACAATGGTTGGTTTTTTACCCGCATGGATCAACATATTCCCTATCATAGACGTAGTGGTAGTTTTACCATGCGTTCCGGCAACAGCGATCCCTCTTTGCAGGCGCATTATTTCCGCCAGTATTTCAGCGCGAGGAATGGTTGGCATTCCTAAAATTTTTGCCTTCATTACTTCTGGGTTAGAAACAGGTACAGCGCTAGAGTAGACCAATACGTCGGTATCGTCTTCCAGGAAGTCCGCTTCATGCCCTTTTTCGCAGCGAATTCCTAATGAAACTAATCTTTCAACGTTTGCGTTAACGCCAAGATCACTACCAGAAACTCTAGCACCAAGATTGTGTAATAGTTCTGCCAGGCCGCACATTCCGACCCCGCCGATTCCAACAAAATGAAGTTTGTACTTTTTTAAATGCATGCTTTTTTATCCTCTTACAAAAAAGGATTGTCAAAAGCTATTGTAGATTAAGCCAGCTTGCCTTCCATTAAACGAGCAATAGGCTGCGTCGCTTCCAGTCTTGAAAACAATATTTTAATTGATGCCGTAATCGGAACTGACAAAAACATACCAGGAACGCCCCATACAATCCCCCAAAACAATAAAAAAACCATAATCGTGATTGGGTGAAGGTTTACGTTCTTCCCCATAAACTTTGGTTCAATTATATTTCCAATGGTGAATTGAGTTGCACCCAATAAGCTCAAACAAACGACAAGCTCTACACCAAAACCCAGCTTTAATGCTAAAATGGGTAAAGGCAAAAGAGTGGCAAAAATCGAACCTATACTTGGAATGAAGTTTAAAAGAAAAGTTAAAAACGAGATTACCAAAATAAGATCGGAATCGAAAAACCAAAGAATTATGGCTGTTAAAATTGCCGTTATAAAGGATGTCGCAAATTTAGTAGCAAGATAAGCTGAAATTGCTTCGTTAACTTCTCTCAACAGATGCCCATCAGGAATTCCTTTACGACTTCCGAAGACCAAAAAACCAACCAACAAAGCCACTAAACTTAGTTGACCAACAAAACCAAATACATTGGTTGCAAAGCTTTTTATAGTTCCCAAAATTGGTAAGTCAGAAACCATGGGTTTAAGTTTTTCAGTGTTAAGAGAAATTCCCTGGCCCTGCAGGCTTGCTATAATATTATTTCCCCAGGTCTGGAAAGTGTTCTTATAAAAATCAACCAAGTTTATAAAATCACCGACCGAGACAACTATGAAGAAAATGATACCAATTAAAAAAGCCATAAATATCATAAAGATAATCGGGTCCGTAACACTCTCTGATAGATCCCACTTTACTTCCATTTTTTTCTGAATTGGCAATAAGGCTTCATAAATGATAAGGGCAAAGACAAAAGGCACTAAAACCTCGGCCGTAAAATAAAGACTTACAGTGATTGCGATGCTCGTCAAAATTAACATGCAAAAGTGATTCGCTCTTTGAACTTTATCGTGCGGCATAAAATATCCTTTCTATTAAGGCAATAGCTTAATCGAAATCCAATTGGCTTCCAATAGGAAAAACTTCGCATTATTTTTCATTTAGCAAAATAGATCAAGAAATCGTGAGTTTGTTCTTTAATGTAGCAAATAATGAACTTATCGCTCTAATTTAATTTTCAATTTCCGCTTTGATTTTTTACTAGCTCATTTACGGCAAACTCGGCATAGGACTGTAACATTTGCGATTGGGTGTTATTTGCCAGCTCCTTGAAAACATCTATTAACTCAGACAGTTCAAAATACAAAGCAAGGCGAATGGCGTTTCTTTTGTGCATATTAGCATTTGCCCGATTCATTGGTGAGCCGAAGAAACGTTTTTGAATTTTCTTATTGGATAAGTTGAGCAGATCTTTAATATCTTTAATCAACACTTCCCTGTCTTCTTTTTCAAGGTCTAAAACAGTCTCGGCCGCCACACCAAGCTCTGCTTTTGTCCCTAAAAAATTTTGACCCAAGAGTTTTTCATTCCAAGGACAAACAGCCTGACAAATGTCGCAACCATAAAACCATGGTCCCATAAGTTTGTTATATTCCGAAGAAATCTCAGTTTTATGCTCAATGCTCAAATAGGAAATACATTTAGTCGCATCCAAACTTCTCTCCGTTAAGGCGTCGGTTGGGCAAGCATCAATGCACCTTGTACACTTTCCGCAACGATCGGGATGAGCTTGTTGTTTATTTTGATCTAATTTTAAACTTGTTAAAATTTCGCCGATAAAGAATAAACTGCCCTTTGTTGAATGAATTAAACAGGTGTTTTTACCAATCCACCCCAGACCAGCACGGTATGCCAAGTCTCTCTCTAAAACGGGTCCACTATCGGTAAAACATAAAAATTCTTCCTCTGGAAATTGTTTTTTTAATTCCTCTAGCATTCTTTCTAAGTCTTTTTTGAGCCAATGGTGGTAATCTTCACCTTGCGCATAGGATGCGATCTTTAGTTTAGAAGATTTAAACCCAAGATCCATTTTCTTAGGGTGAGGAAAATAGCTCTTAGTTACTAAAATTGCAGAATTCAAATTGGCAGAAATATTTTGCGGCTTCTCCTTAAAAGACAAATGTTCTTTTAAAAAGTTCATGTTTCCATACTTTTCTTCTTCAAGCCATTTTCGATATTGATCAATACTGATGTTCGTATGTAAGGAACTAAAACCAACTTGGTCGAAGAACTTTAATCCTAAGTCTTTAATTTCTTCAGAATTTAACAAAAAGCTCTCCAACCCCAAAACATAGTTTCTCGTTAACGATCTTATAACAGACAAACTAATGTATCACTTGCAATGCCGCAAGCTTGATTTTCAGGCTTATATTATCTCTTCTGCTGCTGTTTTAAAGAGGAAAAGTCAGCAGATGTGGCAAGCTCTATCACATTGAATTTAATGACTTTTTTATGGATTACATAATATGGAAAAACTAAACGAAGTTCTTTTATGGAATACACTAAAAAAATTCCATGCATTTTACTATGGATTCTGTAGAATTAGCCAAACAACCTAAGTACTTAGAGAGAAGTTCGATGAAAGATGATCAATCATGGAAACACAAATTATACACAATTATTTTTGAAGCAGAAACTCCTGCCGGCAAAAATTTTGACATTGCTCTTTTGTGGGCAATCATCTTCAGTATCATTGTTGTTTGCCTTGAAAGCGTAAAAAGCCTGAGTCAACACTATGGTAGCTACTTCACTTTGCTTGAGTGGTTTTTTACCGCTTTATTTACCCTAGAATATATCTTAAGGATCATTTGCCTAGATAGGCCCTTTAAATACATTTTTAGCTTTTATGGCTTGGTAGACCTTCTAGCCACCGTTCCTACTTACTTTAGCCTTTACTTTCATGGGGCGCAGTCCCTGTTGGTTATTAGGGCCATTCGTTTATTGAGAGTATTTAGACTACTAAAACTAACTCGCTTTGTAGGCGAGGCTGATGTTTTATCCAAGGCCCTCCTAGCTGGTCGTCATAAAATAACGGTTTTTCTTTTAACCGTTGTTACCATAGCTCTTTTAGCAGGTTCAATTATGCATCTAGTGGAAGGAGCCGACAATGGCTTTACGAGCATACCGAAGAGTATGTACTGGGCGATCGTTACTATGACAACTGTTGGCTATGGAGACTTAGCGCCACAAACTGACTTAGGAAAAGCACTAGCTTCGTTCTTAATGATAATGGGCTACGGAATCATTGCTGTTCCTACAGGAATTGTCTCCGTTGAAATGGCTAGAGCCAGTAGCATCAGCAACACCAGTGTTTGCAAAGAATGCTTCAAGGAATCGCATCATCCGGATGCAAAGTATTGCTGGTCTTGCGGTAACCAGCTTTAAACTCTTCATTGGTGTTTTTAGTCACCAAATCATTAGAAATCTCAAGTAATATTAAAGATTGGTCGTTCTCTAAAAGCTTTCACTATTATTGATCTTTTTTAATTTACAGTCTGAAAGCACTATAATAAAAGTATACTATATGTAGCAAATCAGTTTTTCAAAGCTTCACAAAAGTTTGTTCGACTGACCAATACGAAGCCTCATTGGAGAAAGTGTGAAAACCTTAAAATTCTTTACTTCCTTTTTCATCTTGTTTAATACCAGCTTTGCTTTGGCAAATTGCCCAAGCTCTAAGTTAGAACTTTCCGAATTCCAAATCAAAAAAGAGAACCTTGAAAAAGTGAAAAGCGGTTTGGATAGTGTTGTTGATGGAAAATTATCTCAGTCCACTTCCCTTTCTATGCTTTTTACAGTTTCTTTAGAAGACCCAGAGCAAATCAATGCAAGAAAAAAGGAACTCGTATCCTTTTTAGAGCAAAATCTAAATCACATTCAATGTGATTCAGAGGAAAGTACTCAGTTATTAAAAGACATTCAACAACTAGAAATTTCAATAGCTAGAGCAAGACTAAACTTTTTGAATCTGCCCGAAAAACAACGAGTCGCCTTTTTGGCCTTACAAAAAGAAGCCATCCGAAATCAATCAGAAATAGAAAGCTTGCAAAAGGTAGGTGAAAAGGCTGAAGAAAAAATTGAAGCCGCTGCAGAGGCAATTAAAAAAGCCGAAGAATTATCCTTAGTGGCTGAGTCTTCGAAGATAAGAGAACTTGCAGCTGCTATTGCTAATATCGAGAGATTTAGAAAGTCCATTGCCGAAGAAACTAGTAGTATCACTGAAAAAATGAAACTCCTAGGAGATGAATACCAAAGCCACACAAACAAACTTGGTGAAATATCAGCTGTAATCAGCAAATCCAATGCCTCCGCATCTGAAGTCGATTCGGCCTATAAACGAGTAGCGATTGAATGGCGTAGTATTGTGGATGAGGTCGTGAAAATTGATAATATACTCAGTGAGAACACCGACTTAAAGCTCCCCAATTACCAAAAAGAATTAATCTCAGCAGAGAGCGAAGAACTACAAAAAGAATCTGAAAGGTATCAGAACTCTTTTTCTGCCGCACAAAATGAATTAGAAGCCTTGAAAGAATTAAATCTAAAATTTAGCTCAAGCAAAAGAGAGTTAAGCTATAGAGAGTTGGTAGTCACTGGACAAATACGTTCGCAGTTGATTCGAATGTTGGAGAGCTTTGGTGACGATAGCCCTTTTAAAATTTCAGACTCATACATTGAAGATTTGATTCGTGAAATTAAGCTTGTTCCCTATCGTCCGAAGGCACTAATAGTATCTGGTATAAATAAAATCAAAGAAACAGCATCAAAAGGCATCGAAGGCGTCTTGGGTCTTATTCGTAGTCTCTTTTTAATGCTCTTCTTTGTGATCATTCCCATCTTGAGTTTTATAGCCTTAAGACGATTGCTATCGAGTATCGAAGATAGTAGAAAAAAAATGATTCGCAATCGGTACACCAAAAAGCCATCAAAAATATTAACTTGGCTTTTAAACATGAAACCTTACCTGCCTTGGTTGGTAATGCTAATTGCTTTTAATTTTTCACAGTCCGTTGTGGAAGGGACCGAGTTAAATTGGCTATCAGATTTAATGCCTTATTTTAACTTCTATTTTATTTATAAATTGTTTCGCGTATTTATTAATAACAATTTATTTACCATCTATCGTTTGACGAGAAGCAAGCTTACACCAGAGCTGCAAAAGCGCATCGAAAAGACCTCTAGATTTCTTGGTTTGTATTTCTTAATCTCGGCTTACCTCCTTGAGACAACCGCAGCAGTGGCCAGACGTGCTTTATTCTTTAGATTAACTTCTGACCTCTTAATTTATTGCACACCTGTTGTTTTAGCGCTAACCACCTACTATTGGCGAAATGAAATTACGAAAGCTCTTAAAAACACTCTATCCCCAAATCTATACGAAAAACTTTCTGTTTATATGCAAGGTCCTCTTGCCATTTTACTAAGTCTGCCTTTGGCTATATTTTTAATTAGCTCCGTAGTTTTTAAGAAATTAAAAGAAGAGCTTTTTGAAGTGGACAGCATCAAATCCATTTCAGCTCAGCTTTTCAAGAAGCAAATTGAATCTAACCTAGAAGAGGCTAAAGCCAGTAAGAGCAAAAGAGTACTACAGGAGTCATACAAAGACTTCTTTAAGCCAAGTCCTTTGGAAGATATGAATCTTTTTGTTCAGTCTTCTGAAGTTTTATCTGAAATGGAAGATACCATTGAAAAGTGGCGTAGAGGCGAGTCTGATATTAGATCCATCGCAATCTATGGTGATAAAGGCATCGGTAAATCTAGTATTTTAAATGCTCTAAAAACCAATTGTGAAGAAACAAGAATTGACCTTAAAAAGAAAATCACTAGCAATGGAGAATTTTATCGCTTCTTAAGTTCAGACTGTGGATTTGATATCGATCCAAGCAAAGATGTTTCAGAACAGATTCATGATATAGACTCAAAGCTAGAAACAAAGCGATTAATTATCATCGATAACTTACAAAACTTTTTTCTCTCTCATCGCAAAGGCTTTGAGGCTTATCGAAGTTTTGCCTCTCTGTTAACTCTTAGAACAAAAAATATATTTTGGTGTGTCAGCATTAATACCTACTCTTGGCTATACTTAAATGCGGTTAATAATGAGTCACAGATTTTTCGAAAAGTTTTTCACGTGCAAGCTTGGGATGATGAAGAAATCAAAGAAATGATCTTGGCCAGACATAAACTCTCTAATTTTGATCTAAAGTTTGATCCAGTGATTTATTCTTTAGGTTCAACAAATAATGATGAAAGTTTCAAATACGTTCAAGATCGTTTTTTTGAGCTATTATGGGAACAATCTCGAGGAAATCCAAGAACCGCTTTAGCTCTTTGGCTATCTGCCCTTTCCCCAACCTATTCAAATAAATTGAATGTGGGACTGCCTGGCGGTGAATTATCACAAAAAATCGAAGGCTTAAACGAGGATGAACTATTTGTTATTTCATCTATCATTCGCCATGAAAACCTAGATACAAAAAGTGCAAAGCTTGTAACAGGCCTTGACGAAAATACAGTTCAGCATGCCGTTCGCGTTGGCGTGGAACGTGGTTATTTACAGCGCGCAGATGATGGCACCTACCGCATCACGCCTATTTGGCAACCGGTAGTTATTAGAGATCTTTCAGGTAAAAACTTAATTTACGGGTAGAATATGGGCGAATCAGAATTAAATGGATTAATGGAACTCAGTAAAATTTTAAACTTCAGCAAATTTATGGCTGTGTGTATGGCGATTTTTGCTCTTTGGCTTTTGGTCAAAGGCCTTAATAAAATTGCCGATCGAATCAGTCTTCAATTTCCAAATCGAAGGTTGTTACTCTTACAGATAGTAACAATACTTGCCTTCCTAATTTATATAGGAGGTGGAATATTAGTGGTTTATGGAATTCTTAAGCCACCAAAAGAGTTAATGATCGCCTTGGGTGGTTCTGCCGCAGTTGCGATTGGTTTGTCACTAAAAGACTTAGTAGCCTCTTTGGTAGCTGGTTTTATTTTACTATTTGATCGTCCTTTTCAGGTTGGCGACCGTGTTGCTTTTGGTGACACCTATGGAGAAATAAAAAGCATCGGCCTAAGAGCGGTTCGACTGGTAACATTAGACGATAACCTAGTGACCATTCCTAACTCAAGGTTCATGACTGACTCGGTTGCCTCAGGAAATTCAGGTGCATTAGACATGATGATTACAGTAGATTTTTACACATCTTTAGACTGTGATATATCGAAGGTAAAAAGACTAATATACGATACCGCTGTGACGAGTCGTTTTGTCTATTTAAAGAAAAAAGTATCTGTGGTGATTTCAGAAAAGTTCATTAACGATTACTTAGCCCTGGAGTTTAAAGTTAAGGCCTATGTAATTGATGTAAAATATGAAAAAGCATTCCAAACAGACATTGTTACTCAGGTTGAGACAGCCTTTAAAGAGGAATCAGTGATCCGCCCTTACAAAGCGATTCGTAGTTTGTAAGCACGAATCTATTTTTCCTTCGAAGAGTTTACACACTTATTCTGAATTTTAGCAATGGCCAAATCCAGGCTAGATTCAGGATAAGACCTGGCCCGGTAGGCAGGATTCTTTTCAAGAAAATCTAAATATTCTGATAAGCTCAAAACTTCTAAGCCTTGGATCGGCGCAAATAGAAAAGACCAAGTGGCATCTCCCCAGATTACCCCTTTAATCCCAATTTTTATAAAGTCTGAATACATACGGTTACTAATGGCGTTTATGTAACCTAATTTTCGGAATACCGGCAACAAAGCCATTAAGTTAATAAATTTTCGTTCTGCTTTTGGTAGTCTTATTGCGAAAACATCCGTGCCATAATTTTCCGAATCAAATGGATCTGTACTTTGATAAAAACCTTTTGGTACACTCGTCGAATTTTTATAGATCTCCTTGAAATCATTTATTGAAAATTTATCCTTCGACAGTATTTTAGCTCTAGATTCACGAGCCCAATGAAATAAAAATTCAGGTTGCTCGACCAAATAGTCCTCAATTAAAACTTTTAATCTATCTAATCGTTGTTCTTCGCTAAGAGTGGCAGCTTCACCTACAAGCTTGTCCCATTCGGCAAATTCAAGCCAAGAGCTATCTTGCGCATAAACAGTCGAAGACAATAATAATGCACAAATAAAGATGAAACTATGAATCAAAAGAAAGTCCTTTCTAAAAGCTAAGTTTAAAATGGCGAACCAACTTAAGGTACATCTAAAACAAATGCCTTCGGAAAATAATAGTAAGTTTTGAATATTTTTCCTTAAAATGTATCTTGCCGCTCGCACTAAATTAGGTAATTGAGTACCTAATAGATTAGCTTCTTCACGCTCAAAGCCGCAGGAAATAAGAATGCACCTAAACGCTGCGAGCTAGTTGTTTTACTCGTTATTTTACCAGGCTAGAATCAAAGGGTAAAAGCCCCCCCTCTCTAAGCACCTGAAATCACGCATTAATCCGTTAGATAAAAAGTAAAAATTCATTGCCGTACAACTAAAGTCTAGTAAACAAGGACCCGATAAACAAATGTGCTACGTCAACTTTCTAAAGCTTCATTCTGTATTGCGTTTTTAACGACATCTTTGGTATCTGCTAGAGTAACATCTATACCTGGGCAGATCGCAAATTCGTGGTGGTTAAACTCCAAAGAAGCTTCCTCGATTTTTAATGGTAGCAAGAATCTTAATGTCAAATTTGACAATAAGAAACCTATCGTCATTGCTGTTTTAGATACAGGCATTGATTTTACTCACCCCTACCTAAGAAATCATGAATTCAAAACTAAAACCGGAGTCGCGCATTTTAATTTCTTTACCGGTACAAATTCGGAAGTAGATCTCTTTGATCATTACGGTCATGGTACACATGTTGCCGGTATCATTTTATCGACCATTTTAAAAGTAAACCCAAATGCAAATGTACAATTTATTTCTTTAAAAATTTTAGCCGACCCTAAACCAAGTCGTGAGGCTATGGCTAAGCCTAAAACTTATAAAAACATCACCAGACGAAATCAAAGTAATGTAGGTTACTACATTAAAGAAGCTGCTATATATCTATCAAAACTAAAGAAAGAAGGTGCAAATATCTTAGCCCTAAACGCAAGCTTTGGTGGCTACGACTATGACCTAACTGAAGTAGAGGCCCTAAGACTTTTATCGGATAACGACATCATCGTGGCTGCTGCAGCGGGGAATGATTCCTTAAAAATTGTAAACATAGATCCATCAAAAACAAATCCAAACTACTCAAAGAAAAAATGCGTAGCTATGAAAACTGAAAAATATTGTGCTCCGAAAGTTTTAAAAAGTTTCTATCCCGCAGCTTATAATGCTGAATTAGACAATATTATTTCTGTAGGAAATATTGATCGTAATGGTGAAATTGGTAGAAGCTCTAACTTTGGCTCTGCTGTGGATATCTTCGCCCCAGGACAGGATATTTTATCTAGTGTCCCTGGAAATAAATATGATCTTAAAACTGGAACTTCCATGGCAGCTCCTCAAGTAACTGCTGGGCTAGCTCTTTTAAAGGCTAAGTATGTCAAACATTCTAATATCCAGATTAAAAGGCTTTTGTTACAAAATTCTATATTTAACGAATACTACCTGGATAAATCTAGCTCTGCCACGCGTTTGAATATTTCATACCTATTTAAAAAGACTAAATTTTATTATTCAAAAGATAAATTATTGAAGTTAAAACCAAAAGATTTTACGAAGTCCAATGGCCACATAAAAAGAAATGTACCTTGTATTTTAGCACCAACCAATAAAATACTTTGTGGCCCACTCATATATGAAAAATTACTAAGTGTTGATGGTAGTGAAAAGTCTATTCAAGAAATCTTAGGAAAACAAAACATCAATAATCTAAAAAAAGCTTCTATGGATATTGCCAGTAAAGGTAGAGTTATTGAATCCGCTTTAAGTATGACCATTAAATCTATTACCAAAAATGAGAAAATCTTTGAAGCAATGTTAGAACATGGTTTTAGTTTTAAAGATTTTTACGACAGTATTGGTAGAGGGTTTTTAGAAAAAAATTATGAAGCGAATATAATTGTTCCTGTGTTAGATAAAAAATCCTTTTACAAATATTACCCTTTTGCTAAAGAAGAAGGGAATGAAGCTTATGCTGGTTATATTAAAAACTTAGTAAACAGTCCACCTCAGTACTTAAATAAAATTGGACCAGTATATTTAACAAGAGCTACACCTGATATGCAAGTGGAGCTTAGTCTTACGAAAATCTTTCCTCTACCAATGACAGAACCACTAATGGAGTTCTTAGCCAAAAACGATGGGCCCAACGTAAGAAGTATTATTCGTAATCTTCCAGCTAAAGTATTAAATAAACCTGAAAACAAAGATTTAAAAGACAAAGCTTTAATCGCCCGATCCATAGATTCGGTAGTAGCACTAGATCGCGACGATGTAAAATACCTAGAACAAATGAAGATATTAGATGGGCAGATAGAAGCTAGTCTTGAATCAAGCTTTTCATCCTCTGGCTACAAGCCAACTAACACAATGATTAAAGCAGCTACCACAAAAGCACTAAAATCTGCAGTGAACATAGAACAGGTTTCTGGTATAAACCCAAAAACACCAAAACTAGGTGGAGAGCTACCAACACCAAACCCAGTGGTAATCAGTAGACTAGATAAAATCGAAAACTTTATCGCCTCCACAAGCTATAACAATAAAAAGAAATTAGCAAAGCTGACAGTAAGATCAGGAAACTATAACAAAAGCGAGAGAAAGGCAGTTTACAAAGCCTTAGTCGCAACACCTTTGGTCTTGGATAGCAAGGGCAACCCTGTTGCAGAAATGAGAGAATATATTCGTAGGTATGACAGGAACAGGGCTGAGCGTAGGAGACTTGGTAAAAACAGCACTGCTACTTCTTCAACCGGGAACCCTCTGAACCTTTTTAGTAATACTTGGAAAAAACTGAAAAAAGAAAATCTTACCTTAGCTTCTATTGGTAGAACTTATAAAAACCCTGAGTCATTGAGGAAAAAAGAAAAGAAAGGGCTTTTTCAAAATCAGAAACAAGAACTACCACTATCAACCTTATCAAATACACCAACGCCTCTAAATAGCACTGAAATTATTGGGGAAGAATTCAAGATGGAAGACTCTAAATTCGTTTGCTCTTTACAAAAAATAGATCAACTCCAAGGAATATTATCAACAATGAACATTATTGGTAAACCTCTCCTCTTGGATAGATCGTTTTGTCAGGCAGGAAAAGGTCTCAATGAAGAAAGATACCTAGAACTACTCCCTTATTTACAGTATTTCAATAAATGTACCCAGATTCCTAAGAATTTAAGTGAGCAATTAAAAGGGGGGCTAAAAAATGCCAAATGTCATGAGAGAATTCTTTTTCAAAGCTGCAATGACAGATTAGCTATTGAGTTAAGTGAACAATGTAGTCGAATTACAGGATCCAAACTACCACTTGTATTCAATGATAACAGATTAGTATTAGACGATGGCTACTTTGAGTATATAAACAACTGTATCAGGACAATCGGATCTTCGGAGTCATCAACAAATTCGAAGCAAGAAAATGGTACATTTACGGAAATGGGAACAACTTTAAACGAGATCCAATCATTAATCTGCAAATCTGACAGAAGAGTAAAGAAAAAAATAGAAACTCTAATTCTGTCTTTAAAGAAAAACCAAGATCAATTCGATAGTTCTGATAATTATAATATTAACAAAGCAGAGCTGACTCTAAAGAGCTCGGTAAAAAATTCCTGTGAAGAACTAAAAACAGCTGCAACATTCATCCTTTCTAAGTTTAAGACTAGAATCCAAATAAGTCATGAACGGCAAAAACTTCTACCTTCAGATAACTTGCCAATGGAAAAATGGACGTTATCAAACTTGAAAGCTTGGTTGGCAAATAAGGGACGAATTAATGACACAATTAGGCTAATAAAGAATTGCTCTAGTCATTCAAACGGAAAACTTAATGATTTAAATTCTAACGGGACTAATTAAAACTACACTCCTTCGGATCATCAACAAGTCCAAAGACAGACTCTTTAGTATAACCACGCCTCTCATAATAAAGCTTGAATACAGTATCCATGTAGTTTTTTGATAAATCACCATCCTCAGTCAAATGACTGCCGGGCTTCATACCACACCAGATTGCGCTATCTTCCCGCTCTTTAGTACAAAACTGTGGGTCGCATAGTGCTGTGTAGTCAGGCTCGATACTCCAGCCACATCTTACCTTACCATTACTTAGCTTTTTAGTCGCAAGATGAGAATGTCCCATAGTATGGTAGATAGCATGTGCCATTAAGCCCTTGTTTTCTATATCATCAATCAAATCCTTACTTGTATTTGTAAACCGATCTTTATCTAAGTTTAATACAATATAAGGGGGGGAAAACAATTGAGGTAAATTAGAGAAAAGGGAAGCCGGTACACCATCGGTATTTGAGGTAGAGTCCTCACTACCCGTTTTTAGTTGAGCACAAAAGACTTTAATTTTAGGTGAATCTTCATGGAGGTATTGGTCACAATTATCGACTCCTTCACAAATTTTATCTAGTGTCTCTTTTTTTGATTTCCAAAAATCTAAAAACTTTTTTTCATTAAAAACTTTTTCACCCAGCTCTGTATTTTTCAATTTGGAAAAATAGGAGTAATGGTTAGGTTCCATATACCTAGCAACTCGCATTCGATTAACGTTCGCCTGGACACTTGTATTTCCTTTCGAATCAGTGTAACAAGCTTCACCAACTTCAATATAAGGCTCCCTTTCTTTAAAGAATGGTCTACATGATTCATGAAACCATACTTGATCAGCTTCTGGGGCATAGAACCCTTCAGGTGGTGTCTCATTGTCTAATTCTCTATAAATACTTTCATAATGAGGCTCTAAGGTTGTCCCCATCTCAGAATATAGGTCTTTTATCATGCACTCGAAGCAAGGGGCTATTTCACCTTCTACTTTTTCTTGGTCTGCATTGCACCAATTAACATTTTCAGGTAAATTTCTCCCATTATCGACACACCAATAGAGAGAATAGTGCATGCAATGTTGATAGTCAGACATATCTCCTTCGGCATTAAGCTTCGAATAATCTACACCCGACTGACAGCAATCCCTAGAAGCATGTAAACAGGAGTCAAAATCCCCAGGAAAATAAGCTCGAAAAGAAGAGAAGTATTTCATATATGAAATATCCCGTTCCATCCCATTAATATCTTTTATTTTCCAACCTTTTTTTGTCATGTCTCGTATATAGGACATTTTTTCTCTAACTTTATCAGCCTTAACCCTCTGGCCATTTGCTTCATGAATTTTTATATCATGATAGTATCGACCGAGCCCTTCACCAAAATGTGGCAACTTCGAATCATCAAACCGATCCTTCCCCCCATTTGTAGAAGCAACCGTACGCCCAGCTCTTTTTCTTCTACGATTCTTTATAGCCTGATTAAAATCAGACAAATAATTCGTAGCCATCAGCGTACGCGTATTTGAACCATCCAATGCAGTTTCTGTCACACACCTAGCAACTTCTTTGTCTGGTGTAATTGTCTTACAACTCACCTTCTTTTCAAAAAATTTATCCTTATCAAAGTTCGTTAGCTCTAGGACCGCAAGGCCATCTTTATTGTACTTAGTTTTTAAATCCACTACCCCATCATGATTAAAATCACAAACCTCCGTTTTTATCTGACTTGAATTTGGATAGAACCTTCGTTTACAATCTGTCTTCCCATCTTTGTCTAAATCAAAGTTTTCTCGGCGCTTTTGTTTTTCTTTTTGTAGAACTAAATACTTTTTAAAGCCTTCCATGGCTTCATCTTTTTTTATTGGTGCATTGGGATCATCAGAGGCTATTGATCTTAGACTTATCTTTTCTCTTGCTTCAGAACGAACTTGAAAATACTTGCCATAGCCTGATTCATAGTCTTTTACAAACTGAGGCTTTGCTTCTTCAGAAAAAGAAACTGACGAGATTAGCAAAGATGCTACCAAGACCAAAGTATAAGAGAAGTGCTTTATAAAATAATTCACCTTAGAACTATTATGAATGATATTTAATTAGGCTTGAATTTTCAATTGTCTGTTAATCATCTACTAGCCTGTAGACTGGGAAGGAAGTGCTTTCAAGTCTCCTGTTAAATACCTTATCAACCAGTCCCCTAATTTACTTTTCCTGCTCAAGTCCAAATTGATTGTTAATTAGAATAGCTTATGACTTAAGACCCCATTTTTCAAATGCCCTGCAAAGCCGTCTTATTTCTAGCCTTATGTGTTTATATTTTGATAACCGATGGGCAAAATTTGTCAGCGAACACCAAAAGACTTCTTAAGCACTTGAAAGTACTGGGTTTCTGTCAGTCCAATTCTTGCATTTTAAAATTGTATGAGAATCCTAAGACTTATCGCCTTTTCAATAGCCTTGCTTTGCACTAGCATCCTTGTTTCCGCAAATACTGAGCCTAGTTCTCTTGAAGAACAGATCAATCAACAACTCACCCATAGTTTATATAGCTTAGTGATAACCAATGCTGGTTTAGAAATTAAAACAGAATACAGACCTCATGCATTGAGTAGATGGGTCTACTTACAAAGTTTTTTAAAAGAATGGGATAAAAGAATCAATGAAGCAAAATACTCAAACAGCCTTGAAATTTTCGATAGTATCGCCGCAGACAAATCTTATGTTTTAGGTCGACATTACATTTACTGGAAAACCCTACATGACGGGGCTTCCAGGGAACATCAAACCCCACTTGGTAAAGCCAATAATGATTTTTTAGGCTTCGTTCTACAAAGTGAAAGAGAAGAAATTTTAGATCAAAGAATTCTAAGAATCATTGACGGGATCAATCGCTATTTAATTGCAAATTCTCAAGAATACAAACTAGCTAATCTTCTACTAGAAATTTTTAAACAGTCTAATAATTTTGAAATAAGAGCCTTTGCATCTCAAATTCAAAAACAAATACCCGGCTATAAAAACATGGAAACAGCCAGGCTCGTTGGTTCAATTTTACTAGGTGGACTTGGCCTTAAACAACTCTCAGGCGCAAAGATTCCACAATTACCAAATAATATTAAAGGACTTAGAGCAGAGAAAATTAAGGAAAAAGTAAAGTCTTTATTCCAACTAGGTAAATCTACTATGAACTCAATGAATCAGCATATTGCTCTAGCGAAATCTATTGGCCTGCACACAGGTATTCTTTATTATTTAGCTAGTTCTGAAACAGGCAGTGCCGAAAATGCTAATACCTCATCTGCGCAAATAGGAGCTAAGGATAGCCTTGTTTTAGCAATACGGCTAAAATTCATTGCTAAATCCTTGTCTGAAAAACTTTTTACAAGTGAGCTTCCCTCCTCAGTGTTAAAAGAGGAAACCACCCTGTACACGGATGATGAAATACTAGGTTTTATTGAGGACACCTATAACCGAGTTTTAGGGGAAAACGAAGCTCCTATTATGGACATGATGATATCCCTAGAGCATAATAGTGGTTTTTATCCCAATGAATTAGCTAAAGATATCGTCCATAATAAAATTCAATTTCACCAAACAGAGGTCCGAAAATTAGCAGCAGATGGTACTTTAGATGAAGAAGATATCGAGAAAATAAGATTCCTATTAATCAATGGTGTACTTTCAGAGTATAAACGCGATTACCCGAATTTCGTTGGTACAATGCTCGACTGGGGTGGCAACTGTGTTGCACAAACTATGTTATTTACCGCTCTTCTTTACCCTTACCAAAGAGAATTAGCAAATGCCAATTTACGATTAGGAATTTTTCTAGATTCAGATCACATCGAAACTTTCATCTATAATAAATCTACTAAAACCTATCACGAAATGGTCGCTGGTGGACTGTATACATCAACACCCCAAAGAACCATGTATAAACCAAATTTTTTATTGGCCTTAATGGCAAGGAACTTTGAAACAGATTTTGATTGGCCAGTGAATGAGTTAGGTTTTCATGGACCATTTAAACAACCTGATATTTCTGAAGTGCAAAGCACCGAGCTATGGCAGACACTCAAAAATTTTGGAAAAAAACTAGTCTCAGTAGGCTCCAGTTTTAGCATTGGGGATTCTATTGGTGAAAGATTTGGAGCTCTCGATACAATTCGAAGAAATGACTTAGAAGCAAGATTCCTCACAGATGAAACAAGCTCCTTTAATGAAATACCATATTCTGCAAAAATATCCTATACAGCACACAAAACACCTTCACACAATGGAGCAGCTGGAGCCATTTCTGAAGTGGATAGCTCATCTAACATCAATAACTATTTTATTGAGACTGATTTAGACAATATATTGAATGAAATTGTTAGCGAGACCAACTCAGCATCAGGGAGTAAGTTAGAGATTTCCTACAAAAAACCTACTCAAGAAAGCCAATTTAAAAAGTTCGAAATTCAACAAATAAACGATACTTTTAAGTTAAGGCTTTTTTCCCACGATGATTATTATCAGATCCTTAATCTACAGTATCAAAATAATATTTTTGCTATCATGGAAAAAATAAACAACATTGTTTATCTCGAAGACGATTGGGCTCAGTCCTCCCTATCCTATCAGAACATTTTTAACGTAGAGAAACGCTCGCCTATTCAATTAAGCTGGAGAGAAGAGGACTTTCTTTGGTTGAAAACAAACCTTGGTGAATTAGATGAAAAATTTTCGGCAACAAGTAAAAGAAACCATACTATCCATTCATTATTAGAATATCTATCAGGCGGCGACATAAAGAGAGATCATGAAACTATAAAATTCCGCATCTCAAGAGGATTACTAAGAGACCAACATATTGATAACATAAGTTTTTTAATAGAAGAGTTTACCAAAGACCCTTCGTTGTTCGTTTTACTCTATCAACAGCTAAAGAAAAATGGACGAAACTTTCTGCTATCCAATTTTGTAACTCCCTTAGAGATGCAAAAATATTATCCTTTTTTAGGGAGTGGCTATTTATCAAAATTTATTTCATCCAATGAGCAATTAACCAATTTTAGACATGCGCTCTCTGACTACATGAAGCAGTTAAATAAAGACTCAGTGATAGTGACCCCACCCCAGGAAGCAGTCAATGGAATGTGCTGGAGAGGGCCTAAAATAAATCTTCCTAAAGCTGATTTAGGTTGGACTTTTAGAGGCAATGATAGAGACTGCGATGAACATTACTCTGATAGTGAATCTCAAGAAAAAATTGAACTTAGCGCTCCTGGTGACTCTTTGCCGATCTCTGCAGATAGCTTGGTAGAACTAAGCCTCGCAACCGGAAAAGGTTTTCAAGTATGGGACGAAACTGCCATGCAGACAGTTCAGTCTGGTAATTTTATCGAATCAAGCTATTTGGATGTTAGACTCACTTTAGATTCTTTATTCGAAGATATTTTGAATAACTATCCTGACACTAAAAATGCTAAAAAACTAATTGCTGCTTTAAAAGACCAAAGTAAAGAATTAATAGTAAAAACTAGTGATCAAATGCTTCTGATCAGTCTTGGTGGCTCATTCTACATGTCTTTTTATAAACTAAGATTTAATCATCAAGGAAACTTAATTAGTAAAATATTCGTTATATATCTTTCTGATCAACCTCAAATAGAGATGATTATTGAGCCCAAAGAGCTCTTTAAGCAAAGTTGGTGTGTTGCCTATAAAGGGCCAGAAAAAATAATTTGCTCCATGCATGATGATCCAACTATAAAGATCAAATTAGAAAACGGCGAGCTTAAGTCATCAAAGTAAATATAAAGACAGTAAAGATTGGAAGTTAAATTACCTCCAAAGTTTAAGGATTTTTTTGTTAAGTTTAAGAACAACCCACTCTAGCTATCCAAATAACTTTTTATTCTTTCAATCGCCTCTGGATTTCCAAACACCCTCAAACGATCACCTTTAAAAACCTTAGTTGAAGATACCGGAAACATAATCTTGTTACTGGATGAGACTATAGAAACAATGGTGGCACCAGTCTTAGCTCGAATGTCTAGTTCCGACAGGGTCTTTCCATCAAAATTTGAATTATTCATAATCACGATTTCTGACTCATCCATTCCTGGGAAAGAATCCATTTCAACTTCTAATCCATTGCTTTCTTCTTCCAAAAGCTGAGTTCGGTTTTTAATGACATTTAAAAGTTTTCCACTCCCGGTTTCATATTCAAAGGCAATTCCTCCGGCCGTTTTGATTAATGTATAGATTAGACCAAGAAAGAAAACACTAGAAATAGCTATTACCACATATCCACTGTAGAAAAATCGAAAAACAATGATTGCAGGCAACATTGCCAATAAACAAATTCCTGCCCAGATAGAGAGACGAAAGAGCTTTAGAGTTTTATTTTCTTCAGTTGTTACCGCTTCAGAAAAAACCGGACTGGATATATTGATGACCACCGAAGAGGCCATCTTAAAAAAACCATAAACAATGGGCAACATTACCAAACAAATAATCCCGAGACTCAAAAAGTGATTTACTTCTCCGCTGCTACTCAAACCTAATTTTCCTAGAATGTCTGGCAAATACTTTGTCAAAAGCGGTGGTAAAAATAGTAATAAAATGAAGTCTACTACTAAGCCAATAATAATTTTTTTAGGAATCCCTAGTAACTTAGAATTACTAGTCCTATAGCTTGCAATCTTCTCATACCATGCTTCGATAAATCCAATGGCAACTCGCACCGAGCTTGGTGTGTTTTTTGATATCTTAGCAACAATAACTTTAGACTTCTTCCATAAAATTGGACTTGTGAAAGAAGTGATAATGGCAGCTGTTACGATAATCACTTGAAATTCTTTACCGGCTATCCCTGCGGCAACTGCTACACCAGAAATGATAAATGAAAACTCTCCAATTTGTCCAAGAGCCAAACCACTATACAAAGATTTATTCAAGCCAGCACCAGAGAGTATACTCCCCAAAACAACAAAAGTGAATTGTGCTGCGATCACACAAAAAGCCAACAGCGATGCCTGCGGTAGATATTCAAACGCCAATACAGGATCAACCCCCATACCAACAGAAACAAAGAATATCGCGACAAATACATCCTTCATCGGTCTTGATATTTCCACAATGTATTTGGCTTCCCCACTTTCTGCGATCAATACTCCTGCTAAAAAGGCTCCTAATGCCACAGAATAACCAAAACTCTGCATCGAAGCCGCCATGACAAAACACAGGCCCGTAGATACGATAATCAAAAGCTCAGGATTTTTAATAAGGCTAACTTTCTTAATGTATTTTGGAATAAAAAATAAACCTCCCACAATAAAAACCACTAAAGTCAAAATCAACTGGCTAATATTGGGAGCGATTTTATCAATATCCAACTCTTTACTTACCGCTAGAGTTCCTAGCACAGTTAAAACCAAAATTGCTAGAATGTCTTGTAAAACCAGAATTCCCATTACCTGATCTTTGGTTTTAGTACTCGGTGGCTCAGCTTCAAATAACTTACTCACAATCATTGTTGAAGAAGATACCGCTAAGGCTCCTCCCCAAAAAATTGCCTCTAGTGAGGACGCACCAAATGCCGATCCCAAAGAATGTCCAACTAAATACATCGCCGACACTTCGACAAATGCAATTAAACCAGAGCTTGGGAGTACTTTAAAGAACTTACGAATTTTAAAGTCCATACCAATAGAAAACATTACCAAGACAACTCCAAACTCTGATAAGGATTGAAGTCGCTCTGGATTAGCAAATAAAGGTATTGGAATATAAGGTCCGACTAAAAAACCTGCGAGTAAATAGCCAATCACCGATGGCAGTCTAAACTTAGCCATCCAATGAATTGTTATTGCAGCCACGCCCAAGGCAATGGCGATGTCTTTTACGAAGCTTCCATCCACAACAGGCTCCAGTTTTAAATTATTTTATATACTCACCGCGACTACTAAAAACAAACGAATTGGTCGTAGACCTTGAACTCATGATAGACTCAACAAGCGTTGGATTAGTGCCTTCGTCATAGCTTAAATACACAATAAAGTTTGCGCCAGATCCACCCTCAGTATCAAAATCTTTGATAAAAACTTCTTTACTCTCTAGGGCAGATAGCTCTAAGCCTTTAGCAAAATAACTTCGCAACTTTTTACCATTGGTCGAAAAATAGTCGACTCTTTCAATTTTAATTTTATTTTTTCTATCTGTATTTCGAATACTTAAGGTCACTGCCATTTCTAAAATATCACCTTTAGAAACATAAATATGAGAATAGACTGGAACGTATATTTTTTTTAAGTCAGATGAATCCATTTCTTCAGCAATGGGCTCAAAAGCAGAATCTTGCTTTGTACTATATTTTGTTTCAATACTTGATATTGGCTTAGTGTTTTTTCCCAACTGGAAAGCTACTACAAAAATAAATAAGACTAAGATTAATTGTAAAAACAGTTTAATTTTTTTCAAAACATCACCTCTAAACTTTCAGCTTAGTTTAGGTTTGATTTACAGAAAAAACAACCATTAGCAGGCATGTAGATAGGTATGGATGGACAAAGCCCAAGAGACTTCGAACCCTATAAGCAACAAGTCTAAAAATTAGAGTAAGAAGTCCACGATCTTTTCTGCGGCACCAAACTTTGCAGCGCCAGCACTTGCTTTGGCACAACGAGCGTAAAAGTCTGGGTCAGAAAATTTCAAAAGGTTTTGATACAATACATCGGACTTTTCTTTTCCCTGTTCCATATAAATACCGGCGAAACTCTCCTCTAGAAACTTTGCATTTTTCCTTTGGTGATCATCTGCCGATGTTGGGAGTGGAATAAAAATCCCAGGTAATCCCATTTGAGTGAGTTCCGAAATGCTACTGGCTCCAGTTCTGCATATCACTATGTCAGCCCATTCATACCTAGCTTTCATGTCTTGAACAAACTCTCTACCCTGATAATACTCTTTATCCGCAGAGACATTCGCCAATTGAGAAACCCCAGTTTTCCCTACCTGATGGTAAATCTCAAAAGCTTCATCGAGTTTTTCCCCAAAAGGACTGTTCATCAACTCCCAAATCATTTCATTGATAGCTTTAGAGCCTTGGCTCCCACCAAAAACAAAAACGCGCAAAGGCTGATGTGGCTTCGCTTGCGCCTCACTACTTTGTCCTTCAAAGCGCGTTGGTACACCCACTACTTCCGTCTTCATTCCAGAAAATCGTTTTTTCCCAGTCTCTAAAGCGAGAAAAACCCTTTGGGCGTACTTACCAATTTTACGAGTGACTAAGCCTGGCATGGCATTTCCTTCCCACATAAAGAAAGGCGTTTTAGTTAATAGACAGGCCAATAATACTGGACCGCTAGCGTAGCCCCCAAAACCGATTACTGCCTTTGGTTTCTTTTGTTTTAAAAGCTTTCTAGCCGACCAAATAGAAAAAGGCAGTTGCAATAGTGTTTTTAACAATTGAAACTTCGATACTCCATTTAAGGGGCCAATATTCATTAATTTATGGGGATAATCAGAAGTAGGTAATACTTTATTTTCAATTCCCCTTGTGGAACCGACAAAAAAACACTCGGTTTCAGGCGAGCGTTTTTTAATTTCTTGGGCTACAGCAAAACCTGGGTACAAATGGCCGCCAGTTCCACCACCAGTCAATATTATACAATCACTCAATGTTTCGACCTTGTTGAAATCTAGAAATGTTTAATAAAAGTCCAAATAAAATACCCATGGCTACGAGCGAACTTCCACCATAACTCAAAAAAGGTAAGGTTAAACCCTTGGTAGGTAGTAAACCCATATTTACTCCCATGTTTATAAACACTTGGAAGGAAAACATACAGGTTAATCCTAATGCAACCACTCGGTAATAGAAATCTTGAACTCTTAAACTAATTCGAAAGCCTTTAACCATTACAAATGCATAAAGACAAATAATTAAAACCAAACCGATATAACCAAATTCTTCGGCAAAAACTGATAAAGTAAAATCAGTATGCGCTTCTGGAAGAAAGAATAACTTCAATTGTCCCTGCCCTAATCCCTTACCAGTGATGCCTCCGCTGTAAAAACCAAGCATAGACTGAATCACTTGAAAACTTGAACCATTGGGATCTGACCATGGATCTAAAAAGGCCATTAATCTTGCCTTACGATAAGGAACAAACCATATCAAAGCTAAGAAACTACTGAGACCCACTAAAAAAGCGGCGCCAATGTATTTCCAAGCAAGACCGAAAGCAAATAGTACCGAAAAAATCACGGCAGAAAGTAAAACAAAACTACCAAAATCAGGATGTTTCAACAAAACGATCATTGGTAAAGCCAATACACTAACTTTCGCCACAAATGACCACTTGCCAAACAACTTCCAGGGTCCAACTAACATACTAGCTAAAGCCACTGGTAAGAATATTTTCAAATACTCAGATCCCTCAAAACGGATTCCCATTGGTAACTGAATCCACCGAAGTGCACCACCTACACGAACTCCAACCCCAGGAATATACACAGCTAAGACAGAGAGAGTTGCACCTATCCAAAGTAAAATTCCGAACTTTTTTAAATATCTAAGTGGAAGGTTCATAAAACCAAACATACAAAGAATAGAAAGTAGACTGAATATGGCTTGCTTTTTAAAGAAGAAAAGACCGTCGTTTAAGCGTTCGGTAGCAAAAATAAAGCTCGTGGAATAAACCTGCACGAGCCCTATACCTAAAAATAAGAAAAATACTAAGAATAAGTCGAAATCTACTTCGCTAATCTTGGTTCGAAAAAGGGACGAGAATGGGTTTCGCCCCCTTTTGGAAGACTTAGCTGAACTTGTTGACGAGTTTTTTGAAGTAGTTTCCTCTTTCCACATAATTATCAAACATGTCATGGCTGCTAGCACCAGGACTTAGTAAAATGATATCATCAATTCGAGACTTTTGATAAGCAATTAATATCGCTTCTTCGAAAGTACCGATCAAGAAAGTTTCAGTGTAGTCTCCAAGTGCACGGTTAATACGCTCTTTTACTTCACCAACTAAAATTAAGTTCTTCACCTTCTGACGTATGAATGGAATTAAAGGCTCATAGTTTAGGTTTGTCTCTTTTCCACCCATCACTAAAATCACTGGCTCATCAAAAGCATCAAGAGCACGAATTACAGCATGTGGGTTCGTCGCTTTGGAGTCATTGTAAAATAAAACTCCACCCGCTTTACGAACGTATTCGATACGGTGCTCAAGACCTGGAAAGTTATCAATTACATCTTGAATCACTTCTGGCTTCGCCCCTAATTCACGAGTTGCCAAAATGGCAGCCATGATATTTTCAATTCCGTGACGACCTTTCATTTTCATCTTATCCGTACGGAAGATTTCGATTTCAGGTCCAACACGAAGACGAATTTCATTACGAACGTTTACCGCACCACCGATGTTCATGATCTGAGGCTCTAAAACTGCTTTGCGTGAAAAGTACAAAATACGTCCACGCTGAACGATTGGATCACGAGCTAAATCTACCACTCGTTTATCATCTGCGTTCAATACACTTGTAGTTTTGTGGTTTGTATTACGGAAAATCTTACGCTTCGCATTTACGTAAGACTCAAAAGTTCTATGGCGATCCAAGTGATTTTCTGCCAAGTTCATAAAAACGATATTGTGTGGATTAAAGCTCTCAACATGCTCTAATTGAAAACTAGACACTTCAGCAATAATCACATCCACCTTTTTATCAGACAAAACGTAGTCGATTAAAGGCGTTCCAAAATTTCCACCTAACCAAACGTTAATTCCTGAAAGAGAAAGCATTCTCTCCATCAAACGGCATGCGGTAGACTTACCATTTGTACCTGTAACTGCTAGTACTGGCTCTTCGATAAACTGAGAAGCAAATTCAAATTCTCCAGTCACACGAACACCGTGGTTTCTAGCGTATTCAAAAATCTTTAACTCCGGAGAAATCCCTGGAGATAAAATAATCATTTCTTGTTCAATGAAAGTTCTAGGAGTGTGAGTCCCAAGATCGTAGCTTAATTCTAAGTGATCAATTTCATCTAAATAGTTTGCAAGCTCAGCTGGAGATTTGTGGTCAGAAACCGTAACCTTCGCACCTTTACCAGCAAGAAATTTGGTCAAGGAAACACCTGTGCGTCCCAAACCAACAACCATAATTCTTCTACCTGCTACATCCATCATAATTCACTACCTCAATTTTAGTGTACTTAAACCAATGACTGCCAAAATAATTGAAACAATCCAAAAACGTACAATCACTTTAGGCTCGGTAACTCCTTTGAGCTCAAAGTGATGATGAAGAGGCGCCATGCGTAGCACCCGTTTACCTGTTAATTTAAAAGAAGTAACCTGAGCAATTACACTCAAGGCCTCTGCTACAAAAACCCCACCAACAACAGCAAGGATAATTTCATTTTTTGTTAAAACCGCAAGAGTTCCCACGAAACCACCGATTCCTAAACTTCCAACATCGCCCATGAAAACTTGAGCTGGATAAGCGTTATACCAAAGAAAGCCAAGACCCGCTGCAATCATACTTGCCGCTAATGGAGCAAGCTCACCTGCCCCTACTACATATGGAATTTGTAGGTAAGAAGACAATTCGCTGTGTCCAGCCACATAAGCAAACAAGGCATAAGTTCCTGAAGCTATGATTACCGGTACGATTGCCAATCCATCAAGGCCATCTGTTAAGTTAACAGCATTAGCACAGCCCACAATTACGAAGGCCGCAAAAGGAACATAGAACCAACCTAAATCGAAAACTACATTTTTAAAGAATGGAAAATGAAGTTCTGTGGAAAAATTTGTCCAAGCAACTAAAGCCGCCATTGCAATCAAAGTTACTGTAAACTCCAGTAGTAACCTTAGTTTTCCCGATAAACCCTTAGTATTTTTATGAACTACTTTTTGATAATCATCCACATATCCAATGGCTGCAAAACAAACTGTGATTGCCAAAGTAGCCCAAACCAATGGACTTGATAAATCCACCCAAAGTAAAGCAGGAATCACCAAACTCATAACAATTAATGAACCACCCATGGTAGGAGTTCCCGTTTTTTTCAAATGTGATTGAGGTCCATCGTCGCGAACAACTTGCCCAACCTGTCTTGAAACTAGGCGACGAATGAATAAGGGTCCCCACAGCCAAGCAATTAAAAAAGAAGAGAAAAAAGAAAGAAAGGTTCTAAATGAGATGTAACGAAAAACGTTCAGAGCTGCGAAGTCTTCCGAAAGAGAATACAATAATTTATACAACATATGCTGGTTACCTAAAGCTTTTATTCGCGGAGCAAATCCATAAAGCGTTCTAATCTCATGCCTCTAGAGGCTTTGATAAAAATTGCGTCCTTAGGTTCTAGCATAGATTGTATTTTTTTTGCAAGACTTTCTTCATAAGTACTTGATAATACACAGCTTTCTTTGTTTTTGTAAGTCTCTAAACCAGCCTCAAAATGCTTAAAACTTGGGCCGAAAAAATGAACTGCTTTAAAGTTAGCCTGACTAGCAGCACGTGCAAGCGCTTCATGAGCTGCTGCTGCGGATTCACCCAACTCCAGCATTTCACCTAGCAATAAAAACTTGTTACCTTCCACTTCAACATCAGCTGCATTACTTAGAAAGGCATCCATAGAATCAGGGTTTGCGTTATAGCCATCAAAAACCACAAGGTGATCACCGATCTCCATTACTTGATTTCTTCCCCAAGCCATTTTTAAATTGTTGAACGAGTTCACGATTTCGTAAGGACTCATACCAACCAATAAAGCCAAACCACTTGCTGCCATTAAATTGGTTACGTTGTGTTTTCCATAAATTTGAACTTCTTTTGCAAAACTAAGATCTAAAATTTTTCCCTCAATTTGCATGGACTGCAATGCAGAGTCTACCACAGCCATAGAAACATCAGCATCAGTAGTCGAAGCAAAGCTCACATCATCTCTTTGAGAAAATTCGTGATACATTTTTTTAGTATAAGGATTATCTAGATTAAAAACTTTTTTAGTCTCTTTAGAATATTTGTAGATACTAGCCTTTTCTTTGGCAACACCCTCAATACTCCCTAAACCCTCTAAGTGGCCTCGGCCTACAAAAGTCACACAAACATGATCTGGCTCAGCAATCTCACAAAGTCTGTGAATTTCTCCAGGATTGTTCATTCCCATTTCAGCGATGACCACCTCATGTTGAGGACTAGCATTTAACAAAGTAAATGGAACTCCCCAATGATTGTTTAAACTACCTTCTGAACTATAGGTTTTGTATTTGTGACTTAAAATACTTTGCAAAAATTCTTTCGTGGTAGTTTTGCCGTTACTTCCAGTAATTCCAATCACTGTAAATCCACAGTCTTTTCGCCAAGCATTTGCCAATTTTTGCAAACCCAGCAAACTATCATCACATTGAATCAAAGCAAAACTTGGATAATCTTTTTCTAATTTTTCTAATTGCTCTTGGTCAAGAGCTTTCCCAACCAAGGCACCACTGGCTTTTTGAGTTGCCGCTTGGTAAACAAACTTATGGGCATCAAACTGATCCCCTTCTAAGGCAATAAATAATTTTCCATCCAGGTTTTTACGGGTGTCGGTGCCATAGCCAATGAAGTCTTGTTCATTACCATGAACTAAATCTGCAGCTAAAAGATCAATTACATAGTCTGAGTTTGCCTGCCAAGCCATATTTACTCCCTACCAAGTTCCTTGATTTTCCATACTGACCCAAGGCTCCTTGGGAGCTAGGTCATCGCCTTTTTGCAAAAGCTCAACCGAAATACCGTCAGGACTTTTAATAAAAGCCATATGACCATCTCTTGGTGGACGAAGAATCTCTACTCCTTGGTCCATCAGTCTTTGACAAAGATCATATATATTATCTACTCGGTAAGCTAGATGCCCGAAGTTTCTTCCGGAGCTATATTCCTCTTCCTGGTTCCAATTGTAAGTTAATTCAATCTCGGCTTGGCCTTTCTCAGTGGCTAAGAAAACTAAAGTAAATTTGCCACTCGGTACCTCTTTACGACGAATCTCCTTAAGGCCTAATTTATTAACAAAAAAATCTAGAGCGCGATCCAAATCTTTCACTCGAAGCATTGTATGTAGGTATTCCATCTTAATTTCCTAGAATTTCTTTTAAAGCTTGAACGTCACTAAAAAACAATCTCTCACCATTAATTTCTTGGTAATCCTCATGACCTTTACCAGCCACTAAAATTACGTCTCCTAGTTTGGCATTGTTCACAGCCATTTGCATCGCTTTTTTTCTGTCTATCTCGGAGAATATTTTTTTCGATTTTTTCTTTTTAAAGCCTTCAAATATATCATCAATGATAGCCTGCGGATCTTCCGTTCGAGGGTTATCTGAAGTGACATAAATAAAATCAGCCAAAGACTCAGCCGCTTTTGCCATTAAAGGGCGTTTAGTTTTGTCTCGATCACCACCAGCACCAAATACACAATGAACCTTCTTCTTTTTTAGATTTGCATTGTTAATTGCCTGCAATGCCTTAAGCAAAGCATCTGGCGTATGGGCGTAGTCCACAAAACAATGCAGTTCTTTTTCATTTTCTACACGCTCTAAACGACCTCGAATTGGCTTAGTGTTTTGCGCAAAATGCTTCCAGCTAAAATTAGGAATCATTTCATTTGCCACAGCGAGTGCGGCCACAAAATTTTCAGCATTGTAAGAACCTAATAAGTTTAAACTAAGCTCTTCTTGGTGCGAGTTACTTTTCACGTTTATTTTCAAGGAAGAAAGACTCTCTTCTAGAATTTCATAATTATAGTCTGCCGAGGAGCCAAGCCTTCCAAAACTTACTTTCTTATTTTTAATGGGTAAGTCCATCAAGCGTTGTCCATAAGGATCATCTTTATTAATCACTGCTATTCCATCTTCCGTTAGCAGGTCAGTGAAAAGGCGACACTTTGCTCGAAAATAATTCTCCATACTATGGTGATAATCTAAATGATCTTGCGTTAAGTTTAAAAAGACAGCTGCTTTAAAGCGAATGCTATCAGCTCGGTATTGGTCTAAAGCATGAGAAGACACTTCCATAGCAATTTTATGCGCCCCTGCCTCAGACATTTCGATCAACCGATGAACCAATTCGATTGGCCCAGGACTTGTAAGCTTCGTCGGCCAAACCTGATTTTTGTAGTGATGATCAATCGTACCAATAACTCCGATGGATTCTCCAGAACATTCATAAGCCTGTTCAAGGAGATTGCTTAAACTAGTTTTTCCGTTAGTACCGGTAATCCCAATAAAACCCATTTCTTGCAATTTCGAATTTACTAAAATTGCCAACAAATCGGTAAGTGCTTTTCTAGCATTTGCAGCATACCAAAAATTACACTTTGCCATTTGCAGAACCTCTACGTATTGAGGGTCTTCGATAACAACTAAGCTAGCAGTTTTTGCGGCCTCTTCGATAAAAGAATGGCCATCCCAAGAATTGCCTTTGATGGCAACAAAAACATCGTTTTTTTGAAAGCTTTGATTGTCTCTTTTGATTTGCTCAAGAGAAATGATTTGATCATTAAATATGCGAATGCTGGCAATTTGCTTTTGTATTTCACTGAGTTTCATATTTGTGACATTAGGTCACACTTCACGATCTGGAGCAAGTGTTTTTAAGCTATGCTCCCTGTTGTTCATCACCTAACCTGAGACCTTCTTCAATATCTGAAATCATTGAAAATGCTTGTTTTTAATAACTTTAGATGGTTTTTCTAAGTATTTATTTATAACTTTCAAACAGTTAATATTTCCACACAGCGCCTGTTGAACCCTTTTTTAAAAAAGTGCGAGTTAAATATGTCTTGATAGCTTATTAAGACTTATTTATTGGTCTTCACTTTTAAGACTGCCCCTAAAAGCTCTCATAACCACCAATACTTTCCTTGCAGTTTTTCCTTCAGGCCATCTTCGATATTTTTAAACTTTTCTTCCATAAGCACCATACCTCTCTCACGATAAATACTTAGGAAACAGTCTTTTTCTCTAAGAAGATATTGACCATCTGCATTGTGACTAAAAATATCCTGATCAATAAATCTTTCTTCCATCTCATATTCCAATATTTTCTTTATCAAAGTGTCTATAGAAACTTCGGGAGGCAATTCCCCTTTATACTTATTCTTTATCCAGGCAACGTTTTGATTTAAAAGGTCGTTTATAAATTGAATGTAACTAAAATCTTTGATCATTACTTAACCTCTCTTTTTTTAATTAAATTTGGATCAACCTATATTTGATCCCCCCCCAACCTGGTATTACACCGGTTGCAGGTTCACCTAGCCCATTAGGATCAAGACTTGAATCCACTACAACTTGTACGGCCCCGAGGTTTAACTTTGCTTTTAAGGCTGAGTTTAAATGCTCTCATAACCACCAATGTAGTTCTTTCAACTTATCCTTCAAGCCATCTTCAATTTTTTTAAACTTTTCTTCCGAAAGCACCATACCTCTTTCACGATATACACTTAGAAAAAAACCTTTTTCTCTAATAAGATACTGGCCATCAGCGCAGTGACTAAAAATATCCTGGTCAATAAATTTTTCTTCCATGCCATGTTCCATTATTTTTTTTATCAAAGTATCTATAGATACTTCAGCCGGTAAGTTCCCTTTATACTCCTTCTCTATCCAAACAATATCTTTATTTACAAGATCGTTTATAAATTGGGTGTAACTAAAATCTTTACTCATTACTTAACCATTCCTTTTTAATTAAATTTGGATCAATATATATCTGATTCCCTCCACCTGGCAACACACCTGTTGCAGGTGCACCTAGCCCCTTTCTGATTTTGATATTTGATACAACCCCTTCATAAAAAGTTACCCCCTCAGGAATATTCATTACCGCTATTTCATTAGTAAGATTACCCCAGTTAGGGTCAAGGGCAGAATCCATTGCAACCTGTGTTGCCCCCTGTGGTTTCACTCTAGTCCAGTATCCCCCTCGTTTTTTAACTTCTCCACCCCAAACACGGTAAACTTTTGTAGGCTGTGAACTTGTTACTTCAAAGTAAGTACCACTTCGAAAGGTATCAGATATTCGATAACCACCTTTATTTAATTCACTTAGTGGCCCGGGGTTCATGGGGTTATAGTATTTCAGTTTTGATTTGTCATACAACTTTGTAAGTTCCACCGAACCAGGTAGCATTTTTTCGTAACGCTTCAAAACTCCTGTGAGTTCCTGTACAGCTTTTTCTGAGGAATTAGTTATAGGGTTCCATTTTTCAATATGACGTAAACCGACAAGACTTTTTTCTGAAATACCTCTTGCTAAAGGCTTAAGGCCGACGAATTTATCTAATTTTCTAAGAATTTTTTGAGTTGTTTGCACCCCTTTTATCGCTGTAGAACTGGTCCCCATAGTTGCGATACCAATTAAGGCAAATGCATATTCCCAAGAACCTAGTTCTTCACCGGTAATAAGATTTTTTCCCTCTACTAGCTCCCAAGCTGATCTGACAAATCCAGAAATAGGATCCCAACCAACGAGAAAATCAAGACCCTCCTGAGCAAGTTTTAGCTGCCTAACCGCTTTAAGGTATTCTTGCTTTGACCAGCTTTCCATGGATTCATCTAAAAAATAATTTAATATCCCTTTGATTTGAGCTTTCTCTTCATCAGGAGCTTGGTAATCAAATATTTTTTCTGATGTATTTCTGTGTTCTTCTCTGAATTGAAACTCAGAAGGGATATCCACAATTGGGTAGCTAATTCTTGGGGAAACTACTTCCTCCTCACCCATCAATAAATTATCAGATGAATCCAAATAGTTTTTTCTCATCAACAAATTTTCATTCAATGCTTCAACATGTTTAGCAAAATGTTTTCGAAGGTTTTGCGATACTTCATCAGCATATATACCAAATTCTGGCCACCCAAAGTTTAACACATCTTCTTCTGAGACCTCCCCTGCCTTTTGCGATATCATACTTAAAACCCCTTTCAGGCCCAAATCACTTTCAAAGTAAGGGTGAGGTCTCAGAGGTTCATAGCCGTGATTTGGGCTAGATTGTGTCTTAATTTTTTGCGCTTTTAGCATTATGCCCAAATTCACTTTGAAAGTATCAATAGTCCTTGATCTAACATTAAAAGGATAGGTTTTGATTCGCTCAAAGTTCTTAAAAGGCATAGCTCCTAAGCCTGGCGGTAATTTAGGATCATTCATTCCTGTTAGATCCCTAAAATCATGGTAGGATGCTATTTCTTCTGAACTAGGTCCACTAAAAATCCCACTCCCAATATCTGAATCAGCTATAGGATCGGTACTTAAATTTAAGCCCGATTTAGAATCACATCCCTCTATGCCTTCTCTAGAACAAGGAATATGTGTATCCCTCAATACTTTCACTAACTCACCAGATTCATCATAAATATAAGTATTACCATCTTCCATAGAGCAAGCACTTCGATACATCGGCTCAGAAGCACCACATTCAGAAAAACTATCACAAGCTTGTACTTGAATAATCGATCGACACAGTCTAGTGATAGAAGCCGTAGAGAAGTTAGATTGGATTAATAGAGTAAATAGTATTAAGACACTCCTAATTTTCACTTTCTACCCCGTAAGAGATAAAATTTAATTCTCTATAGAACTGATCTTCTTTTAATTTTTTTGAACAAATATGCTTCACCTTTTTATTTTGATTATCGAGACAAACTCTTTTTTTCACGTCTTCGAATTTCACCAGTGATATTTTCTTTTTGATCGAAGAAACTTTGCTCAAAGCAGAGTCATGCCTTGCCATACAAGTTTCCGAATCCCTTAATGACTCTTCAAAACCATCAAGTAAATATTGTGCATGAAACTTATTTCCTGATGCCAATAAAGCTTCTATCTTTGCATCAAGCTTGATCGCTTTACTAAGGCTAGAGAGCGGATGAATTTTACAGGCCCTATTCTCTAACACTACCTTGGTGATGATAGCCAAAGTTCGAAAGGCTTTATGCCATTCGGGATACTTTTTTGCGGGGAAGTAAGAAAGTGCAAGCTTTGCCTTTTGGTTGCAGTCTTTGATCTGAGAATTGGTAGATAGAACTTCACAATTTTCGTTATAATACTTTACGAATTGCAACCTTTTTATTTTCTCTTCTTCTAAACGATTTTGTAAATCAGACTGACGATTGTATTCAGTGATATCTTTATTGAATTTGATGATCTCCATCTCAAGCCTATCAGCATGATTTTTTGCATGATATAAATTAGATCTCACCGATTCAAAGTTCTTTTCTAAAGCCCACAGAGAAAAAGGAATTAAGTAAATTCCTATTATCAAAATTTTAAGCGCCTTCATCACCAACTCCTAAAATTGATAGGTTTTAATCTGTTCATTCAAATTAACTAACCTGGCTTCTACATCATTTTTAGATTCAACTAGGCTAGATAGACTTAAATCAATTAGCACCCTTAAATCGTGGTGATCAGGCTTAATTTCATTCATTTCACTAACCACTAAAGAAAGGTTCTCGCTCAAGCTTTTATTAATATCCTCAGAGGTAACTATAAAATTAAGCATATCCTTTGTTAGATCGAATGCTAACGTCATATCTGACACCAGAGTTGCTCGATCTAATAAATTTATTGAGCTATTCAAAAAATTTAACATTCGGGTCTCATAGGCCTTTGAAAGAACAAGCTGATCATATTCAGCTTTTCTTGCTAGTTTTAATGCTTCTAGTTTTGCTATCTTCTCCGCCTCAATCCTCTTCCTTTCTTCCTCTAGAGCTTGCCTCCTCGCATTATCTGTCCGTTCCTTTGCAGCTTTGCCTGAAAGTTCGTTTTTAGCATGCTCGATCTTACGACAAATATCACCGCCACAGTTTGGCAACTTTGGTAAGCTTGGCAATTCAATAAATGCATACCCACTACTTCCTATAAAAAGAATACTTAATACAATAAAACTTTTAACAAAATTTTTCATTTGGTCTCCTATTAGTTGAGCCTTTCCGAATACTCAGAAACTTAGTTTGCAAAGAGGGGACCAAGTTATAAATTGCGTAATTCCAGGTATTTAAATAAATTTGAAGATAGCAATTGTTCCGAAATATTGGAATTATCCAAGAAAATAGAACAAATCGGTATCTACAGCTCTTTGTTCAAAGGCACAGCCCACTGACAAAATAAGGATCTGAGCGAATAGCTAGGCGTGGCTTCCAGCATCGGCGCATTTCCGCCCTTTATCGCGACCAAGTGTTTAGAACCACTAAAAGACACTTCTCTAAATTATCTAATCTTTTTATTACAAAATAGATTTAAAGGTTTGGACCTCTACAACAAAAAAACCAAAAAGAGGACCTACTCCTAAAAAATATAAGAGCAAAAATTTTATAAAGCTGACAGGATTTTTCTAAAACTAAAAAGGCTATTGCCTCACTTAAAGTAAAGCTTTACTTTCTCGCGGTTTTCCAAGCTTGCTCCTACTTCAGGAATGCTTTTTGACAGGTTTCCAGAACCGTAAATATCTGCGTCTAAGCCTTGGCGACGTAGATCTCGCATAACTTCGCGCAAACTCAACCCCTTTAAGTTTGGCATCTTAGTCCATTTTTGTTCAGCCAATTTTGACTCAATGGCAGCAAGCGCTCTTTTTTGTTTGCTTTGGTAATGTTTTATTTTGCTACTTTTCTTTTTCGCTAATTTTATTTTTGAATTTTCTTTCAATGGAGCACTAGGCTTCCAACCATAATGTCTTGCTGCAAAGCTAGCTACCCTTGCAAAAGTCGGAGCGGCAACATCCGTTGCATAGTAAGCTGTTTGAGGTGCGTCCACTGCTATATAAATTACTAACTTCGGTCGATCCAAAGGAATGATCCCAGCAAAACTAGAAACATAACCACCTTTTTCGTAAGTTCCTGTTTCGGGATTGATTTTTTGTGCAGTACCGGTTTTCCCTCCCACAGGAAAGCCTTCTACTCTTGCTGTTTTAGCTGTTCCACCATCTTCAGTCACATGGCCTAGCATCGTTCGCATTTGCTGCGAAACCTCAGGAGACAAAACTCTACGAATCACTTCAGGCTTTTTTGTCTCCACCAATCTTCCTTCTGCATCAGTAATCTTACTCACCAAATAAGGCTTATGAAGCTGGCCGCCATTTGCTATGGCTGCATAAGCATTTGCAACCTGCAATGGAGTTACTGCAAGTCCGTGGCCAAAAGATATATTACTTAACAAATGCTTATTCCAAGGAAGCTTTGGTAAAATTCCTCGAGATTCCCCTGTAAAGTCATCAGAAGTTTTAGCTCCAAAGCCAAAATCTAGAAGCCTTCGACGAAGTGTATCGTCTCCCAATTCGAAGGCAATTTTCGTAGTACCAATGTTTGAGGATTTTTTCAATATATCGGAAACACTCATCCATTTCCACTGATGCTTTCGATCCGACTCTCGAATGGTTCTTCTACCAATTTTAAAGCTTCCGTTCTCACAAAAATAAGTAGACTCTGGTTTGGCAATTTTTTCTTGCAGTGCAGACGCAATGGTAATCGCTTTCATCGTCGAACCCGATTCAAAGGGGTCCGTTACAGAACGGTTCCTACGATTTTGCGCCGAATATTTTAATGGATCATTCGGATTAAAGCTAGGATAAGAAGCCATCGCAACAACTTCAGAGGTTTCCGCATTTAGAATCACACCAACAGCTCCGCTAGCTTCAAACTTTTCCACACTGCTCTTTAACTCGGCTTCCAATTGATACTGAATTGGGTTGTCTATGGTTAAATGCAGGTTATGTCCATCGGGACTCTCGTTAAATAGTAAACCATTGATAAAAAGTGGTCTTCCTCTAGCGTCACGATCCACCTTCAAAGATTTTCCAGTGCCGTTTAAGATTTCTTCAAAACGAACCTCTGTACCACCTAAACCTTGACTGCTAGAACCAACAAAGCCCAACACATTTGCTAGCAAACTTTCATTGGGATAAATTCGCTTTGGCTCTTCAATAAAACCCAAACCGCGATAATTCCAAGCCTTGATCTGGTCTTTTAATTTTGTATCTAACCTACGCCCTAACCAAACAAACCTGCGTTTTTTATTTTTAAGCTTCTTATATATTTCGGTCCATTTTTCAGGAAGAATCTTTGCCAACTTTTTAGATACCGTTCTAGGCTTTTCTAGCATTTTTGGATCTGCATACAAAGAATAAGCAATCACTGAAGCCGCCAACTGACGACCTTCTCGATCATAAATGTACCCACGTCGGCCTTCTACATTCATTACCTTGGTAAATTGTCTTTCGTAACGCTTTGCCAATCTCTCGCTTGGATTTACCTGCAATGCACCACCGCGAATCAAAAGACTGCCAAACATCATTAAAAATACCACAAACAACAAAGTAATTCGTTTGGACAAATTAATCCTCCATGTAGACGACTTGCTGGTGTTCTGCTTTTTTTAAAGAAAAGAAATTAGCAGCGAAAGCTTCGATTCTTTCAGGGCGAGTTAATCGAGCATATTCTAGCTTATGTAGGTTCTTAGTATCTTCGGCGATTTTTTCGGCGCGAGATAGTTTCCACACTACATAACCCATTCGGCGAATTTCCATTTTAAAGAAAACCACCGTAAATAATGTCCCCACTAGGATCATTAGATTTAAAAACGAATTCCATCTGGAACGATTCAACCTTAGCCTCTTTCAAAAATGCGTAACTTAGCTGTTCTTGCTCGAGGATTGTCTTGCAACTCTTCCTCATCCGCTTGAATCACCTTCTTATTTACGATCTTACCAAAGCTTTGCAAATCTTTAAAACGATGTTTTATAATTCGATCTTCCATAGAGTGAAAACTAATCACAAACAGCCTTCCGCCTGGACGAAGGGCTCGGATTAAATTTTCAAGAGATTCTGGAAGCAGATTTATCTCTTGATTTACCTGCAAACGCAGAGCCATAAAGTACTTGGTGGCAGGGTGACTCCCTTTCTTTTTCCATCCATCTACTCTTTCTATCAAGCTCGCAAGCTCTCGGGTGGAAGTATAAGGTTTTTCTTTTCGATCATTTACAATCGCTCTTACCACACGAAATGGTCGGCGATGTTCCCCCATATTTTTAAAGAGATCAATTAAATCTTCTTCATCCCATTCGTTAATGATCTCAGCCGCTGTTAATTCTTTTCGACGATCCATGCGCATATCCAAAGGCCCGTCTTTGTTAAAACTAAATCCTCGCTCTGCTTGATCGTATTGCGGTGAACTCACGCCAAGGTCCGCTAATATTAAATCCATGTCCTTAATGCCTTTTTCGGCAAAATCCATGGTCATAAAGTTTTCATGAAAAAACTGAAGTTCTCTATCTTGAAACTTTGGAACAAAATCAGACTTTGCGTAATCCAAAGCCTCTTGATCCTGATCCACAGCAAATAGCTTTGCCTCTGGGAAAGCCTGCAAAACCTCTGCGGCATGTCCACCACGCCCGAAGGTGCAATCCAAATAGTTTTGCACATTATCAAAGTAGCTAAGTTGCTCTAGGAAATTTTTTAAAAGGACGGGTTTGTGTAATTCGAAAGACATGGAAATATTAAAACATGTCCCTCCATGGACATTCACACTCTATTTACAAACATGCTAATCCGAATTAAAGACCTGGTCAAAAGTTTAGGAATGGTCTGCTAAGCAAATACTCAAAGACTAAATTTGTGTAGTATATAAAAGAGGATAGAGAGATGACATGTCGGCTTAAAATCGCCACATTAAAAAAAATAATTTGCCTGGAGACGAGGAATGTTAATTCACTGCCCTAAATGTAACTTTGAACAACCCAAAGATGATTTTTGCGCAAAATGCGGAGTACACATTCCTAGCTACAAAGCTCCAGAAGATAATATCCAACAGAAAGCTTTAAAAAGTGCTGGCTTTTATGGCTTTTTATTTCTCTGCCTGTTTATTGGTTCAAGCTACTATTTTTACAGCAAATACAACGGCTTTGAAAAGAAAATAGAAGAGTACAATATTGAACAACTCAATGCTTTAAGGGAATCCGACCCTGAAAAATACGATCAATTAGAAAAATCTCAAGATCAAGAAGACACCGGTGTCGTCGAGGAATTGGAAGCAACCATAAACGAAGTTATGGAAAAGAATGCTGGGCCCAAATCCATCAAAGATCCTGTTATTGAAAACTTGAATTGGACAGAATTTCAAATCTCCCTATTCTTTTTGGAAGGACCTGAGGTTTTAGAGCTCCCAGAAATGGAGGCCCGTCAAAGCGGTGAGAATTATATAATCTACAAGCTACCGGCGATGCCAGAGGTTTTAAACAATTTTAGTGTTTTAAGCCAACAACTATCTGAAGTCCGCACACCCAATGCCAACAATCAGTTTTTAGTGGAAACTCCCTACCCCGATGGCTCCAACTTTAGTTACAATCTTAAGTGGACAGAAGAAAGTAATCGCCTGCGAATTGAAATCATCACCTCTTTCCAAATCATTCAAGAAGAGAATATTGCATCCGCTTTAAGCTTTTCAGATTATCTCAAGCCTGGTCAGTGGTTACTACTTAAAGGCTTTCTTCCACAAGTACCCTTTGATATTGCTACTGAAAACATTTTTCCGCCCTTTAATATTTTTCGTTCAGAGTATTACGTAAATGGCGAGTCAAACTTCTACGTTTTAGTGCAAATTACCCCTGAAAACTAAGCACAGAAAACAGCTAGTTCGCTTAAGGCATTTGCAGTTCAAAAGATACTCTGCGAAAAATCACAAAAAAACCCTGATTCTACAGCCTTTTTCTAGACAGTTTCCTGGGAATGCAATAACTTTAAGCCTTCTAGGAGATACATATGAACCACGTGAATTTATCGACTCTAATTTCTGAAGCACAAATCCAAAAACGAGTTCAAGAGCTTGGCGAGCAAATCAAGGAACGTTTTAGCGGAAAAGAAGACATCGTTGCTGTTGGAGTGCTAAAAGGTTCAATCATGTTTTACGCCGACCTTTTACGAGCAATTGATATGGACATTCAATGTGAGTTTTATGGCTGCTCAAGCTACGGCAATAGCACAAAATCTTCTGGCGAAGTAAAATTAACTTTAGACTTAGCCAATTCTGTAAAAGACAAACACGTTCTACTTATCGAAGACATTGTAGATTCAGGCTTAACCATGAACTATCTAAAGACTGTGATTGGCGCAAGAAATCCAGCAACAATTACAACAGCCAGCCTTTTGCTAAAACCAGATTCTTTAAAAGAAGAGTGTGAAGTGGACTTTGTTGGTTTTGAAATCGGTGATGACTTTGTGGTTGGCTACGGCCTTGATTTCCAAGGTTACTACCGAAACCTACCTTATGTAGCTACAGTAAACATGAACTAATCAAATTTAAAAACCTATACCTCCCTAGACCTAGGTCTGCATGCGTAGCGACTTTAGTCGAATCTCTAATCAATGAAAGAGATTTACGTTAGCCTTAGGTAAGAATTACTTTTGAATTTCTAAGCCAATGCCTTTGGCCAATGAATTTAAAGTTCATCGAACTTTCGATGTCATATAGGGGGGAACATATGATCACAAAAATTATGCTTCTATCTATTTTCACTTCTTTTGCTTGTAGCGCTTTCGCTGCCAAGCAAGTAGAAGCTGAAAAATATTGGATGAAGCTAAAAGCAACAAACAAGGTGGAAAGAACAGAACTACTTAATGCTGGTTTAGCAATTGAGCATGGAATCCATGACGACTACGCCATCCTTATCGGAAACAAAGACGACCTTGAGGCTGCCAAGAAAACTGGAAAACTAATTGAGCACTTCAAAGCTGAAGCCGGTCTATTCGACTTCCCTAGCAAAGATTCCAAATTTCATAACTACGACGAAATGCTACGTGAAATGCAAGCCATTCGAGCTCTGAATCCAAACATCGTTCAACTTCAAAACATAGGAAGAACACACGAAGGAAGAATGATCGTTAACATTAAAATCTCTGGTAACATGAGATATTCAAGTCAATTACCGGCCATCGTATTTACCGGAACTCACCATGCTCGTGAGCACCTATCTACAGAAATGCCATTGATGCTTGCGAGAGCTTTAGTAGAAGGTTACAACTCTCAAAATTTCAATTTACAAAAACTCATCAATAGCCGTGAAATCAACATCATTCCAATGGTAAACCCTGACGGAGTGGAGCATGATATCGCTGATGGTGTTTATAAAAGGTGGAGAAAAAATCGTCGTGATAATGGTGATGGAACCTATGGTGTGGACCTGAACAGAAACTATGGTTACTTATGGGGAACCGGTGGTTCATCTAAAAGAACTTCTTCAGATGTTTATATGGGACCTAAGCCTTTTAGTGAGCCAGAAACTCAAGCCATTAAAGCTTTTGTAGAGAATAAGCCAAACATCACAACTCTTCTTTCTTTCCACACTTTTTCCGAGCTAATCCTATACCCTTGGGGACATACGGACGAACCGATTGCCAACGAAAGAGATCGTCGAGTTCATGAAATTATGGCCAACAGAATGTCTAAATGGAACAACTACACCCCTCAAGCCTCTGCTGATTTATACAAAACCAGCGGTGATACAACGGATTGGGCTTACGGGGAACACGGAATCATTTCCTTCACTTTTGAACTAGATCCAAAAAGCCTGTGGAGTGGTGGTTTCTATCCTGGCCAAGACATGATTCCAGTTGTCTTTAACAAAAACATCAATCCTTGCTTATACCTAATTGAGTTTGCCGACAACCCGTACCGAGTACTTCAGTCGCGCAGTAAAAGACTAGGTTTTACAACGGACTTCTTAGAATACTAAGTCTCAGACTTTCTATAAAATTAAGGGTTTCCATTTACGATGGAAGCCTTTTTTTATTCCCTATTTAGTTATTTTTATTTTATTTTATCGATTTTAATTACAGGCCTTTGACCAAAACGTTTTTTAAAAAAGGCCCTGAGCCAATCATTAAACCATTTCTCCACTTCGACTTTAGAATCATACCTGTGGTAAAAATCTTGGCGAATTCTTTCCAAGATATCATGTTCTTCAACTGGATCATCTTCTAAAAAATGACAACCGACAAACAACAAACTCGCTCTCAGGTTGTGAGTAAACAAACTCTCCATATCAAAAACAAAACTAACTAGGCCTTCCCTTGCAATTTTCTTTTTATCTCTAATCTCTCGAGAATTCACGCTTCCTGAAAACTTAAATTTAGTCCAAGCTTTTGGGAAGTCCTCTGCCACCTTCACTTGTTCAAAAGTACTACCATTGTATACTAAACTCGAAGCATTAAGGATTTGATGAACATTGCTTGATGGACTCGCCTCTGTAGCTAGTTCGGCATGACGTTTTAACATACAACCGTCACCATGAACTGGTAAAAAGTTTTTCGGTTTTACTTTAGCAATGCTTTCTTTTAACTCTTCAGCATAAGCATGCCCGGTGGTGTGAACCAAATGCTTACCATCGTTTCTGATGATGTTTACACCTCTCTCCACGCAGCGGTTAAAGAGGTTTCTAACTTTTAGTTCATTTCCAGGAATTTGTAAGGCTGAATGAATAAAAGTATCGCCTTTTTCAAGATGGAAGTTTTTAAATTGATCATGAACAATTCGACTAAGAGCTGCTTGATACTCACCCTGAGATCCTGTGCAAAATAGCACAAAGGAATTTCTAGGATGATTTGCAATGTCGTCAATTTCAATTCTTTCGCTGTCTTTAATTTGAAAAACATCAAAAACCTGAGCTAGGTCGACAAACTTTTCCATACTTCGTCCCATAAAACAAAGCTTGCGTCCATTCACCCGAGCCGCTTCTATAATGTGTTGTAAACGACGAACATTCGATGCAAACAAAGACACCACTACTGCCTTTTGAGAGTTCGCAATGATTTGTTCAAATTGATCACCAATGTCACCTTCAGACAAAGACCAACCAAGTCTCTCGGCATTGGTCGAATCAGCCATCATTAAATCGATGGTTCCCTCAGCCTGCAAAACTTTTTCGATTGCAAAACTAGGATCTTTGTAAGTTGTCTTATCAAGTCTAAAATCCCCTGTATGAAATACTTTAAATCCATCTAAATCAAAAAGCATACAGTTTGAATCATAAATAGAATGGTTGTTAAAAAAGTACTTCACCTTCCAAGGCCCGAGAGAGAATTCTTCGGCTTGTTTGTGAACATGAAGCTCCCAATACTGTTTTACCGAAGGATATTCCCCAAGTTTTTTACGAATGAGCTCCGCACTAAATGGCGTTGCGTGGAGGCGCACTTTTTTAGGACAATGTTTTAAAAATAAAGGAAGTCCGCCAATGTGATCTTCATGGCCATGACTCAATAAAATATCATCGGGCCATGCAAATAAGTTTTGTTCTCCAAAAATATAACGATAATCGGGGGCCACTGAATCATAGCCCAACCAAGGAGAATGACTACTCGCCGTTCCACAATCAAGAAGAAAGCTATGTTGATCCGTTTTGATCAACATATTATTCATTCCAACTTCTCCGAGGCCTCCAATAGGAATCCACTCGATATTTGATTTCATTAGAAACTCGATTTCAAATAGATACCAAAGTCACCAGCTTGGTAAGAAGCTGGTTTATCATCTGCTGAAGAATCAAGATCATAGGCATCTGATACAAGAATATCCATATTTAGTTTAGTTACCACTGCAAAGCCAGGAGAGAACACATAATCAAACTGCATTTTTGCAAGGAGACGCTGGTCTTCCCTTCTCTGAGGCTCAGAGTAACTATAGTAAATATAAGACATCTTTAAAAGAAACAAAAAGGTATCGTTGATAATTTTAGCATAACCGATGTTCATATCTTGCTTTAGAACCCAGTTGGTAAAACTAGAGTCTTCTACGCTGTAAATGTAACCAGCGATTAGGCTGTCCTTGGGAGTAATTTGATCGGTAAATACGAAAGAAAACACAGGCTCTGAAAACTGGTTGTCATCATCATAATCGATTTGTTTTAAGCCAAAACTAGCATCAATGCTAGTGTATTTGGTAAGTTTTCCCTTAACCCCAGCTATAATTCCCGTACCAGTATAATCGTACTTAAGCCTTCTTGCTACGTTATCGTCAGAGCTGTTTTCATTAATCAAACCGTCTTTAAATTTCCCATCAAAGCTTTCTGCCTGAAGAAAGAAGAAAGTTTCAGGCAAAAATCGGAAACGATATCCGAGGTAAGCAAGACTTTTTTTAGAGTTTAAATATGCAAAATCATCTAGATCCACATCTGTGGTAGATTGCTCATAATGTAAATAGATGGAACTTTTTTTGCTAATTGAAAAGTCTGAAACGATTCCAGTGCTAGTATCATTAAAAACCGGCGGGGCAACACCCAATTCATTATCTATTAAATTTTTCTCTCTACTTGTTTTTGCAAATAAACCCAAATATTTGGTTTGGCCATTTCCCAAACCAGTTTCTAGTTGCAGATCAGAGTTTAAAATATCCCCACCAGTAACTCCACTGAAGTTAGTGTACTCAGCATCTAGTTCAATATCGGCATATACAATATCACTTGAAAGATCGTACTTTAGTCTTGGATTGATTTGGTAAGCCGTTGAACTTGTATCTGGATCATCTAAATAAAGAGGATTATTAAAGCTCGATACCCCAGCTTCTACATCTCCGTGAAAAGCGGCCATTGCATTGGTGCAAAGAATGGAGAAAAAAAATAATATTAAAATCTTCATCTTATCTCCACACGATTAGTTCTAAATTTCATTTCAGTGTCAATGGCGTTTAATCGACGAATCAAGCCTGTCTTAGATTCCGCGGATGAACTTGGAACAATATAATTTTCGTTCGTTCCCAAACTAGTAAGACAGTCATTTAATACAATGTGCATCAATGAAATTCCATCCTGAAATTGTCTGACTGTTACAAATTGATTTAGCAATTTCTTAGGTGTTTTAGGTATGCCATTATAGCTTAGGTCAGAACACAATTTTCGGTACAAAAAGTTCACCGACTTCATTTTGGACAGATGTTCATCGTAGCAAGCCAACTGGTTCTTTTTCAGATTCTTCTTTTCATTAGAAAAAATAGAGTCCATTCTCTCGATATTTTTTGCCTCAGCAGAACCGATAAAAATGCATTCTGATACAAATTTGTTCAATTGAAATTCAACAAGCTTTCGATCTTGAGAATCGACAAAGCTCCCGTCTTCGCGTACATAGGTATCTGCGAAGCTTAAGCCACTAAAAAATAGAAAGACTATAACACTAGTCTTTTTTATCAAATTCCACGAAAATTCTATCATCCGAAATCACCGTTGCTACCTGTCGTTTTGAAAATTCCTGTTTCGGTTCTTCAACTCCTAAATCTTCTGTTGCTTTCTTTAAAAGAAACATTGGTTTAGGCTTTTTATTTAAAGCTTTCACTTTTAATTGCTGTTTTTGTTTGGCCGTTAACTTGGCATTACTGAAAATTGGCAATAACAAAAGTAAGAAAAAAATTAAACTAGTTTTCACTTGCTACACCTCGTTCACTTTCTATCCACTCTTTTGGTAATGGGTAAAATAACTCAGTCTTACCTAGTCTTTTTAAATTCTCTTTGGATTCCTCTAAGCGATGTCTAGAATAGTTGTAGTAAAAGCTCAAAAGATTGTAATAGGAGCTATCTTTCTTTCTAATTTTTGGATTTGCTCTTTTATTAAAAAGATTTTTGTAAAGCATCGCATTGTCATTCCAATCCGTAAATGCAAACAAAGCTCTTTCTTTGCGTTTACTATCCAGTTCAAGCTCTCCTTGAATTTTCAGCAAGAAAGCAAGCCTAGGGTCAGAAACCTGTCCAGATAAAAACAACTCTCCTCTACCGATTAGTATTTTGGTAGATGCTTGAAGCAAATTACTATCGATATAACGTTTTCTAGCTTTATCCAAAACAAAGTTAGCCTTTCTCTCCTGAGATTGTTCATAATAATGTTTAGCTAACTGTAGGTAATCAAAAGCATAGGCTTTACCTGCGATCACTGCCTTTTCATGGTCCGCCTTCGTCGGCTTCCTATCGTCTAAACCAAGTCTAAAATATAAAGCTTGTACCTCAGGATTTACTTTTTTCCATTCAGCAAGCCAGTCCTTCGCTTCTTTTTCTTTATCCACAATAAAAGCCAGTTTCGCCAATAGATCATAATCCTGACTGTTATTCTTCTTTTGAAAGCTTAAAAGCTTTCGATAACAACGACCGTAGCCTACGTTCTTACAATAGCTCTGAATGTCAAAAGCCTTATCTTTGCCTTCTAATTTTCTCCACTCGATGCTTTCTGCATTCAGTATTTGATAAGGAAAAAGTTCATAACTAGCAGCTCGGTAAGAACCAAGATTTTTTAAATAGCTTGTCACCGAAGAAAAAATCGGTGCACCTTGCATCTCCTTTAGTTTTCGAGCTGCGGTATAGCTTTTTAATATTTCTTTCTCAGATCTTTTAGCATCCATACTAATAAATAAAACGCTTTCATAAGCATTTTGCTCGATTGCCGTTTTTAAATATCCAGCTTGTGCCTCATCATAATTTGGATTCAAAATCCAGTTACATTGATAGTGAAGTTCTTGTCTTCTAAATTCAATTTTCTTTAACTTCGAATACTCCGCTTGGTATTTTTCACAACTTTCTTTGGCGACACTTTCTTTTCCATAAGAATGATTAAAAAGAGCTTTTACTCCCAATACTTCCATGGAGTTTTGTTTTTTAGTATTTTTCTCTAAATTGCTAAGAACCTTTGCCGACTTCGAAATTTCTCCAGAATAATAAAACTCCTTAAAGGCTTGAAGCCCAAAAGCAAAGTCCTTATTTTTCAGGTAGCTCTGATAGAAACGGTCCCCAAAACTAGGAGCTGGCTCTAAAAACTTAAGCATTTTTTCAAAATTACTTAATTCAGTATTTAATCTAAAATCTGTTTTACTCAGAGTTTTCAAAAACTTTTGTAAAGCTTCAAACTGAAAACTATCTAATAAATTTTGTGCGTAAATCTGGTTTACATTTACACGATATTCACTTTTAAATAGTTTAGATAAAATTTCGTTAGATCTCTGGTAGTCATGAGAATCTCTAAAAAGTTGCGCCGCTTTTAGTTGAGATTTTAAGGCTTCGCTATCTTTAGGATTTTTTTTCGCAAAACTCAAAAATAGAGCTGCTGCCTGCAAAAGATTTCCCTGCTGCTCAAAGACTTCTGCCTCCAATAAGATTGAGTTGTTAAATCGCAAACTTGCAAGTTTCTGACTATCAACCGCCTCTTTGGCACCTAGTTTTTTTAACTTTTGCGAGACATTTTCCGCCATCTCCCACTGTTTCTGACTAGAGTATATTTCTGTAAGCCATTTTCCCGCATCCTCAAGAAATTGAATTTGCTTGGAATCAACGTAGGTGTTTTCTAGCATTGCCTCTAAGGTAGAAGTTGCTTCTTTTACATTTGCCTTTGCAAGATAAATGTTCGCAACCAATGAATCCAAAGGAAGTAAATACTCTGTCTCTAATAATTCATCTCGATATTGTTTATACTCTTCTAAAAAATCCTTTTCTTTGTCATTTAAAGCTAAGGCTTTCTTCGTCAACACCTCAATACCGAACTTATTCTTGTTCAGACTTAGTTGCTTCTGATAAGCATAAAGCATTTCAGAAATCATCAGTTCACGGTTATCTTGTAAATTCAAACTCAGAGATTTTTTGAAAGCTCTATAAGCCAAAGCGTATCTTTTTAGCTCCATGTAAATTTGACCCATTTCAAAATAGGCCACAGCGATTTCAGTACTATAAGCTTCTGTCTTTACAAAACTCTCATACTCTTTTGCCGCTCGCCTGTAATCACTAGTCTTTCCACTCTTCAGAGCAAGATTAGCAAAATACCTAGCTACGCTAATTTTTGCAAGTTCCACATTTTCCTCAGCAATCATACGACTAGTAGGATCTGTATTTTTCTTCCACCATGTTCCGCTAGGAATCAAATGTTTACTCAAACGTGATTGCCACGTGACAGCTTCTTTTTCTTTACCTTCTGCTTGTAGGCTTTCTATAACTTTTGAGTAGTACAAAGGAATTTTTGTATTCCATGGGTTTTCCTTGATAAACTTTTGAAAAATCTCACGAGCATAAAGAAATTGGTTATGGCGCTCCATTCTTTCGCCGACAGCTGAGACAGCTTTAAATTTTTGCGTATCACTTAAAGCCTTCAATGACTGGCCTTTTAAATACAGAAGACCTACATATTCAAATGCTTCATTTTGCAAAGAAGGAGAAAGCATTTCAAAACTAATCTCTTCGCTCAATAAGCTTTCAAAGCGACTCATGGATTGTTTATACTTTTTTAACTGAAACTCTAATGCTCCTAGCTTATATAGCGCTCGTTGTTTGTAATTTTGCGAGTTAATTTTCACCAAATCTTCATAGCTATTTGCTGCAGATGTGTATTCACCGAAATCAAAGCTTAGTTCAGCGTGTCTCCATAAGACTTCTTCTCTATGTTTTGAAAATGGATGTAATTTTATAATATCAGCATAAAAGGCTTTGGCCTCATCGTAGTTACCCACTTCTTCTTGAATTACTCCTAATAAGTATCTACCATAGTCAGCAAAACTAGAGTTTGGGTACTCTTTTAACAGACGTTCGCAATAAGTTTGAGTAGTTTCATAATTAGGTTGAGGAAGCTCCGGACTCTCTTGTAATTTTTTTGAATAATACAAGGAAAGTTTCTGATGGTAATTTTCCATCTCGTCTTGTAACTTAAAGTTAGATTGTTGGTAGTAGATCAATGCCAATCTCATCAATAGATCATCATCCAGTACAATCTGATTATTATGCTTCGTTAAAAAGTTTTTTATTTTATCAATATTTTGATTGGTATTTTGCTTTAACGCCTTTTCAATTTGAGAAATTTCCTTACTAAATTCTTCGGCAAGTTTCTGATCTCTTAAGTGCATCAAAACCTTGCTATACAGTAAACTATCATTACTATAGTCTTCCGCTGTATCAAGCCATTCATAAAATTCTTTGGTTGTAGATGCAAAGATAGAGTTTCCTATAAATAGAAGCGAAATCGCAATTAATACCTTTCTCATTGCAACTCCCCAGTCAAACTTTGAACGTAATTCTCTTTGCGTTTATAAATTTCTTTTGCTTGTTTTAAATTTTGTGCGCCCTTTGTTTTTTTAAGAGTATCTACTTTGAGCTTTGCAAGCTTTACTCTAAATTCAAAACCATCTAAAGCTTGCAGACTGTCTTTGTACAACTTAAACAATGCCCATTCACTGGTTTTAGCTAAAACAGCTTCTAATGTAGCTAAATTTTTTCGATATTCTGGGGCAACAGAACGCTTGGCTTCAATTTGCACAGCCTTTAAATGTCGATAGTCTTTCATCGCTCGATTTAGAAAACTCAATTGTCCCCACGTACTGACAAATGAATACCAATCTCCAAATCCTGGTAGTGAAGCGCTGTATTGCTTGATGTTTTTCTCTGAAATAGTAGTACTTACCAAAGTTTTTAAACTACTATCATCAAACTTGTGTTTTTCTCTTAAGCTCTCTATTTCCTGACTAGCAAGGTCCATCGCAGACTTAACATCGGAAGCACCGGTTTGGACGATTCCTAAATAGGCTTTAAGAAAACGAAGGTTAAAATACTCCAGTGAATCAATGCTTTTTTGATTGCTGTCAGATTCGTTAAAACTTGATAGAACTATATCAATGTTTGACCTAGAGTCTCCAATTTGTCGTGACTTAAAATATGCCCAAGACAAATCATACAATGCATCTGCATAATGAACACTTTCAGGAGAGATTTTAAGAAAATGATCAATGGCCGAAACAAAGTTTCCATATTCCATCAAGCACCTAGCTTTCAACAAAAAAGCCAAATCTTTAACATCACCAAAAGTTTCTGGTTCAGTCATTTGCTTAAGACACTTCTCAGGATTATTTAAAGCAAGTAATATACTAGCGCTTAAAATTTTAGACTGGTGATTTACTTCGTCTTTCTGAACTTTATTAATCCACTGGTAAGCTTGTCTAAACGCCCCATGACGATAGAATGTCAGAGCACAGTAGTAAGCAACTTTAGCGGCCGCTTCTTTTCTTAAGGAGAATTCCTCATTACAGCTTTTAGCTAATTTTTTGGAACTCCCCAGTAAATACAAATTATCCAAATAGGTATTTAAGTTTTTCGCCTTTAAAAACACTTCTGCTTTCTTATCTCGTAAAAGCTCTAAAAGGCGTAAAGATTGGTACAAATCGCCTTTATCGTAGGAATACTTAGCATCGATAGCGACCACTTCCCACTTATCTTTAAGCAGCTTCTGTTTTTTCGGCGATGTTTTTTGCGCAAGGAGATTTTGACTAGTAAACACACTACTAGTCAAAATTAAAGTCTTCACAAAAATACTGATCTTTCTTCCAAACACTATCTATTCACCATAATTTCTATTGCAGGTCTTTCTTTGAAATCTGTTAAAACCCCACCTTTCTCAAAGCCCTTAATATTTAAAACCTGATCTTGGCCCTTCTTAACCTCTATTTCCTTCTTTCCTTCAGCACGGACCTTATAGTCACTCAAATAAGAAAAGACTCCAGTGTCGTTCCCATTATAAATTGCCACAATTCTAATTTCATGTTTGCCGGGTGGAAGATTCACTTCATGCCCCTGAGAACCTTTCTTTTCCTTAGCTTTTGGATCAGTAAAAAAGGAATAGACCTTTGATTCGTTAACAAAGAACTCCAAACTCTGAAGCAAGTAGCGATTAGACATTTCATTTTTAAATATAAACTTTAATTTGGGGTACTGAGTGTCCAAATCTTCAGTTTTGATCAATTGATGAACCAAATTTAATTGCAGCTTTCGATCTAAAACTCGGTCTTTCAACTCGCCCATCTTATCAGATTCGGCAAAACTGAGACCTTCCTCTGCTTGGAGGCAATTAAATGAACTAATTAGAATAAGAATTGTGAACACATATTTCATACTTCCATTTTCATATGGAAGCATCGAAACTAGCAAAAGCGAACCAAGGCACTAAGCTTTACTAAACCAGTGCCTGGGAAGAAACTTCCCTGGACCTAGACAAGCTAGACTAGACAGAATCAAACAATCCTCGACTAGCGAACTGGTATCTTTAATTTTTGACCGATTCTAATCTCATGGTAGCTAGAAAGATTATTCACACTAGCGATAGAACTCATACGAACTCGATATCTACGAGCAATATTTGATAAGGTTTCTCCTCGACTCACTCTATGGATTTGAAATTTCGAGGCCTTTATTTTAGGAGCTTTTAACAATGCAACATTCAAAGCTTCCATCACTGGCACTTCACCATAGATTTTTAAACCTTTCTTCAGGTAAGTATCCCCTTCAAATCGAGAAAACTTAAACTGCGGATTATGATCTTTAAAATCTTCTAAAACAGGAATTTGTTCTTTTAACCAAGCCCAATTCACAGCTTTCTTTAAACGAATTTCTTTGTGATACAAAGGCTTTCGAACTTGGAAATTTTCATACATACTCAAAAGTTTTTGCTCAGTATCTAAAAGAGCAAGATAACTGGCATAAAAATTTGAAGCAGCAAAACCCCATCGGCCAGTTCGCTCTTTACTCATTTCAGCAATCTTATCTGTGCCAAGTTTTTTAGACAAACGCCTCATTCCCGCCGCACCAAAATTATAAGCAGTTAAAGCTCTTGGCCAATCTCCTAAGACTTTAAAATTGTATTTTAAAAGCTTAGCCGCAGTATGGCTGGCTGCAATGGGATTATTTCTATAGTCATAATAATATCCCATCGGTAAAGAACGCCTGGCCGTTGCAGGCATAATCTGCCAAATCCCACTCGCCCCTACTTTTGAATGTGCGCGTAAATTAAAAGAACTTTCCACAAAAGCGATTCGAACCAATTCTTTAGGAAGATCATAGCTAGCGAAAATTTCCTCTAGTTGAGACATATAAAGTCCACTATGAAAAAATCCATTCTTAATAAAATCTTTTTGCCCCAATTGAAAACGCAGTCTCCCTTTGTCTGGCAAATTGTCTAAGATGTTTTTTTCTGTATACTTCGAAATTTTTGCTGCAACTTCTTTTTCAAAGTCATCTAATTCTTGTTTTCCTTTGATTTTTTTAACTGCAACTTTTACTCGATCTTTCCAAGAATCTACAAGCTTTCGTCTAGCACGTAGTTTCTCACTGTTACTTAGAGACTCGTCCCTCATGATGGGATGAAAATCAATTTCCTTGTAAACTAAATCAATATGAAAGGAGTCGTGTAAAACTCCCTGGTGCGAATCATATTTTTGATAGATGTTTTTCCAAAAATCTACATTGACTCTTAAACCTTCAGGAACTTGGAAAGTTTCCGCTGTCCATCCAATTTTTCCGTTTTGCCCAGAATAGTCAGGAGTTTTAAAGGCTACTTTTTTGAAATCACCTTGTTCCCACGTAAATGTATGGGCTACCAATGTGTCTTGCCCCAGCTTATCAGTTAACTGAGTTTGAATCGGCTTTTTATCCACTTGGGTAGATCCACAGGCTACAAAGGCAACTGAGAAACACAACAAACATACTTTTAAGTTAAATTTAGTTTTTTTGCACATAATCGATTAAAATCTTATCAAAAAATTGTTGAACTTTCCAGACCGGCTTACTTTTTTGTCCGTTGTATATCAATACAAACTGAAAGTTTTTATTAGTCTTAGTTTGACCATATCCAGCCAGAGATACAACATTATTTAATAGTCCTGTTTTGGCACGAAAACGAATACTATCAAAACCTTTAAAGCGAGACTTAAGCGTCCCATCGACTCCACCAATTGGCAATGAACTCGCAAATTCATAGAAATGGGAAAATTTTAATTTCTCATAATTCAACAAATTAAAGAGCTGTTTGGCACTGAATCGATTTTTATAGGATAAACCAGAAACACTTCTGTAAACGTAAGTCTCATCCTTTGCCAAATTCATTGCCTCTTTTAGGTAACCGGCTACTAAAGGAGCTAATTTATCTAAGCTACCTTCCACTCCAAGTTTTTCCCTTACAATCGTTTTTGAAAGAATCTCTGCCAAAAAATTATTGGAGTACTTCATCATATCTCTTACAACCAAGGCTAGTTCTTTTGAGTCCACACTGGCCAGTTCATTTTTATAAGCGGCACAAGACGATACGCGAACTTTACCTTTTACACTGACCCCTAATTTTTCAAGATTTTCTTTAAAATTCTCACCCGTAAATCGGCCAGCCTCTTGCACAGGTCTGTAGAAAACTTTTTCCAAGTCTAAATGAGAAAGTTTTCCAGTTAAAACAAACTCTTCATAATCCTTATGGACCAATCTTTTGATTTGCACCTGAGTTCTTCCTTTATGAACAATCACTTTGTTATTTAGGCGAACATAATTAAGCTCTGGAGTTGTATAAGCTTTTGCCTTTTCCCCAATTTTTCCTGGTTTTAGATAAATATTAACACTGTTCCAGTTAAAACTAGCCCCACTCACAGGTGCATCATAAGCTCGAAGCTGGCGTTTAGACATTCTCGTATCTGAAAAATAATCTTTGTCAAAATAACTTTCATCAACGATTAAATCTCCTTCAATTTTGCGAATATCAGAGCGTAAAAAATTATTAGCCAATACCCAGGCCTGCTCTGTTAAAAAGCTCGGGTTTCCACCGCCATACAAACAAAGATCGCCTTTGAGGACTTCATTTTTAGGTTCAGACAAAGATAGAAGCTTTGTAGTCCATACAAAATTAGGCTCTAGATAGTGATAGGCCATTCCAGCCACTACTAGTTTACTCAACGAAGCTGGTATTCGAGAGTTATTAGAGTTCAACTCATAGCTATTTTTGGTTTCATCCCCTTGGATTAAAATAGAAAACTCACCCTCCTTAAATTCTGAAGACTTAAAGAGTTGTTGTAAGCTTTGATCCATTGCAAAAGATTCTACAGAAAGAATAAAAATAAGAAACACTAGCTTTTTCAGAATCTCCCCCTTTGATTTGTTCTTGTCTCAAAAGCAACTAGCCTTTAGCATAGGTTGATGATCTTAATATTGCAACGGGAGATCTTTATGAAGTTTTTAACAGTTTGTTTTTTATTTTTAAGCCTGTGTTTCACTGCTTGTAGCTCAAAAAAAGAAGTACAAGAGGGTGAGATTCGAATTGCTCTTGAAAGCAGTCCTAAAACCCTAGACCCTCGTCGAGCAACCGATGCCAATGGGCAAAGACTTGTAGGGCTTATATTCCAAAGTTTCGTCAAATTAGGCCCTGAGATGGAAATTGTTGGAGACGCCGCTGAATCCTGGAAAATAAGCAAAGAGCTTCTCGAACTAAAGCTTCTTCCTATGATTAAATTTAGCAATGGCATAGAGCTTACAAAAGAAGACATTTTGTTTAGCTTTCAAGAGTATAAAAAAGAAGGAAGTATTTTTGCGAGCTCCTTTAAAACCATTGGCAAAATTGATATCACTGAAACCAATGACAAAGGCTTCGTACTTAAAATTGCTTTAAACAACCCCACGGCAACTCTTTTAACTGATCTATCTCTTTTGAAAATCCTCCCAAAATCGGAGGTGGAGAAATACGGAGAAGATTTCTCAAAGCATGTTCTTGGCACCGGAGCCTATGCTTTGAGCAAAGAATCTAGCAATGAAATCATTCTTAAGAGAAACCCTCATTACACAAAAGAAGTAAAAAACCAGCAGCTAAGCTTTAAAGTCATCAAAGACGACAACACTAGATATTTGAAGATTTTAAAGGGAAACATAGACGTAGCTCCAAATGTTTTATCGCCTCAATCTAGTATTAAACTTTTAAAGAACGAAAAGTTTAATCACTACCGTGCTCCAGGCCTAGCAATGAATTATTTGCTGATAAATTTAAAAGATCCGATGCTGAGCAAGAAAGACATTAGATCCGCCATTGCTCACGCCATTGATAAAAAAAGCATCATTCAATACAAATTAGAGGGCTTAGCAAGTCCTGCTAGTAGTATCTTAACTCCTTCTAACCCATTTTTTGATGCCAAATTAAATTTGCCGAATTTTTCCCTAGAAGCAGCAAAAGCTAAACTAAAGAGTTTGTTGGCAGACAAAAAAACATTAAGCATCAAAACTTCGAACAATCCAAACGCGGTAGAAAACGCAAAAATTTTAGCTAACCAAATTTCTCAATTAGACTTTGATGTAAAAATTGAAAGCTATGAGTGGGGAACCTTTTTTGAAGATGTTAAAAATGGAAACTACCAGCTCGCAACCATGCGCTGGGTAGGTGCCACTGACCCAGACATATATCGGGTTGCTTTCCATAGCAACGAACTTCCTCCTGCTGGAAGAAATCGTGGTCATTACCAAAACAAAGACTTGGATAAACTCTTAGACTCAGGAGTTGCTATACTCTCGATTGACGAACGCATTAAGCACTACCAAAAAGTCCAAGAAATTATCGCTGAAGACCTTCCGATCATTCCTCTTTGGTACAACGAACAAATTAATATCGTGAGCAAAGACATTGAAGGTTTTAAAACTTCAAAAACCGGTGATTTCAGCTACTTCGTTAACTTGTCTCGCAAGAAAAATTAATTTCGTTTCAATTTGTAGATTCATTGACAGATCCAAAGGCTGGGCGGAAATTTCGCCCTTCTACTCTTGTCTAGTCCCTTTTTATTTTTCCTTATTCTTCTGCCCCGCTTCCTTCGAGATTGCTAATCTATATTTATGAAAAAACGTGATTGGTTATTAGTTATTGCACCTTTAGTTTTCACCTGGCTCATCGACCGAGTTACAAAAATTTGGGCCAGTGGCCTAGTTGGCTATCAAGATTTTGGTTTGATGGGTTTTACTTTGCATCACAATCACGGAGCAATGCTAGGTTTGTTTTCAGACATCCCTCCAGTACTTCGAATCGTTTCACTATCCACGGGTGGTGCTTTTTTAACTTTCACCTATTTCATCATTCAATACCTATTACCTATCAAATCAATTCCTTTAAGAGCTGGCTTATCTATGTTGTTAGGTGGAATCCTCGGTAATGTAACCGATCGAATCATTTGGGGTTATGTCGTAGATTTCTTAGTATTTCGATTTGATAAATTTACCTCCCCTGCAATGAATCTTGCAGATGTCTTGCAATGGGTAGGTTACTTCTTAATCGTTTATGCTTTGATTAAAGAGGGTAAAATTTTATGGCCAGAAGAAAACTCTCGTAAAAACTATTGGGTCAATCGCCGGTTTCAATTGAGGTACTGTTTTTCTCTAACAGCTCTAGGACTCGCTCTATCTCTGATATCGGGAGTTTTTTCTTACACCTATTTTCGTGTAAGTCTTCAAAGCTTACCCTACACAACTAGTAGAATCCAAGAACAATACTTGGGACCTTATATCTTAACCTTTATAATTATCAGTTTAGCCTTTAGCGCTTTGTTGTTTTTTGTAGGCTTGATTTTATCTCATCGAGCTGCTGGCCCGGTATATGCTTTCGAAAATTTCTTAGAAGATCTTATCGCAGGAAAATATCGTAAATTAAAACTTCGCCAAGGAGATGAGTTTCCACATTTAGAAGAGGTGGCCGACAACCTAAGTCTTGCACTTAAAAAGCGTTTAGGTGATCACGACTTAGAAGATGAATTGGATGAAATCTCTAAATTAAAAGCGGAAGTTTCTTTACCCACAGAAGAAGAGGCTCATGCTAATGATCACCTAGAAGCGGATTCTGAGCTCAACTCCCAAAAAATTCAAGAGTCTTCCGACTCAAAACTGGAAGAAGAATAAGTCTCTCGGATTTTATTGAGATAAAATCGCTTGTTTTTATTATCTCTTAAACAAAGGGCATTCACATAATCACCATCGGGGTTTCGAACGATACCCCAAGGCTTCAATCCCCTGCCTCGCGAAACTCCTTTTGCCTTTTCATAATCGATTTTCACTTCTTGTTTCTTTTCAATGGCGTCTACCAACGTACCTAAAACAGCATTTCTTCGTAAAGCATCAATGGAGTAAGAGTCCCAACTTAGCTTTTTAGCTTGAATGGCAATTAAGTTTTTTAAGGTTGCTGGCTCTGATTTATCAAAACAATGTTTTGCTACTTCCAAGCAAGCAACGGCATCATCTAAAGCCCTGTGGGCTACACCCTGCTCCAATTCAAAAAAGCGAATCAAAGTTTGAAGGCGATGGTTAGGGGCTTCAGGGAATAATTTACGACTTAACAAACTTGAACATAAGGCTGGCATCTGTGGTAGATCGTAAGAATATCTTTCAAAATCATAAGCCAAAAAACCCAAATCAAATGGCGCATGATGAGCGATCACCACTGCATCTTTTAGCATATTATGAACGATGGGTAAAACATCCTCTATGGAAGGAGAATACTCAACCATCTCATTGGTAATCCCGTGAATCTTAATCACTGCGCTTCCCATTTTTTGGGTTGGCTTCACGAGACTTTGGTATTCATCAACTACCTTACCATTTTGATAACGAACCATACCAATTTCGCAAATCTCATTGCCAATGGGGTAAGCTCCTGATGTTTCTAAATCTACAGCAACCACTGGCATTTCATGAATGTTCGAATCTAAAGAAAGCATGTAATTCTCCTTGCAATTATCTAGCATGAAAAACACTTTTTCTTAAGAGAATAATCTCAATCAAACATCAGAGCAAAAATACAGTTTTTCGCATAATTAATTCAGAGCAATATAACCAGCAAAGTGCACAGATATGAAGCCATTTGCAAATTCTCAAGAGAAGACTTTGCTCAAATCTAGAAATATTTAAACAATAGCCAATTTCTTCTAAAGCCTAAATTTTACTTTGGTTTTTCCACATCTCTTACCTATAATTTATGCATTAGAAATTGCGAGGCATTATGAAAAAAATCGTTGAGTTTTTTACCACGGAACATCTACTAGGGAATCTAATCACTTTTGTAGTTTTAGGCTTAGGAATCGTTTCTCTTTTTCAATTGAGAAGAGAGGTTTTTCCACAGGTCGAATTTGACGTGACAACTGTAAGCCTGATTTTACCAGGAGCAAGTCCTGAGCAAGTTGAAAAGCTACTAGTCACCCCTATCGAAGAAGCCATTCGAGAAGTGGATGGGATCAAAAAGATTTATAGTACTAGCACCGAGGGAACTGGAGTTGTAATTTTACAACTAGATCCTGACGCTAGAGATCCTGACGATACCAATGATGACATTCAAATTGCTATTGATAGCGTTAAAAATTTACCCGAAGAAGCAGAAGATCCAATCCTTAGAATTGCTGACACCTCAAAAAGTCCTATTCTCGAAGTAAGTATTTATGGACAGGTATCCGATATGAAACTCCGACAAGTTTCCAAGGACATTCGCGATGAACTCTTAAACATTGATGGTGTGGCTAGCATTACTCGTAATGGCTTTCTCGAAAGAGAAATTCTTATTGAAGCAGATCCCAAAAAACTTGCGCGAGCAAGAATCAGTTTAACCGAGTTAATCAACGCTATTGCAAAAAACAATGTTTCACTTCCAGCAGGTAGTATTAAAAATAGAAGTGGCGAAGAGGTTTTAATAAAGACAGATGCTGAGCTCTTAAAAGTCGAACAGGTTTTGAAAACTCCAATTATATCGAATGATGAGGGAATAGTTACCTATATTGGTGATGTGGCAAGTGTAAAAGAACAACTAGAAGAACCTGTTTATAAATATCGTGCCAATGGTGAATCTTCCATTAACTTAGTGGTTTTGAAAAAACAGAATGCAGATGTGATTCGCATGGTGGATACCGTAAAAGAAAGAGTCAATGAGCTAAAACTGGAAGTTCCAAAAGGTGTACAACTAGGTGTAGCTAATGACTTTTCTATTTATGTTCGAAATCGAATTAGTGTCTTAGGCTCAAACTTGGCAATTGGTTTAGTATTAGTTGTACTTGTTCTCACAATGCTACTTCCCTTAAATGTTTCTTTGGTCGTAGCTTTTGGTATACCTGTAGCTCTTTTTTCTACAATCATCTGCATGAATCTATTTGGTATTTCTGTGAATATGATTAGCCTCATCGGTATGATTATTGTCCTAGGAATGGTGGTAGATGATGCCATTGTAGTTTGCGAAAACATTTGGCGAAATTACGAACTAGGAAAAAAGCCACTTGAAGCTGTGGTATCCGGTGTTTCCGAAGTTATTCCGCCGGTGTTTGCTTCCGTTTTAACTACGATTCTAGCTTTTGCTCCTTTAGCGGCAATGTCAGGAATTATGGGAAAATTTATTTTTCAGATCCCAATCATCGTAATTTTAGCACTTATTTTTTCTTTGCTAGAGGCAGTGATAGTGATGCCCTCCCATTTTTCCAGTTGGGTTCCTAGTCCTGGTAAAAAAGATTTGAATAAGAAAACCCGTGGAAGCTGGTTTGATCCAGTAGTTGCAAAATACGGAAAATTTGTGAGTTGGTCGATGCACAAACGATACATTGTTTTACTAATGATGGTGTTTGGATTTGCGGCCAGTGGTTTTGTAGTTCAAAAGTACGCACGCTTTGAGCTTTTTCCTGCTGTTGGAGTTGAAAGTTTCTTTATTAAATTAGAAGCTCCCCAACAGTTTTCACTAGAGAATACAGAAGAGTATTTAGTTAAAGTAGAACAAGCACTTTCGGAATTTCCAAAAGAGGAAATAACGGATTACATCAGTATGGTCGGGATATCGCGCCAAGACTCAAACGACCCTTTAACGAAACGTGGGAGTAACTACGCTCAGGTACAGGTTATCCTTACCCCTGAGAACCAAAGAGATCGAACAGCTCAAGATATCATTGAGATTTTAAAAGAAAAAATTCGCTTTGATCGACCAGATGTTAAGGCAAATTTTGTACTTCGTAAAGGCGGACCTCCACAAGGGCGACCAATCTCCATAGATCTTTTAGGCGACGATTATCACAAACTCAATGAGATATCAAAAGAGCTTATCACTGAGCTTAAAAAGTACAAAGCCATTCAAGACATTGAGAGTTCCTATATAAAAGGAAAAACTCAGTTTAATGTTAAACCAATTATGGATCAAATGGCTGCCGCGAAACTAACGGCCGATGAAATTTCATTAAACGTTCGTGCTGCCTTTGATGGCGTAGTTGCAAGTAGTGTTCGTGATTTGGATGATGAGCTCGACATTCGAGTTCGTAGAAAACCTAGCAATGAAAATGCTGATGAACAACTTAAAGGCTTAAGCATAGGAAACTCCCTTGGCAATTTAGTTCGGCTTGATCAAATTGCTAGCTTTGAGAAAGAAGAAAGCGTTGCAGCCATCTTTCACAAATCTTACAAACGCCAAGTAAACGTATCTAGTGCTTTAGATACTGAGTTTGAAATGGACGGCAAAAAAATCACCAGTGGTAAAATGATCAGCGTGATTCAACCTTACCTAAAAGATTTAGGCAAAAAATACCCCGAAATAAAAATAGAAATTGGTGGAGAAAATGAGGACACCCAAGAGTCCATGGCTAGCTTAATGCGTGCATTTATGGTTGCATTCGTTGGAATTGCCGCCTTACTGATTGTCACCTTTAGGAAACTTATCCAGCCAGTAATTATTTTATTTACAATCCCAATGGGAGTGATTGGTGTCGTGTATGCCCTATTGCTTCACGGAAAACCATTGAGTTTTATGTCTATGTTGGGAGTAGTCGCCCTTAGTGGAGTTATTGTAAACAACGCAATTGTGTTAATTACTTTCATAAACCAGCTCCGTCAGGAAGATGGCCTCAATCGCTACGACTCAATCATTGAGGCAGCGAAAACTAGGTTACGACCCATTTTTATGACCACTCTAACCACCGTTTCGGGTTTGTTACCTACTGCATATGGACTCGGAGGATCTGACCCATTTATCAAACCTCTTGCCCTTTCATTGGGTTGGGGCCTAGCCATTGGTTCCCTATTTATTGCTATCTTTTTTCCAGCCATCATTAGTCTACTAGATGACTTTTACTATGTATTAGAAACCTATTTGGTAAAAAGACACAATAAGAATAAAGAAAGTCTAAGCTAGTCTTAAAAGTAAATACACAAAAGCCGTATTGGAAAATTCAATACGGCTTTTTATTTTCTTTTTCTAAATAACTCTATTCTTTGCCAAGACCTTCTTCAAGAAGCTCTTTCTTTTTACGTTCTGAGATTCGATTTACAAAATCCTTATAAATGTCTTCATCGACTTTTCTCTCACCAAAAATTTCTTCAATCTTTCTCGGCTTAGTTCCGTCTGATTTGATGGACTTTTGTTTTAAAACAAACCGAATCAGCCCTGGAGGTTTTCCACTAGGAGGAAGTTCAGCTGCCTCTTTAACAATAACCTTTCCTTTTACGGTATTGCTGTCGTTTTCAAACGTACCTTCTACAAACTTTTTCAACAACTTAGCACGACGAATGGCAACAAGCTTCGCTCTCTTCGGATCACTTCCCTCTACTTGTTGAGAAAATATCTCAGATTCAATAACCACCTCTGAATCCTTCAGGCCTTCGGTTACAGAGGCAATTTGCTTCATCACCTGGGAAAATTGACCTGAAAAGTTAGAGGTCCCTAATTGAAATAAAAAGTAATCTTTGACCTCAAACAGTACTGAATCTGAAGTTACATTTACGTTCTCTGCAATTTCACCAAGGTTCTCTGCTACGTGATGCATAACCACACCCTTATGTCCCATTGCCAAAACATCTGGAGTGAAGTCAGGTGGTTGTAGTATATCTTGCAGAGTGCTCAAAGGTTCATTAACTAAATCTAGAAAAAGTTTTTCTAAGGTTAGTCTTGCACCATAGCTAGTGAATTGACTCTCAAGCATAGATGGACCGCTAAAATATGATGCCACATCGGCCTTAGTTTCAGAATCTTGACCTAACAACCACATCACCAAAAAGAATGCCATCATTGCAGTAAAGAAATCCGCCGCGGCAACCTTCCAGGCTCCCCCGTGTCCTCCTCCTTGCACGATAGTTATCTTTTTAATTACAATTTGATCGTCAGCCATTCCTTAGCCTTTTTTATTGTTTATCCTTTTACCGCTGCATCCATTTCTTCGAACGATGGTCTCACATGTGGTGGCATAGATCGTCTTGCGAAATCTACACATACCAATGGAGGCGCGCCTCGTTGATTGGCCACAAGAGCCGCTTTGATGGCAGTCAAATACCTTCCTTCGTCTTCAATATCCACTGCAATTTTTCCTGCAATCGGTCCAACAAATCCATAAGACAACAATACCCCTAAAAAGGTACCAACTAATGCCGCGGCAACCGAGTTACCAATGGCTTGAGCCCCCTGATCAAGTTTACCCATCGTGATTACAACCCCAAGTACTGCGGCAACAATCCCTAAACCAGGAAAAGCCTCTGAGGTTGTAGCTATTACGTGATGAGCAGCATGTTCTTCTTCATGAATTGCTTTTAAATCTTCTGTTAATAGATCCTCTAAATCATACTGACTAATGTCAGCAGATAGAGTTACTTTTAATGTGTCACAAAGGTAATGAACGGCATGGTGATTTTTTAGAAAGTAGGAAGATTTTTTAAAAATTTCGCTATTGTTTGGGTTTTCAACATGAGCCTCAACTGCCTGTGGTCCTTCTTTTCTGAAAGTTTGAAACAATTGAAACAGCATCTGTAATAACTCAATATAGGTTTCTTTTTTAATTCCACTACTCGTTAAGGCCTTAATAGATAACTTAATACCAGTTGTGACCGTAGCCATCGGAGCCATTATGAACATTCCACCAACGGCAGCACCACCGATAATCATAACCTCAGTCGGCTGAATTAGGACATGGATTTTCCCGCCGTGAAGGACATAACCTCCAAGCACCATTCCGATTACGAAAATCATTCCGAAAATACCCATGTTGTAAAGCCTCCGTTGCTGATCTATGACCTTCTGCATCGCTCATCGGCATAAAATTTTATCAAGATGAGGCACCGAGTTGCATTTTGGACCTAAGTTAGGGGCTTTTTCATTAACTCCTTTTTTAATCTAGCCGAATGTAATAAAAAGGAACTCAGAAACACCAACAGGTATGACAGGTATGCACAGATTCTTATTTAGCCTAGTAATTACATTTATTTCTATCGTTTCTTTTGGAATGGACCAGCCTCCCAAAAACATCGTTCAATTTGATGCTTATTTCGACCAACAAAAAGTAGATTCTGAGCAAATTGTTAACTTAAATTTAGATGTAAAGATCATCGACAATCACTATCTCTACGAGAACAAAACTCAAATCATTTGGCCAAAAGATTTCCCTGTGAAAAGTGGCAAACTTGATATCCAGCCCATCAAAATGAAATTTGACTCTCATTCCAAAAAAGAGAGAGCTGTATTACTGGGAAAAGTTAAAATTCGTCTGACTGCAGAACTACCAAAATTAAAAAAAGCAGGCATACAGAGCATACCTATAGGCCTGAAATACCAAGCTTGTTCTGAAAAATACTGTTTACTACCAAGAACCAAATTTGTTGATTTACAATTTCGAGCCGAGGGCCCTAACGTAGGGATTGGATTGGAAGATGCTCCGATAGGTGTCGCTGAAAAAGAAAGTTTAAGTTTTGAGAAGGCTTTGGAGAAAGGTTGGTTTTTTACCTTTCTTTTTGTTTTCTTTGCCGGTGTGTTAACTAGTTTCACGCCTTGCGTTTTTCCAATGATCCCTATCACCCTAGCGATCATTGGGAGTAGAGCTGCCGATATCTCTAGATTCAAAAGTTTTTTAAGTAGCCTTTCTTATGTGGCCGGTATCGCTTTTACCTACTCCCTACTAGGACTCTTTGCAGCAAAGACTGGGGCTCTTTTTGGCTCTTTTATGAGTAACCCAATTGTAGTTGGAGCAATCGCAGGTGTGTTGATTGCCATGTCATTGAGTATGTTTGGCTTGTTTGAAATTAAAACACCTTCATTCATTAGCAACCGAGTGATGAAATCAGGCCAATCTTCTGGTTATATTGGCGCTTTTGCAGCTGGATTAATAGCTGGCGTGGTTGCCAGTCCTTGCGTTGGACCTGTTCTAGTAGGTATTTTGGCATTTGTAGCGAAGACACAAGATATGGCCTTGGGCTTTTGGTTACTTTTTACTTTCGCATCTGGATTAGGTTTGTTGTTTTTAGTTTTAGGAACCTTTTCAAGTTTAATCCAATACCTACCTCGCTCAGGTACTTGGATGGATATGGTGAAATTTATTTTTGGCGTTAGTATGCTAGCATTAGCTTTATACTTTGCCTCTCCCCTCATGCCGCGAGAGTGGGTCTTAGGCATCATTGGTTTCGGTAGTATGTGCACTGGCTTTGTATTAGGTTTTTTACAAAAGCCCGATAAGAAACATATTTGGTACCTTAAAAAACTCATCGGCTCCATAGGCATCGCAGTCGGTGTGTTCTTTATTTTCAAAAGTGGCATGAGTTACCAAGAAAAATTAGTTCCAAAGCAACAAGTTGAGCATGGACCATGGAAGCAATATAGCGACGAAAAATTAACGGCCTCTCGCAGCGCAGGTCGTCCTGTAATAATTGATTTTAAAGCAGAGTGGTGTGCTGCCTGTAAGGAACTTGAAGAAAAGACCTTCACAACAAAAGAGTTTAAAGAACTTGCTGAAAACTTTGATTTATACTTTGTGGATGCCACAAGTTTGAGTGAAGTTTCTGATCTGGTAGAACGCTACAATATTTTAGGCCTTCCCACTGTCATTTTTTACGATGCAAAAGGGAAGGAAAGAAGCGATTTACGAGTATCTGGCTTCGAGGAGATTGATAGGTTTTCTGTTAGAATGAAAAAAGCCATGAATTGAGTTCGTTTAATCTATTTACCACATAATTTTCACAAACCCAGAGGGCCATGCCATTTTTCAGAACTGGCATCATAGATCTAAGTATTGGAAGCAAACTAATCCCCCCCTTCTCTTCAGACTTTGGAGTTATTCCTCTATTTTTTAACTTACAACAACTTACTTCAATTCTAACTCCCAAGGAATAAATACAAATTTCATTTCCAACTAAGAATCTCTTGGTATCCTTCGAAAAAACCGAAGGAGGTTTATTGTGAAAAGATCAAAAGGATCTATTTTCCTTATCATAATTCTAAGTATGCTTGTCACCAATGTAAACGCTGGTCATCGTAGGTTCCTATGTCATTTGAGTTCAGTTTTTGTTTCCAGAAACCAGGCATATCAAAAAGATAGTGCTCTTATGGATAGGATCATTGCAGATTATGACTCCATAATTTCAAAATCTGGATCAACAAATGCTAGAGTAGTATCGAACAATGAGACCGGTAGTATTGGTATATATAAAGCAGAAGTTCTTTTCAATTTAAAATCGAAACTAAAATATATCCGAAGTAATATGGGACTTTTTTATCGTAGCCAAGATATTTTTCCCATCGCAGAGGCTGTTGCTTTTCATTTTGAAATCTTGGAAGCTCAGAGAGATGTCTTAAATCTAGCTGAGTACTTTAAAAGTTCTGACGACAAGGCTCAATCTATTGCAAAATTTCATCAGAATATGGAAACTATGGTACTTGCAAGTGCTGATAATATTCGTAATCAAATTTCTGAACCCTCGGAACTTTTCCTAAGCAGCTTTTCTAGAGAATTAATTCATAAAGCGTATCAACTACCTAACAATCAATTTACAAAGGTCCTAGAAAGTATAAGCAAAACAGATCCCACCTCCTTTGAACAAAGCCTTTCACCATTAATGCCAAAGGACAATCCATTGATTGCTATGCGCCTTCTTAGTGTCTTCAAAGGAAATATCAAGTTTTTAGAAGAGAATATTGAGAAAGCAGGAGTCCCTGTAAAGATTTACGCAGACTGGCAAGAAGTGATCCATGGAATACAAAGACGACTCCTTCTTGATGCAAATTCTTCTTTGGAAAAATTAGAGACAATGGACTTCTATTTTGAAGACTTCATTCAATTTGGAAGAACTATAAAATTTGAGCGAGAAAGAATTTTTCCAGAAACTACCTATAGTAAAGAGTCTACAGACCTTCTTTACGCGAGAGTATTCTTAGCGCTTTTTAACAATTTGAACTACACCCAGAGAAATGGACAGCATGGTGATATCAAACGTATTGAATACTTTGTTGATGATGACATTGTTAAACAAATGCGAAAGATCATCATCGACAAAGAAGCTGACTATTAAAGCAAGTTTTATTGAGCATGACTTACAAAATTAAAAAATAACGTTAAAAGCGGTAGCCTAGCTACTGCTTTCTTTTTGAATTTGTTCTATCAAAGATTTTAAAATTTCTGTAGTAGAAGACTTACTTGCTGTAATTGCCCATATTGGAACTTCCTTCTCAGTAAATTCATCTAACAAAATCATTAACTGTCCCTGCTGAATGTATTTTTGTACATAGGACTCAGGAAGTTTACACACACCAAGTCCACCAAGTGCCGCAGAACAAATCGCTCTACCATTGGTAGACTGAAAGTTTCCATTAACTTCAATTTTCTCAACCTTATTGTTTCTGCGAAAATGCCATATACTTTGCTGACCAGCCAGACAATTATGATCCTGTAAGTCTTTAGGTAGTATTGGCTTACCGAAACGTTCAATATAGTCAGGAGAAGCACAAACATACTCTCGTCTTGCAGAGATTTGCTGAACGTAACCTTTTGCCGGCTTCTTTCTACTTACCCTAATCGCCAAATCATAAGAGTGTTCGAAAATATCAACTAGCTCAGCACTAAAGTCCAATTGCGCTCTCACTCTTGGATAACGCTTTAAAACTTTCGCTAATGCTTCCGCGACTCTCTCTTCTCCGTAGGCTCCGGCGAGTGTAATTTTCAAACTCTCTTCTTGCGAGAAACTCTCCACCAAAAATAAATCATTAAAGACTTCTAAATCTTCAACCTTAGACTTGTAGTAATCAAAATATTGCCTTCCCAATTCAGTAAAATGAACCTGCCTTGTATTTCTCTTAAAAAGGTTTCTGTTCATTTTTTCTTCCAAATCACGAACGGTTTTACTAAGCAAAGATTTTGACACACCAAGTTCATCCGCGGCCTTTGAAAAGGACTGGTGCTCCCCGACTTTAATAAAGCTATAGATCTCTGAGAGGTTCTTTATTGTTTTCATACAAGAACAATTTGTTTAAAATATTCAATTTTGTCAACAATCTAAGATTGGTGTTATATTTATAACTCAACAAAAAATGCTCAAATGAGCTTAGTATAGAGGAGTACATATGAAGGTAAAAGCAGCTGTGGCTTGGGGGCCAAAAGAGCCATTAAAAATTGAAGAAGTCGATTTAGAAGGTCCTAAAAAAGGAGAAGTTCTAGTAAAAATGATCGCTACCGGTGTTTGCCACACTGATGCTTACACTCTTTCAGGTGCCGATCCTGAAGGTTTGTTTCCTGTAATCTTGGGCCATGAAGGTGGTGGAATCGTTACTGAAATCGGTGAAGGCGTAACCAGTGTTGCTGTTGGTGACCATGTTATTCCTCTTTACACTCCTGAGTGTGGAACTTGTAAGTTCTGTACTTCAGGCAAAACCAATCTTTGCCAACGCATTCGTGAGACTCAAGGAAAAGGCTTAATGCCAGATGGAACTTCTCGCTTTTCAAAAGATGGAAAACCAATTTATCACTATATGGGAACATCCACCTTTGCTGAATACACAGTTCTTCCAGAAATTTCTGTGGCAAAAGTTAGTAAAGAAGCACCCTTAGATAAAGTTTGTCTTTTAGGCTGTGGTGTTACAACGGGAATCGGAGCGGTTTTTAACACAGCAAAAGTAGAAGAAGGTGCAAGCATAGCAGTATTCGGTTTAGGCGGAATTGGTTTGTCCGTAATCCAAGGGGCTAAAATGGCAAAGGCTGGAAAAATCATTGCCGTTGATATCAACGAAGACAAATTTGAAATGGCCAAGGCATTTGGTGCCACTGACTTTGTAAATCCTAAGAACTTTGATAAACCAGTACAGGAAGTGATTGTTGAGATGACAGAAGGTGGAGTGGACTATTCATTTGAATGTGTTGGAAACGTAAATCTAATGCGTTCTGCTCTAGAGTGTTGTCATAAAGGTTGGGGCGAATCCATCATTATTGGTGTTGCGGGAGCCGGCGAAGAAATTAGCACTCGCCCATTTCAATTGGTTACCGGTCGTGTTTGGCGTGGTAGCGCTTTCGGTGGTGTAAAAGGTAAAACAGAATTGCCTGGCTATGTAGATAAATATATGAGTGGTGAAATCAAATTAGACGAATTGGTTACATTTAAAATGCCTTTAGAAGAAATCAACAAAGCCTTTGATTTAATGCACGAAGGAAAAGCCATCCGCTCCGTAATTGAGTATTCACACGAGGGATAATATGAGTTTTGAAGTAATTAAAAAACACAAAACATTTGGTGGTGAGACGGTTTTTGCCTCTCACCAATCCAAAGCTACAAAAACAGAAATGAAGTTTTCTTACTTTTTACCTAAACAAAAAGTAGATTCCGCTATAATTTGGCTGTCTGGTTTAACTTGCACTGAAGAGAACTTTATTACAAAAGCCGGAGCGCAATTTCACTTAAAAGATTCTAATACTATGATCATTTGCCCTGATACCTCACCAAGAGGCTTGGACTTGCCAAATGAACATGAGTCCTATGATTTTGGATCTGGAGCTGGATTTTACCTAAATGCTACCACAGAGGACTACAAAGAAAATTACAATATGTACGACTATATTGTGAATGACTTAGTGTCTTTACTTAAAGATTCTTTTAATGTGAATAAGATATCTATTTCTGGTCACTCAATGGGTGGACATGGAGCTTTAGTTATTGGTTTAAGAAACCCAGAAGTGTTTTCTAAAATTAGTGCTTTCTCCCCCATCGTAAATCCTAGTCAATGTGCTTGGGGACAAAAAGCTTTCACTGGTTATTTAGGAGATAACAAAGAAGATTGGAAAAACTATGATGCTTGTGAGTTAATCCAATCTGGAAAACTTCATCCAGCAAAGATTTTGATCGATCAAGGATTAAATGATGAGTTTTATCCAAACCAACTTTTAAGTGAAAATTTAGAGAAGGTTTGTAAAGATAAAGACCAAGAACTAGAGCTAAGATATCAAGATGGGTTTGATCATAGTTATTACTTTATTAGTAGTTTTATAAAAGACCATATTGAGTTTCATCTAGATTAGTTGCATAGACATACGCTTTTCCTTGGAGAGTCTTCATCGATAGGCGTATGTTTTTCCTTTAAAACTTCCTCATGCCTAGGACGCAAGGCCTCCCAAAAACCATCTACCTCCGAAATTACTTTTAATTTAATTATCAATGAGCCTAACAGGCTTGTTAGAACTCTCCCTAAAAGCGCTAGCCTTTGTAGGCAAAGGGAAATAATATTTTTAACATTCGCGTCAAATCTCTAAGTAATTGAAATTCCGTAAACAAAAACAAAACAGCTTACCGGTATGTAAAATAAACTTTACATTGAAATGTAAAATAAACTATACATATATCAAGGCCAAATTCAAAGCTGCGCACTTTGATTTGGAGATCGCTATAGCTAAAAATGAGGAGCCTATATGGGTAAATCACCAATGAAATTAAATATCAGCAATCAAATCTCCAGTTTGAGGGCTGAGAACAAAGTTACACAAGAAGAGTTAGCCCAAGCCATTGAAGTGACTCGAGCTACGATTGGTTCCATCGAAAAAGGAAAATACAATCCTTCCTTAGAACTAGCCTTTCGCATTTCACTCTTCTTTAAAAAGAACATTAACGAAGTTTTTAACATCGAGGGAAATCATGAATAAAATTGACAACATCATAATCAAATACTGCGTTTACAGCATTCCACTTTTAGTTGGTTTGGGAATTTGGGGATCAACTGGAAATCCAGAAGAATTAAGCATGGCCACTGGGCTACAAGGGATCTTATGGAATTTTTTGGGTTGGATTGCCATGACTTGGGTAGTTTCAGCAGCTTACCTTAGTTGTAAAACTCTTTTCAAAAGTGACTTTAGAGAAATTGTTTTAAAGAAAATTTCAGGTATCAAAGAACGAGATGAAAGAGAAGTACAAATAACAGGAAGCGCTGCCAAATACACTTTCTTTTCAACCAGTGCTCTTGTGATCTTTTTACTACTTCTTTCTATGTTCACCATTAAAATTGGCAAATACCCAGCTGATGTGGCAAAGGAAGGTAAAAATGGCTTTATTAGCATCGGCATAAATTTTTATCCTATTGAAAATCCAAAACCAAAAGTAAGTGTTAGTAGCGACAACCTACAACTCTTTAACTACTCAGGTCTTCCTAGTTCAAACGCAAGTTTATTGATTTTAATTTTAAGCTGGCAACTTCTTAGTTACAGATACTTTTACAGAAAAGAGACTTGAGGCGTGGATAAAGCATTGGGTATCGAAGAATCGGTGCAAATTTTCTATCGGGCCGTTGCAGAAAAGAATTGGGAAGTTTTTTTAAACTTCCTCAATTCGAATCTTCCTTTTTACGCTTCCCTTCCGGGAAGCATTGAAATCCAGGAAGTGGAGGAATTCAAAGAATCAAAAAAACCATGGTTTTTTAGTAATACTGGAACATTCGATTATGAACTAATAAATATTGAAAGCAGTAGTTCTCTGGAGGCAATGAGTATCGTGGATGTGGTTTATGCCAATGTTGACGAACAAGGAATTGCATTTCAAAAAAATTTGCATATTTGAAGCCTTTCGCTTTGAGACTCTAAAGCCCTATTTAAAGTCCCCCAAATGGATTAAAATCTATAAATTCTATATGCTGTTGTAGAAAGTACCTGTTGTAAATCGGACTTCAACACTTTGTTGTAACTCAGCTTTGATTTGCTACACACAACTGTTATCTAAAAGCCATGGATTTACAGGCACTAAAAGAACATATTGAACAAGATTTTCTCCAACGAAAAAGTCGTAACGCAAACTATAGTTTGCGTTCGCATGCCAGGTATTTGGAAGTCGACCCAGGTGCATTGAGTAAATTTTTTCGCGGGGAAAAAGTTTTTAGTTCAAAAAAACTATTGGGGATCAGTAAAAGAATTAACATTTCTAGTCCTAAGATAAAATCTCTTTTTAAAGATAAAGAGTTTGAAATTTTAGAGGCTGAAAGATTTGAATTTGTCGCTCAATGGTACTATTTCGCGATACTTGAATGTTTTCAGTTAAAAGATTTTCAAAGCAGTCCGAAGTGGGTGGCCAACAAATTGGGGCTATCGGCCCCAGTGGTTCAATTGGCAATCAATCAACTTTTGCGTCTGGGAATAATTGAACTAGACGAAAATGGGCAATGGGTACAAAGAATTGATCAACTTAGTACTTTACCACATGAAAATGTGGATGATTTGTCTTTGAGAAAATTGCAAGAACAGTTATTAGGACTAGCCAATCAGTCAATTCACTATGCCCCTTCAGAAACTAAAAGTCACAGCTCTTTAACAGTAGCAGTTGATCCAAAATTAATACCACAAATAAAAGAAGAAATTAAAAATTTTAGAAGAAAATTGAACCACTGGATCGAGGATAATTCGACACACAAAAAAGATGTCTATTGTTTGCAGATCAATTGGTTTGAATGTTTGGAAAACAGGAGAAAAAAATGAGGGTACTTAATATTTATTTGCTAATAGTATTTTTAGCTTTACCGAACTTACTCAAGGCAAAAGGACAAGAAGCTGGGAATGAAACTCTAGACCCGATTACACAGAGACCTACCAGTATAAGTATCGAGTATTGTACTGAGCTTTTGGATTTTAACGAATTCATTCGAAAATATATTGGAGGAGACTTTGATCAATACATGACCTATGTTAATCAAGTCAGCCGAATGTTTTATATGGAACGAAAATCAACAGCCAAAAATACAGAAGTATGTGTAACTGATCTGAGAATAGAAGAAATTATTCTAGACTTACCAGCGACCGATAGAGAAAGGATTGCTGGTTGGAAAACAAAATTTTCAGGAATCAAGAACCGTCTAGCCATTAAAAGATCCTACGTGGAAGATCAAACTGTTCCTACTATAGAAAAAGTCGCAACTGTATTCAAAGAACTACTTCATAAACAGTTTGATGAGTCTAGTGATCCTTATTGGAAAATTAGAAAGAATGAAGTGGCAAAAGCAATATTTGATTCATTCACTACAAATAGCCCTTCCCAAGAAAAGGTTCTTGAAATGATTTTGGAACGAAGAATGATCTCTGCTCCGAAGGCAATGTGGGTCATCAACGCTTGCCGAGACAATGAAGCTATGTGCCCCTATCTTTTTCGAGAGTATATATCCCATAATAAGCTTTTTTATGGAAGTCACTGGGATATAAGACTATTTTTCGATAAATACCAAACATTTACGGTCTATTCGGCAACATCCTGTCAGGACTCAGCTGAATTATGTAGGCAGGCTTATAATATTTTACACAAACTATGGTTGGGTATCGGAGAAAAAGAAAAAGAATTTTTTGAAGAAGCTCATAGATACTCTGGCTTTTTAATTACACTAGCTTTGGCCTCTGATGATGAAGAGGAAAAGAAAAAGTATTATGATCTTTATCTCTGGATTAAGTCTCAAGGAAATTTTAAACACCTAGAAGTTAGGTTAGCTGAAGATTATGATTTAGGTGATGAGAATGGTAAAATCGAATATTCGGATCGACGTGATTATCAAATAAGGGTCGGAGAAAATTCTATTAGTGTATACGCAGGAAAGAGTTTCAAAAATGGTTTAGAAATACTGGATGAGCTTTTGAAGTATTCTGTGATAAATATTGATGAAGTGACAGAGTTTTCCCCAGCCTCAAAGAGTTTTATGGCTTTGAGTTTAGAGGAGAAAAAACACAGGTACTTAAGTCAAAAAATTTGGTCTAAAGCAGGGAAAACATTGGTTAACGACTCTCTAGAGAAATTCCCTAAAAATCGAACTGAAATCAAACGACTAATAGGTATTGATAATGTTCTTTTCCTAGCCTTTTTGGTGGAGCAAGGGGAAGTAACTAAAAACTTAAAAGTTCCAAATAGCAAATATAGAATTATGAATGTGTTCAAAAAGTATAAAGAAACAAAAAAGGCATATGATATTTTAAATTCGAAGTAGAAACTAGCTTAAAAGGACATGGGCTTGTAGAGAATTTAGCAGTTTTGAATTATCGCTAGCTAAAAAAACGGCCTCTCAAATTTGAGAAGCCGTTCAAAAACAAAAAAGAAGATTTTACTACTTGCCCATTCGAGCAATTTTATTCTGCGCCTCCCGCAAAGACGCCGAAAGTTTTAAATTACTGATTTCTTTTTCTTCGATACTTTTCTTTAGTAGATTCAATTTGCGCTCAAAATTTTGAATCATTGTGTTTTGACGCTCCATCAAAGCCTGCACTTTATTTTCCATAACAGTTCGTTCTGTAAGTTTACGATCCGTAGTCTGCATCTTTAACATCATACTTTCATGGGCGTTTCTATAATGAGCTTCGATTCGCTCTAATCTTTTTTCTAATTTAGTTACTTCCATAGTCATTAGCCTTTGCGCTTCACTAACCTTGGACATAAAAGCATCGACCTTCATTTCGATGTTTTCTTTTTTCTTCATTTGCGCACGTAGCTGCGTGGGGTCTTGCGGCAAGCGATCTAATTGCGGCAATAGCTCATCACTAGCTTTTTTATCATTTGTGCTTATCTCACCAAATAATCGTGGATCTAACTGTCTGCTCATCTCTACCTCCAAGACATGCACATTTACTAAGTCAAACTCACGCTTTGCTCTGTCACATGGAATCTAAGCCTTAAGCACTTGGAAACAACACAAAGCGATATTTTCCAAACCAGGCAAGCGGAGTTGACCTAGGTCGAGTACTCGACCTAGGTTCATTATTGCATAAGGCCATACAGCAACCTAGACTTTGGAATTTCCTTTTAAATTTTCTGGACTTAGATCCTATCCCTGTTCTAGCCTATGTATATGTCGACGGCGTTTTTATTCGCAAAATTTATCTATGAATCCTCGGGAGACAAAAAATCCCCGACAGAAGTTGCTATATACAATGCGCTTCGCAGGATCGACAATCCCAAGAAAGAACTAAACGGCCAACAGCTCAGAAAGCTTTTTTCCGCACTAATGAGTTTCCCTCATTGGAGAGATAAAAAGGCTGATTTAGTAAGATGCTTTGAACGCTATTACAAAGCTTTTCAAAACCAGTACACAGAACTAAATCAAAATCTTTTTTCAGCAAATGACTTTGAAATCATAAACATGACTTCTGCCGAAAATGTGAAAAGTTTTTTGTTTAATTACTATACGGAAATTTATCCTGACGCAAAAATCCAGTGTACAAGTTTTCGTAAAAAAGAATGGGTTGTTTTAGTTCTACAACAAGATCAGAGCTTAAAAGTCCATCACCACAATCAAGAGTTTAGTTTATACCAAGGTAAGCTTCGCCCTCTGTGGGAAGATTTTTGCTTAGTCTATACGGCTGATTTACGCCTTGATAAAAGTTTTAAACAAAAGCTTTTAGTGGCGCCTTTCCGCTTTTTAGATTTCGTAAATGAAGACGACGCTTGGTTGGTGTTTGAAACTCAAGGCTACACAATTAAACACCTTAGACCTAAAAACTTTTATAATTTAGATGAACACTCCGAGCTTTTCTACCAACTAAAAGCTTTGGAAAGTAAATTTATTCAGAAATCTTCTGACCCACTTTACCTGCAAATCACTCGTAATTTAGAAGAAATTATTGAAAAAGTTGCAGAAAACCCTGATCTCCACAAGGAAAGAGCAATCCAAGTCTACCAAAAGGGCCGAAATGCCTTTGAAAACATTTTCACAGATGACAGGTTGCTGCATTTACTGCTAAAAGAACTAGCTATGACCATTGCCGCTGGACGCGCAAAAACTTGGGACGAACCCGAACAGGAGAATGGGGAAGAATGGCTAAAGCTGGATCAAATCAAAGTATCAGACTTAACAAATATATAGCAGATTGCGGAATTGCAAGTCGCCGAAAAGCCGATCAATTGATCGAAGAAGGCCGAGTTACAGTTAACGGCAAAAAAGTGTATGAATTGGGTCAAAGAGTTAGTTCATCTGATACAATTTTAGTGGATAAAAAACCGATTAAATTAGAACAACAACATTACTACATCATGTTTTTCAAACCGAGAGATGTAGTGACTTCAATGTCTGAACCAGAAGGTCGCCCATGTGTTGGTGACTTTTTCGAAGACTTCCCTGCCCGTTTATTTCCAGTAGGTCGTTTAGACTGGGACTCTGAAGGAATGCTATTGATGACGAACGATGGTGAGTTTTCTCAAAACATTTCTCACCCAAGTAAAGACATTCCAAAAACCTATCACGTAAAACTTGATGGCAAAGTTCCAACAGACAAGATTGATAAACTTTTAAAAGGCGTAAGCATTGAAGGCGGAGGCCGAGTAAAAGCAAAGTCTATCCGTAAACTTCGTAAAGGTGCTGGTCAAAAAGATTGGTTTGAAATTATCATTACTGAGGGAAAAAACCGTCAGATTCGTAAGATGTTCGCTAAGATTGGCTTTGATGTTGTTAAACTACAACGTGTTGCCATCGGTATGTTAGAGATGGGAAAACTCACTCGTGGTCAATACAAGTCTTTAACTCAGCGCCAGATTGAAAAAATCTTTGAAAGCAATGATACTGTTAAAAAGAAGAAAAAAGTGAGTAACACCACCTCAGTAAAGCGACAAAAAACTCTTGAGAGCTCTCAGGAAACTCAAGCTAAGAAAAAGAAGAAGAAAAGTGTTCGCAAGGCATCGGTAACAAGTTTAAATGCCAAGAAAACTGCGAAAAAGAAGAAAAAGAAAAAACTAGGATTTGTACGAAAATAGACTATGGCTGGAATCAAAATCATCTCTGACAATCGCAAAGCAAGATTCAATTACACTCTAGAAGATACTTTAGAAGTGGGAATGGTATTAACCGGTTCGGAAGTAAAGAGCCTTCGCGATGGTGCCTGTCAGTTAAAAGATTCCTACATAGTGATCCAAAACCAAGAACTTTACTTGGTAAATGCTCACATAAGCACTTACCAAGCCTCTAGTTACAATAATCACGAGCCCGAGAGAAAACGTAAACTTCTCGCTCATAAAGATGAAATCGAGAAATTGGAGCACAAAACTGTCGCATCCTCTTATACGATCGTTCCCACAAAAATCTATTTTAAACGCGGTAGAGTGAAACTTGAAATCGCCTTAGCTAAAGGTAAAAAGCTTCACGATAAACGCCAGAGCATCAAAAAATCAGATGCCAAACGAGATATTGATCGCGCATTAAAAAAATCTAGATAATCTTTAATATTTAGAGCATACAATTTGCTCGGCATTTTTTATTGAATGGCCTTCTAAAATAATTTAACTTTATCTTAGGCAGTGTAATTATCTTAAAATCCCGAGGCGAGTCTATGATCAAAGAAAAGTTTAAATCCTTTCTAGCGCGTAAAATGAATTTAAAATCGAATGCTTTTTACGCTTGCTCTCCTCACCTTAGCCCAGCCCTTGTTGATTGCATTAAAAAGCTTACTGAAGACCAATCTCTGGGCGATAAAGCCTATTACGAATTTGGGCTATTTAAAGGCCATAGTCTCTGGTTTGCGCAACAAATTTTTTCCGTCTACGATCAAAAAGAAATCTCCTACTATGGTTTTGACTCCTTCTCTGGATTGCCAAAAGTGGAAGGCATTGATGAGGGGGGTGGTTTTAACGAAGGAGATTATTCTGTCTCGCAAAATGAGGTACTTTTAAATTTAGAAAAAAACAGCGCCGATTTAAATAAAATCCAACTCTTCAAAGGTTTTTTTAGTAATGAACACTTTAGAAACTTAGAAAAAAGTAACCAATTTAAAGAACCTTGCTTAGCGGTAATCGATTGTGATTTATATAGCTCTACGGTTCCGGTTCTTGATTTTCTATTACCCAAAATTAAATCTGAAACCTACATCCTTTTTGATGACTATAATTGCTTTGAAAAAGATGATGGCAAAGGTCAAAGACTAGCACTAACAGAAGCGAAACAAAAATTCCCTAATCTTAAGTGGGAAGAATTGAATGACTTTGGTTGGCATGGAAAAACATTTAAAGCATCTCTTTGATTCTTTAGATACAGTAATTAAAGCTATGAGCTTTTAACACTTTCCAGCTTAGAATCATTTTCTGGCTTTTCAAAATAAATTTCTTCATCCAAACTTAGCTGAGCCGCTTTGTACTGTATTAAAGCTTTGTGACGTTCTTGAGACTCCAAAGCGTAAGGCGCAATCTTACATTTACTAATTTGCTCTAATTCCCACTCCCCTTGCCTTCGAAGAGAACTATAGAAGTAGTTATAGATATCAATCAATTCATGATAGTCATCATTTTCACGAATCTTCAAAGGTGGTTGCGCCCAATCACCACGAATCATATTCTTTAAGTGACGTTTCATTGCATAGACAGGACCGATCAAACGATAAGTCGTTCTAATCCCCACCAAAAATGTGTAAGACACGAGTCCTAGAGCACCCACGATAAATAAATATGTGAGCATATTACTTTCTCTTTCTAAATGTGGTACCAATTCAGGAGAGTAACGATAAGCCATTTCTAAAAATATACCGTAATTTTCTTTTAAAAAATAATAGGAGCAACCCAGTAGAACTAAAACTGGAATATTCATAGAAAGAACCAAAAAAAGCGAATGCCTAATTTGGAACTTCGGATCGAGGAGTATTTTACCTCGTAGATTCGTTTGGTACTTTGAGCGTATTAAGCTCCCCTGTTTCCACCACATAGGTTTAGCATAACTTGCATTTCTACTTTTCCCTATCTACACTAAAATTAGCTCTATAAAGCCAACTAAAAGTCGAAGGCAAGTTTTGCCGTTTTATCGATCTACATAGAGGAGATAGACTTGAAAAACTACATTTCTTTAATTCTAGGTCTAGTACTACTTACGTCTTGTGCCATAGACAACAGACGCGCGCAAAGCAACCCTAACAGCACTTCTGAAAAGTTACTCGCAATAGAACAGGAAGTATCTCTAAGTGCAGACAGGGATGCATTGGATAAGCTTAGAGATGATACCCCTGCTCCTGTCAAACAAGACAATGATGAGCTAGCTTATATCTTAGATTTCTTTAAAGACATTCGAAGTAATCCCTCAACTCTACAAAGTAGATTTGATCGAAGTGTTCGTAGAAAACAAGAGATCTATCGTAAAAGAACTAGAAAACTAAGAGAGGACTTCACAAAACAAGAGCGTAAAGATAGAAAAAACTTTCTAGATAGCCTAAAAAAGCAGAGAGACTCTTTCTTAAAAAACAAGGTCACATCTGATCAAAGGAAAGATTTTTTCGACAAACAAGATGAGCAAAGAAAAGAGTATTTTGCAAATAGTCGAGACAAACGAAACGAATTCGAATCTCAAATGCGTGCTTCACAAAGAGACCAAGATGCTTATTTTCGAGAGAAAAAAAAGATTTTCCGAGAAGAGATGACTCTGTTTAAAAAAAGACAAAGAGAGTGGAAGAAAGAGCAAAAAGAAAAAGCGAAAAACACAAGAGCGACTTATGGCTCTGGCAGTTTATACCCAACACAAAAACCACTTCCTCAAAAATCCAATCTAGAAAAGGAATTTGATGCTTTGTACTCTACTCCTACGCAAAAACTAGGTGCAGAAGAAAAATAGTCTATTTTTTTAGATCCAATTGCACGATATCCCAAAACTCTGGGAAGCTCTTATTGACTACATCCACATCATCTAATTTTACATCGTATCCCATATAGGCAGCCAAAGCGGCTGCAAAAGCTAAGCGATGATCCTCATCCGTGGAGTACTCAAAACTACCTTGCGCAAGGCTTGAGCCTTTAACCTTCAATCCACCATCTATTCGACTGTGTTCTTTGCCCATTAAATCCAACAGCTCTTCAGTCTTTACCAAACGATCAGACTCTTTGTAACTTAATTGATGAGCGCCATGGAGCTCACTGTCTCCTTCGGCGAAAGAGCATAGCACTGCCAGAACTGGAAATAGATCAGGAGTATCGTTCAAATTGTATTTAACCGCTTTCAAACTTTGCGTCTTACTTACAAATAATTTTGAATCATCTGATTTTAGGTCAACATTCATTTGCTTTAAAATATCCACAAAAGCTGAGTCAGGCTGCAAACTATTTGTAGGGTAATTCTCAAAAACCGCTTGGCCACATACACTAGCAATGGCAGCAACAGCGAAACAAGAGGACATATCAGACTCGGCAAGCATCTGTTTCACCTGTGGTTTTTGTTGTGCTTTAATTGTTAAGCTATTTCCGGTTTCCTCAAGCTCCATCCCCAAGTCTTTGAGAATTTTTAGAGTCATTTGTAAATAACCATCACTAGCAACTTCGCCTCGCCAATGAAAACATATGTCTTTTGGAAGACCCCAGGAACTCAATGCAAGTCCTGATATGAATTGACTACTACGACTTCGATCCACAAGAATTGGTTTATCTGAATATTGCCAATCATTAGAATCAATCATCATATAATCTTCAAAAACTTCACAACTCACGCCTAGTTGCTGCATAATATTTAAAAACTCTTCACTTGGACGACTAAAAAGTCTCTTTGTTCCTGTTAGCTTTAATTTCGCCTTTTTTCTAGAGGCAACAAATGCGGAAAACCTTAAGACGGTTCCAGCACTTCCGCAGTAAGCTTCATTTTTTTCAATCAAATCCTGCATGGCTTTCGTCATTAAAACCACATCATCACATTGAGAGCTGCCTAAGATCTTTAAATTTGGCTCAAAACTTTGTACGGCCAACAAACGATTCATAATGGATTTAGAAGCCGGAATACTACCTTTATAACTAAAGACTTTTTTACTCATGATTAACCTTCAATCTTATCGCGCATTGCCCATAAAACATGGTCGATTAAAACTAAATTTGCCATAGCCTCTACAACGGGAACCGCTCTTGGTAAGATACAAGGGTCGTGTCTACCTTTTTTGGCATGGTCTAAAACTGTGGAGGTTGGTTTAAAAGCTATCTCTGCATAAACATTGTCTCCTGTGGTAATACCACCACGAATTCCACCATATTGATCTTCTCCACCAGAATGAAACTGCACACCCTCGGTGTCACCAGAAGAGAAGCCTGCCCCAATGCTAATCGCTGTTGTAGCTCCTATAGAAAGTAGCGCAGCAGCTAAATCAGATTTGAACTTATGAAAAACAGGCTGACCTAAGTTTCTAGGTGGATTTTCTAAAACTAAACTAATATTACCACCATAGCTTTTTCCTTCTTCTTTCGCTTTTAACAATAAGTTTTCAATGACCTTTGATTTTTCCTTATCAGGAAAACAGGCTGCAAAACTACCTATGTCCATTGAACTATCGACAGCCTTTATTTCGCCTGGAGTTAAAGATTGATCATAAATTTTACTGCTAAATGCAAAGACCTTTAGCTCAGGACAGTAATGCTTTAATAACATCTTTGCAAAGCTACCTGCTATCACTCGACAAAGAGTTTCCCTTCCCGAAGATCGTCCTCCTCCTCGATAGTCAGAGTGGCCAAATTTAGATAACCATAGATCATCAGCATGACCTTTTCTCGGTTCATTTTTAATTTTTGAGTAGTCTCCAGAACGCTGATCCTTGTTTCTCACAATAACAGCAATTGGAGTCCCAATCGTCTTTCCTTCAAAGACACCACTTAAAATTTCTGCCTCATCTTGCTCATTCCTAGCAGATACAATGGCACTACTCCCAGGCCTTCTTCTTTGTAAATCCTGTTTTAAAAGCTCTAAATCTACCTCTAAGCCTGCTGGACATCCATCAATCACAACGCCAAGGGCGATACCATGACTTTCACCAAAACTTGTAACTACAAAATTCTTACCAAAACTATTTGCTGCCATACCATATCTTCTTTTGTTGTGCCGCTTGGGCAATAAACATTTCTAAACCTGATTTATAATCGATTCCTCGCTCTACAGCTAACTCTCTTCCCTTGGAAGATTCTGTATAACTTAAATCTACTATTTTTTTAATTTTCATATCCTTCCTAGGCTTCATTCCCTTTTCACCACTCGCCCAAATCAAAACACAGTCTCCACTAATTTCTTCGTAAGACTCTCGAGGCTTTCCTTCTCTTGCCGAATAACAAACTGCCTTGGGCAAAAGACTTAAGATTGGCTTTAAAGTTCCTCCCCCGCCCCAAACAACCACTTGTTGCTCTTGCAAACCATCTAGTAGTGCTTCTAAACCAACAATGTCTGTATTGTCGGCAAACATTTTTCCTTCCTGCAAATTCCATGTATTAACACTTCTAAGCTGTTTCGCTAGATCTGATATTTCACTACTTAACTCAAAAGCAACTTCTTTAAGAGGAGATGTAATTGCCGCCCCTTGGAAGCCTAATCTTTTAAGAAACTCAAGGCTTTCAAAGTTTAGATCTTTGCGATCCATCTGGATGCTCAAAAAATTAAGGCCATTTTTTTGAGAGTCTTGCCAATGTTCAGTGATGGAATAGCTGTGTTGGATGGGATTACCTAGAACCGCTAAAAAGTTTTTATAATCGCAATTAAAGGATAAGTATTCAAATAAACTCATCTGATCAAGACTAGATCCAATTCCATCATTTACAAAATTAATCTCTTGTCCTTCTAATCGCATTAAATTTCGAAACCAGTTCCACTTACCATCAATGGAACTGGGCAAAATTTGGCGTTTTTCTTTAGAGTTCATTTTCCAGGCGTATAAATCTGCTAGTTCAGAAAAATTATAGATAGGAATAGCAATTTTTTGTAATGCCTCTGGAAAGTTTGAACAAAAACCTTCATAAGCATCCAGAGTCTCTTTCAAAGAATCTTTTCTAGCATGAAGTGATAAAACATTCGGTTCAATATCGTGTTTCACAGCACCTAGCTCCAAGGGCCAATCGATTCTCTTCGCTTTTTTTGCAAATTTTTTGGATTTTTGGATCTTTTTTTCCTCTCTAAAACTAAAAAGAATTCGATCCTTTGGAATTAAATCGAAACAAATTTCGAGATCACTTTCGGATAAAAGGTCATCTCTAAGCTCTAAAAAAGCAAACTGATTCGGATTTAAGCTACCAGTCTTTAAAAGCGCAACATGTCTTTTTAATAAAGTTAATCCTACCTGGCCGCAGTAGTAGCTTTTTGAAAAAATTTGTTTTTCTTCTTCACACTCAGCCTTTAGGCCTTCGGGCATTAAATAAACTTCGTTCGCCATGGACTGATAAATTTGCTCCCTAGAGGAAAATCTCTCTAAATAATCTTGTAGTGGAGATAGATTATCGCTAAGCGCTGGACGGTTAAAAAAACTTCGCCCATCTTTGTCTGTTTTTCTTTTAACCCAAATGCAATTGCATTGTTCTGGAAGACTATGATTATAGCCTGCCCCTAAAGCTATATAGACATTCTCTTTTCCATTATTTTCTTTTAAAAGTTTCGACAAAACCTCTAACTCTGCTCGTCTGAAAAAACCTTCGCCATCCTCTGCAAATACATTTGCAATTTTTCGATCCAGGTGTTTTTCAATCTCTTCGTCTAAGTCTAAACATACTGCTTTAGGAAAATAGACAGATAATCGTCGCAACAACGAACTCTTACCTACACCACGATGTCCAATCAATAGATGAATCATTCTATCCCTTTACAACAAAGCCTTGGTTAATAGCCTCAGAGATCAAAGCCGAGAGTTTAATTTCCTCTACCTGGCAATCTCCTAGCTCTCGAGTACATATAAAATGAACACTATCTTTCGATGAACGTTTTTTATCAGCTAGCAACAAGCTTTCCACTTGTTTTGGCTTCATAGGATTTTGAATTGCATAATCATACTCATCTTTAAAGTGATGTTTTAAAATATCTATAATCTGCCCAAACCGATCGTCTAAAGAGTAATGAAGCTCACTAAACTTTAGAGAATAAATCATACCAACTGCGATAGCCTTACCATGACTAAGTTTATGAACCGCTTCAAAAACATGTCCCATGGTATGACCTAAATTTAATAAATAGCGAATCCCTAGAGACTCAAAGGGATCTCGTTCAATAATCTGATATTTTAACTCGATAGCATCCGCTAGGTTTTCCCAAATCAATTCTTTGCTAAGTTTCTTTTTCTCAGCCAACAAACTATGAAGTTTTTTATTTTGAGATAAAATGGCGGATTTAAACAATTCACCAGCTGCGTCTTCAGCCAAAGTTTCAGGTTGGGTGAATAAAAGCTCTTTGACACAATAGATTTTACTGGCTGGGTAGAAGCTACCAATTTGATTTTTAACATTTCCAAAGTTTAATGCGGTCTTTCCCCCATGAGAACTATCAATGGCAGCAAGCCATGTACTAGGAATCTGAATAAAACTAACTCCCCTTTTGAAAACAGAAGCAATGAATCCCACAAAGTCCCCAAGGCTTCCGCCACCAAGACAAACCACTTGCATTTTTTTAAAAGAAACTTGCTGTGCAACTTCATTGAGCCATGCAAATTCTTGCTCAAATCTTGCCATGCTCTTCAATTCTTCGCCGCCCTTTAAAGCTTTTTTGTACTGAAACTTAGAAAGGTAGTCTTTCACTACACTATGCTCTTCAACAATTTGATCGTAAAATATCACTGAAGTGGATGGGTCTAAGGCCATTCCACTCAATTGATCAACAAAAATTAGTTCTGACTCGAAGTTTCTCTTAAATGAAAATTTCATACTATGCTACGTTACTTTCTTCTTCCTCATTACCTAGAGCTTTTTGAATTTTACGAATGTCTTTCATCAATTTTTCAAAGTCTTCAGGTAACAAAGCTTGGGGTCCATCACTCATAGCCTTTTGCGGCTCATTGTGAACTTCTACAATGATTCCGTCTGCTCCGCAAGCCAAAGAGGCCTTTGCCATTGGGGCAACCAAATGTCTATGACCCGTACCGTGACTAGGATCAATTATTACTGGTAAATGCGTTAACTCTTTCAAAATAGGCACTACATTTAGATCTAAAACATTTCGAGAATATTGTTTATCAAAACTCCTGATCCCTCTCTCACAAAGAATGACCTTGCTGTTTCCACCAGATAAAATGTATTCCGCAGACATCAACCACTCTTCGATCGTTGCCGACATACCACGCTTCAAAAGTATTGGTTTATCCACCTTTCCTAGCTCTTTTAGAAAACTAAAGTTTTGCATGTTTCTTGCGCCAATCTGAATGACGTCTACATACTCCATACATAGCCTTAAACCTTCGGAGTCCATAGCCTCAGAAATTGTCAATAAACCAGTTTCAGCACCAGCTTTTTGCATAAATTGGAGCCCCTCTTCCCCTAGGCCTTGAAAGGAATACGGCGAGCTTCTAGGCTTAAAAGCACCTCCTCTTAAAAACTGCGCTCCACTGGCTTTCACGGATTTTGCAATTTCTAGAGTTCTTTCCCAGGACTCGATAGCACATGGGCCTGCCATACTTACAAAATGACCACCACCAATTTTAACTCCTTTAACATCGATGACTGTTTGCTTTTGCCCGTCTTGTTTTCCTTCAATCGAGCAAAGTTTGAATGGCTTTGAAACCCTTGTTACAAATTCCACTCCATCATAAGTTTCAAACTCTTTTACCGATAACTTAGTCGTCTCCCCTAGTACACTCACCGTAGTGATTTCAGAACCCAGAATTATATGGGCATTACATCCCAGTTCTTCAATTCTGTTTTTGATTTTGTCTAAGTCATTTTTGTTGTGGGACGACTTCATATGAATAATCATCGCAATACTCCTTCCGAAACTGAACTGCATCGGTAAATAGTTTTTCAATATTCTCTAAATCCGCAGCCATGGCTTGCAGATTTTTTATAAACTGTTCATTTGCCTTTAGTAGTGAGTCTTTGTTGCTTTCAAAAATATCCGCCCACAAACTTCCATTGGCTCCACCAATTCGAGTCAAATCTTTGAAGCTCTGAGGAATGGCATTTTTCTCTAAAGGCAGATCTTTAACCGTTTGAATCAATGCCAAAGCCAGCAAATGTGGCAAATGACTGATATAGGCCAGAGCATCATCATGGTCCTGAGAGTTCATGAAATAAAACCGTAAACCTACTCCACCGAGTAACTCCGTTAAAAAATCATCCTTTAGAAAAATCTCATGCTTACAAATCACCAAGGTTTTTCCGTGGTACAAACTAGCTTCGGCATTTTCAAAGCCGGAACTTTCCTTACCCACTAAAGGATGCGCAGGTATGAACTTCCATTTTTTATCTGGAATACTATCCGAATGCTCACTTAGCATTTTTTTTGTCGAGCCAAAATCAATTACAGTAGACTCCGAGGAAATCAAATTTGCATTGGAACTCAAAAACTCTTTAATGGCAGTCACTGGCAATGCTAAAAAAATATATTTACATTTTAAGACCTCAGATAGCTCAGACATATTCCAATCTGCGTTGGGTTCTTTATCCCAAAGCTTTAAGCTAATGAGTGGATGATGTTCTTTTATTGCTTTATAAAGACTTCCCCCCATTAAACCCATGCCCACAATACCAACTTCACCGAGCAAACTGGATTTACCTGGTGACAATTGCCTTCGCTTGGATTGCTTCATGATTTCATTAAAAATATTCTGAATCTGATTTGCTGTAGAATCTTCGAGATCGGCACGCAAGGCTTGGCGTTTTTGATCCTCTCTATTCTTATCGATAATTGGAACTTTATGATTGGCCTTGTAAAGTTGAACTTCAGATACTAACTCAAATCGCTCTAACAATAGTTTTTTAATCTGATCATCAATTTCATCGATGCCATCACGAAGTTGTAGAAGTTTGTTGGATTTATCGGAATCAGCCATACTATCGTTTCGGTACGAAAGTCTTGTACATTAAGTTTCTTTTTCATTTCACGATTAATTTCAGTAACTTCAGCGCTTTTGTGTAAAATACTTTTACATTTTTTTTAAAACAAAAGCTTTGCTATAGATTTGACACTTACAGTGCTGCCTATAAATTGGTTTCAATCTGTACTGCCAGACTATAAACCTCTCCACCAATTTCATATCCTGGATAACCTACGGAATCACTTTCTTGCTTTTGGATGTAGCGATTGTTCAATCGATGCACCTGAAAAGCCGTTCCCCAACGATAATCCAAATCAAAAAGTCCAAATAATTTCTGGCCCGTCATCTGGTAGGAAAAACCTAAAATTTGTCGATCAGAGTCCAAATAGTTTGATTCATCCAAGCCAAATTTAACTGGGCTAGGGCGATAACTATAGCCCACGGTCCATTTGGAATCATCCGAACCAGTACTCCAAGCAATGCGTGGTACATAGATGTCTTTAAAGCTTCTATCAATATTTAACTGCTCAAAACTATTGGCACCGCTAATGTCCATAACCATAACGGAACTTTTAAAATCGGACCATTTTTCATATTCTAAGCCAAGGTACAAACTAGACTTCGCAAAATGCTTTTGATAGCCAATCTGAATTTGCATTGGATCGTAGTACAGAGACGAATTTCCATCGACAACAATCGGGACTGGACTAACAAAAACATTGATCGAATTATCTGCATTAAAGGCAAGCTTAGCATCTCTTTCACCGATATAACTAAAGTCAATTTGTGCTTCCTTTAATTTTTTTCGCAAACTAAAACTTGGAGCAAATGCAGGCTTTACTTCTACTTTTAAGTCGACATTGGAAGAGCTTGGTTGCGAATCCGAACTAGATGGAAAACGAGTTACGACCGTTGATCCCGTTGCAAAATACATATGATAACCAATGGAATAATCCCAGCTTTCATTCCAATCATCATAAAAATGGAAAGAAGCCGTCATTCTTTGGCCATCACTTTGGTACATCATATATTGTGGATAGTAAGCCGATTGGGTTTCAACAGCTAAGAACTTTCCAAAAGGCATTGTTGTAAACGCAGCTAGTCCGTGCTTCTTGCCTTTTCGACTGCTGGGTATAATTAAACCTAAGAGAAGATTGTTTAAATCAGGAGTGTCAGTGTCTACATTATCGGTTTTGGTACTTGAAGCTCCGTACTTCACAGAGTCTGTAACTACAGAATCAATGTCCTTAAAATTATCTACAGAGTAAAGAAAACTAGCCGCTACTTTTACCTCTTCATAATCGGTTAGAGCAGAAGGTGTAAAATAGTTACTTAAAAGGTCTGATCTACTACTACGAATTGCGCCAGAGGAGCCGATGGAACTAATCCCCATTCCAAACATACTTTGAACATCGGCCATCGCTGACTGACCTATAAACAAACTCAATGCTACAATAAAACCACGGATCAAATTCGCCTCTCTATGCAAATAACTAAAGGAAGTTTTTTACGATAGATTGGAATTCTTCGACTTTCAATTGTTCTGCGCGAACTGACTCGGCATATCCCCATTTTTTTAGCTCATTTTTTAGACTTTCTTGGTCCAAGGAAAAAGAGCTCAGGTTTTTAAGCAACTTTTTACGTCTTTGGGCAAAAGCTGCTTTGGTCAATTTTAATAATTTTATGCCATCAACATCATTTTCTTTTCGAGTGAACTTTAAGACTCTGCTAGCCACTTTAGGTGGTGGAAAAAAGTCTTTTGGTCCCGCTTCGGTAACTTTTTCGATCTCCCAAAAGCTTTGTGCTATGACGCTTAAAAGGCCATAATCTTTACCACCTTCTGGGGCTACAATCCTTTGTGCTACCTCTTTTTGAAACATCAAAATCATATTACGAACTTGCTTAGGACCGATGCTTCTATCAATGACTATGCTAGAACTAATTTGATAAGGAAGATTTGAAACAAAACAACAGTCATCCGTCTGGATAAGCTCGCTCCAATTCTGCTTAAGGGCATCTCCTTGAATTACATTCAAACCTTGGCTCTGCCAATATTCCGCAATCTTCTTATCCATTTCAATTAGAGAAGGCTTTAGCTGATTTTCTAAAAGTAAATCCGTTAAAGCTCCCGGCCCAGGCCCTACCTCAATGTATTCTTTGGCTTCACAATGAACCGCTGCTTGGATAATTTTATCTATCACATTTTGGCTTACCAAAAAGTTCTGCCCCAAAGTTTTGTTGGGACGTATGCCCATTTCTTGCATTCTATTTTTTAATCGATCTAAGACGAACAAGCTTGCTCCAAGATGGTTGACTTTGGGGAAACGCCCAAGCGAATGTCGCTGCTTTCCCCTTGGTTTAATCTCATTAATCCAACAATCCCAATCATTGCAGCATTGTCTGTACAATAGCGCAATGGCGGTACAACCAATTGGACTTTCTTTCTTCTCGCCCACTCTTCGGCTTTTTCACGCAATCTAGAGTTTGCGCTAACTCCACCAGTTAAGATGGCTCTGGGAGTTTTGTTGTCTTTTAAAAAGTGATCAATGACCGCCCAATCTAATTTTGCCAACAAGGCATCAACTATGGCTTCTTGGTAGGAAGCACAAAGATTGTGAATTTCTTTTTTCTTCTCTTCATCAGACATCTTTTGAAGTCGTAGCTGACCTTGCGTTTTTAAACCCGAAAAACTAAAGTTAAAATTTCGCAATTTTTTCTGCATCAATGCGCGGGGAAAGTCATAAGCCTTAGGATCACCCTCTTTGGAGAATTGATCCACCTTGACTCCTCCTGGATATCCAAGACCTGCCATTTTTGCAAATTTATCAAAGGCCTCTCCAGCAGCATCATCTACCGTCGAACCAAGAATTTGGTAATCGCCTAAAGCACGGCAATAGTACAAACTCGTATGTCCTCCACTAACTGCCAAGCCAACAAAGGGATAGTCAAAATCTTTTGGCGGTTGAAAATTTTCATCTTTTAAAAAAGGAGCCATTAAATGCCCTTCCAAATGATTGACTCCGATCAGGGTTTTCTTTTTTGCCATGGCTAGAGTTTTGGCGGTTACCACACCGACCATCAGTGAACCTATCAATCCAGGTTGACTAGTTACTGCGATTGCATCGATATCATCCCAAGTTTTCTGAGCCTTTTGCAAAGCTTTATCGATAACAGGTAATAAATGATAAGAATGATTTCTGCTCGCAATTTCAGGCACAATACCACCAAAGGCTTGGTGTTCTTGGTCCTGACTGGCGGCGATGGAACTCAGTACATAACCATCCGCTTCTACTACAGCAGCTGAAGTGTCATCACAGGATGTCTCAATGGCAAGTACACGGTTATATTTCACAAAAATCCTCAGTTTTACAAGTGTCTGCCTTTATACCATGATTCTTAAAAGATACCAAAAAATGAGACCTTAGATCCCTGCTTAAGAAGTATTTTTTTAAGACATCGAATAATTTTTACCAAGGCGAAGGGCCAATAGTGACTCTGAAAAAAAACACCTTTGAGAATTCAAAAGAAATCTTATTAGTTTTTTAATAGTAATACTTAGTTTTTGTAAATTTAAAAGCCAAATAACTTTAGCTAAATGCTTAAAAATGCTGGTAATTTCTAATTTTACTGTTTATTTTTTTGATTGCATTCCGATAAGTTACTGAACTTGAAAGAAAAAAATATGGAAAAAGAATCACTCATTAAAAGTTATAAAAATCGATATCGCTTCGCACTTCTAAGCCTTGCGATCATTGCCATTGTGATTCAAATTTATTTACAACTTCACTTTCGAAGCACAGAAATTAACGGGGAAGTCATTAACCTCTCTGGTCGCCAAAGAATGCTTTCACAAAAAGTAACCAAAGAGATTTTTCTTTTCGAAAATCGCATAGAAAAAGAGACCGCCGAAATCCAACAACTTTTGAATGACTTTGAACTTTTGAGTGCGACCCATCAAAGACTTTCCAGTGGTGACTTAAATGCTCTCAACTCTAAGTCGATCAGCGAAAAGTATTCCTCTTTAGACCAGTATTTAAATCGATTTGAAAATATAGTTTCTTGTATAAAATCTTCCTGCCAAGACAATATTGAATTGGACTCGGTCAACAAGATCTCTGAAGAGTTTTTAAAAATTATGGATAGTATTGTGTTCGAATACGAAGCTATAAACAGAAAAAGCATTCAGAGAATCAGTCTCATTGAGTTTTCTTTATTGCTTTTCACTTTATTCATTTTATGGCTCGAAGCAAGGTTGATTTTTTCTCCCCTCGTTGGTTTATTTAAAAAATACCTTAAGGTCGCACACTCGCAAAGACAAACACTGGTTGAAAATTCAGGTCTTGTCGAAGTAGGACGCCAAAATGCCTATTTGATCCATGAAATAAAGAATATGATGGCAATCATTATGGGAAGCACGCGATTGGTTCGCTCCAATTTAAGTCCTGAAAAAGCCGAAAAGCACCTAGCTGTGATCCATGAAACAAGTCAGAGATTAGTGGACCTAATCGATTCCACACGCAGGATTTCTAAAAAGCAAAAAGTCGGTGTTGAGGAGATTGAGCCTGCAAAGTTATTTGAACAAGTAAGACTTTTTTGTGAGTACTTCCTAAAAGAGTACTCCATTCATTTTAAAACCATTATCAATACAGACAAAAAACTAAGTGGCAATATTTCACAAATCACTCAGGTCATTTTAAATTTAGTAAATAACTCGAAACACGCAATCAATAAATTGGATGAAAAGTGGATTGTCCTTGAGGCCAATGAAAAAGATGGAAAAATCCTTATTTCTGTAACGGACTCAGGGAATGGTATTCCGGTTGAGTTAAGAGAAAAAATCTTTGAAGCTTTTTTTAGTACTAAAACAGACTCTGACGGGACTGGCGTAGGTCTTGATGTTTGCAAAGAGATTATTGAAGACGTTCACAATGGTAAACTCTACTACAACGCAGATTCAAAAAACACTCAGTTCATCATTGAACTAAGTGCTACCTAATTTATTTTAATTGATTCAAACGATATTTTGCTTTTCTGAAAGCATCGGTATTAGGGTATTTATCTAGAGTCTCTTGATAAAAAGCTTTTGCCTCTTCGTTAAGTTTTAACTCTTGAAAACATACTCCAATATTATAGGTCGCTAGACTAACTCTTCTACCTTTTGGATACTTCTTACGATAGTTTTCAAACTCCAAAATGGCTTTCTTCCAGTCCTTAGAGGCCATATGATCTTCGGCTCTTTCAAAAATTCCTTTTTTAGGAGCGGGCTTTGCGGTCTTCAAAGTTTTCAAATGACGAATTTCTTCTTCAAGAGCTGCAATACTTTGCTCATATACCGCAAGTCTTGCGTCCATTTGCTTTAAGCGCTCTTCTAATTTCATTTCATTTTCTTGAGACTTACGAAGCTCCTCTGATTTGATATCTTTCAAATCCTGAAGTTCTCCACTAATACGACGAATTTCGGAAGCCATTTGCAGCTTCATACTCACTGGATCAGAAGATCCGGAAGTAGTGCTCTGTCGAACAACTGGTTCAGCTTGCGCAACTCGAACCACTTCCTCACGAGGAGACTCTTGTTCAACTCTTTCAACAACTACAACTCTTTGCTCAGGTGCACTTTGCGTAGTTTTACTTCCTGAACTTGCATTGTTTCTTTTAATTTCAATACCAGCAATTTTTAAATCTTTGCGAGTCTTAATCCCTCCGCAAGAAATAATTAATAGTGGTAAGATGAATGGAATCATTTTAATAGGACGAATCGACATTAGTATCCTCCTGTTTCTGCTTGAATTTTTAAACGAGCAATGTTCTCAGCTTTTTCCGCATGATCTCTGGCGAGTTTAAACAATTTATCAGCTTTTTCGTATTCTTTGTTTCTGAACATGCGTTCCGCTTGGCGAAAATAATTTTCAGCTTTATGCCAATTCCCTGGGGAATAGCGAGCGGCCTTAACTTTTGTCGCATAAACAATCGCCGTCCTTGCGAGAGTATAACTCTCTAAGGGCGGCGGAATGGTTTCGCAAGCAGTTGCGATAAAAATGAATATTACGAATAAAAGACTTTTCACAAAGCCTTACCTCAATACTACTTCGCTAAAGGAACGAAGTTAGCGCGACGGTTTTTCATGTGAGCGGATTCTGAATCACTGCTGTCTAACAACTTTTCTTTACCATAAGAAATGATGCTTAAACGAGATCCATCAACACCTTGAGATACTAAGTAATCTTTAACAGCGCGAGCACGTCTCTCACCTAAAGCCAAGTTGTACTCGATAGATCCACGAGCATCACAATGACCTTCGATTTGAACCGTTACGTTTGGATTGTTGTTAATCCACTCAGCATTTTGGTTTAGCTCAGCACGTGCAGATGCTGTGATCGTTGCTTGATCGTAGCCAAAGTTAACAGTAGTCAAACCTGCGATATTTCCGCTGTCACTACCCATAGAATCAAAGTTAAGATCCTGAGTTGCTACGTTTGAGTCATTGGCGTTCACGTCAGCGTCTTTCACTTCGTCAGTAGCACAACCAGCAACTAGTAAAAGAGCGATCACTGTTTTAAATAAGTTTTGCAACATTTTTATGTCTCCCAAAAGAAAGAAAAGGTTTCTAGATTCAATATTTTATAAACTACCAGCCATATGTCAATGACACTAATCAAAACTTGTGTAGTCTAAGTTAGAGTCTAATCGAAAGTCGAATTTAAAATCAAAATAATACTTTGAAAAAACGACTTTATTTTACGCAAGCAAAAGAATCTGGTTAAAAAAGCCTCTAAGACATCTTAAAGTTAGTTCTCAATTTGGATTCACGAGGAAATTATGCTTAGTAAGATCGCAAAATTTATTTTTTTAATTCTGTTTTTTAAATTTCAAATACTTTTTTCCTCAATTTCCTATTCTAAACCCGATAACTCCATCGAGTGGTTCACAAAAAGCTCGGAACATTTCAAAGTAATTTATAACGCAAGGCAAGAGAGACTTAGCCAAGTGATTTTAAAAGAGGCTGAAAGATCACACCTAGTACTTACAAAATATTTTTCTACTTACCCAGAACAGACCATTATCGTTTTAAATGATCAAATCGGTTTGGCCAACGGCTCCGCTAGCATTTTTCCTTATCCCATTATTCGCTTAAATACCACACTCCCCTCTTATGACACATCCATTACGGATTATCATAATTGGTATTATGAGCTCATTTTGCATGAATACGTTCATATCCTAAATCTTTATCCTGCCAACGGAATTTTTTCTTGGGGACAAAAGCTCTTTGGAAGTTTATCTAGCCCCAATATGCTGCTACCAAGATGGCATACTGAAGGAATCGCTGTTGCCTTAGAAACCAAAGAATCCACAGGGGGAAGACTAAGATCTCCACTTTTTATTTCCTACGCTGAAATTTTGTCCAGGCAAGACATGTGGAAAAAATTTAGTAAACCCGTGGAATTAAATGAAACGGACACCCCTGATTACCCTTTTGGAATGCGCCCTTATTTTTTTGGTAGTTTGTTTTGGCAACGTTTATACAAAGAACGTGGAGATAAAGCGGGAGAGAGTTTCACCGAAACCAACGCCAGAAGAATTCCATACACCCATGGTGGAAGCCTAGCCGATTCCAACGAAAAATTAGAAGCCAATGTATTTGCAAAGGCCTACGAAGATTTGCAAAAGAAGTTTCCACCCTCTACCGACTGGAAACTAGCTGAACCTTTATTTAAAAATGATTCCCAAGAAATCAGTCCTGTTTTTTCCAATGATTTCAAGCAGTGGGTATACCTACGAAAGTCACCAGAAAGTGCCTGGCAACTTATTGATTCTCAGAGCAAACAAAGCATTGATAGCAGCGCTTCTTTCTTAGGAATTGATTGGTTACGCAAACGAAAATCAATTGTTTACTCTAAAATCAATTCGGCCAAGGCAAACTATAGCCTTTATGATTTGTTTGAATATGATTTCGACTCCAAAAAAATCACAGCGATATCTAAAAATAAAAACCTTAGCTTTCCACAACTTAGTCCCGGCCAAACAAAAATAGTCGCCGTGCAAAGCAGTAATGGCCAAGAGAGTATTCAAATCGCAAGTTATACAGGAGAAGAAATCAAAGAATGGAAACGACTCTACAAAGCTCCTTTTGGTTTTAGAATCTCTTTTCCCGTATTTTTAAGCTCCGAAAAAATTGCTTTTCTTCTAAAAGATAAAGCCGGCTCTCAACAAATCTACATTCTCGAAGCTAAAAAGAAAGAAAAGACGCTACTATTAGGCTTTCTTAGTGATGTACGCTTTCTAACAAAATTTGATGGCAAATTAGCCTTTATAGCTAGGCATGGATCAAAAACTTCAGCCTACCTTTTAGACTCTAATGAAAAGACCTACAACCGAATCGCCAATACAAACACTCATATCTTAGACTTTGCCATCCTTCCTGAAAAGAAGGTCCTGATTAGTCAACTTAGCCCTGAGGGTTTTAAACTGGTTGAATACAAACAAGAATCCTTAGGAAACCGAATTAAGCAAGAAGAAGAAACATTCTTTGCAGCCGATACTCAAAGCGCTGTTGAACTGCCCGAGGAACTACAAATCAGTGAGAAAGAAGAATACTCTAGCTTCACTAAATTGTGGCCACATTATTGGTATCCTTGGGTCTTTAGCTCGGGTGGAGGGACAAACTTTCAAATAAACACCGGTGGCAGCGACCCCTTGAATATTCACAGCTACAGCTTAAACGCTGGTTATAACACCTTAACTGACCAAGCCAATTCAACAGTGATTTATCAAAACAACTCCCTAACAGGTAGCCTTTTATTTACCATGGCGAATAGCTATTTGTATTTTGAGTCTGCGCAAGCTGTGAGCGATGTTAAAATCTATTCTATAGACTATAATCAAAGCCTCAACTCCTGGAAGGAAAATTGGAGCTACCAAATTGGTTTGAATCGAAATGAAGTAGAGTATGCCGATGATCAAGTTAGACCTTCCTTTGATCTTAGCTTAGCTTATAACGACGCCAGAATTCCGAGAGCTAGACAGGTTGGAATCAATTCTGGAAAACAATACTCCATTGGGATCAGCCAACATTTTCGCACAAAAACCACCGATAGCTTTCAAGTTTTTCACTTGAAAGGAAAGTACTTTTCATCAAATACATTTTCACAATTTCACTCTTGGAACATCGGCTTTCAGTGGGATCAGCGTACCAACAACGATACTGACATCTATGCGGCTTTTGTGACCGCCGGGGGAAACATTGGTGGGCATCAATTTAACCAATACCACGAAAACCGAGGCTACCCACGTTCTCAGTTTTTAGCTTACTCCATGGCTTCTATGAATTTTGAATATTTACTGCCGATGAAGTACTTTTTCAAAAGCATGGGTTCTTTTCCAGTCTTCAGCAAAAGAATCACCGCTGGCTTTGTCGCCGACTTGATGGCAATGGATGGAAACTTTTATCGCGAAACAAGTAGTAAATTTGCTCGTGATGAATGGGAAAGGCTGTATGCAACTGTCGGTTCAGAAATCACCTACGAAACCAATGTAGGCTATTTTTTACCGATCGATTTCGTCTTTGGAATCTACAAAGGCCTCAATGAAGAGGCCGGAGGTGACCTACGCTTTGCGTTTTTTATGAATATTCCGCAGTTTTAAAGGGCTCTAAAGAGAGCCTTCTGCTTCGACTAAATCAGCCACACATTTGATATCCCAACCAATCAAAGGTAGTTCAACAAGTTCCCGAATGCTTTTGTTTTCTTTGCTAAAGTCATACCATGCTTTTTCAACATGGCTTTCTCGGTAGTAGTTTAGAGTAGGTAACTGAGACCTAAACCCTTCTAAAGCTGCAAAGTCCTCATTTGTTAGATAAAAACGTTCTTTGAAATGCGTTAGCTTCCTATCATCATAGAAGTTGGATTTAACAAAAGAATTTAAATTCACTTTCTTCACAAAATTAAATTCTGGATCTTTGTTATACCAATCCATATCAAGCCTAAATGCCAAGTTTCCTTGAATCTCTTTAGACTCTACTATATCAAGCTCCCCCGTAATTCCAAAAGAAGTCTGAAAATCTCCAATTTCATTTACAGTATGAGTGATTCCCGTACCCACCTCGAAAATTCGACCGTAGTTTCTAGAAATTTTATCATGGAACTCAAATGTTTCTTGTCCATCTAGCTCGATATCCAGATTTCCATAAACAGAAACAGCTCGACATTGAAGATTGATTTGTTCTGGAGCAGCCATTAAATCAAAAGCGAACAAATGAAGGATAATTAAAATCTTAATATGTATTTTCATCATGCCCTCCCTCAAATAAAACTTCTCGACAGTTTTCAAGATTGTCAAAATCTACCAACGGCTTTTTCGTCCTAATGTCGTAAAGCACATATTTTTCTTCTATATTTTCCCCCGTCAAAAAGTTTGTTTCTCTATCCTTTTTTAAACAAACTCGGGTTTGGTTACGAGAGCCGATATCTTGCTTACATTGTTTTTCATCATCGTAGAAAGAATGAATCCCTGAATAGGATTTATAATAAAAATAGTCAAACTTCGGAGTAAACTTTCCCAATACCTTCTCACAAACAGCTGGAAAAAAACCATCAAGCCATTTAGCCTTTACTATTTGAAACTTTTCCCACCTCTCTAAAAGACGGCGTTCTACCCTTTCAGCTAAAGATTCATCTAAGCTATAGTGGAGATGCGTTAACTCATGAGCAAATTGGGATAAAATTACTTTCTCAAAATCTCTTTGCGGCAACTTAGATAACTGATCCAGTGAATAACACAATACCACTTTTTTAACTTCACCTTCATTGCCAGCATACTGGTATTTGGTGTCTTGAAGCCTTACACTTAAAAAAGCATCTCCCTGTGGAGAAGGGCAAAAGCCATTCTTTTTATACTCTACTATAACCGATGCTCTACTATTTAAAGCTTTAGCATGACTTAAAATACCTCTTTTCAAGGCTACAGAAAATTTTGAAGCACTCCACACTTCATCTCTATCAATTTCAGCGTGCTTGGCTAAAAAAGAATCGATAAACATGTCCTCCAGATTTTTATTGTTTTCTTCCAATAGACGAGAGATTTGGTTTTCACATTTAGACCGATCATCTTCATTTAAATAAGACTCAATAAAATCTGGGAGCTCTGAGTACCTGATCAGGTTACTTTTGGAAAAATCATTACTTTCAAGTATCGCCGATAAACAAGAGTATTCACTACCCCAAATTTGCAAATATCTTTCAGAATCAATTACCGGAGATGCTCCTCCAAAACTGAAAGCCTTAACTTCGTCACTTTTAAATAAGTTTCGAGAGCTAAGTTGTTTCAAACTCGCTTCATCCATCATAAACTCAACAAATTTATCAAGCACATTTGGTAAAATACCCATTAGCTCTTCAGAGCTATATGTATCTGGCCCATCCGTTCCAACACCATCCGCAGCACCCGCATACAGATTTAAACTCAATAACAAAATCAGACTTATTTTTAATAAATGCATGTTTTTCCTCTAGTATTATGAATTGCAAACTTCATTCCCCCCTCAAATAGTCGCTAAGTATTTAAAAGCCTTCTGCCTCTAAATTTTTTTCAGCTTTGCCAAAGAATGGCACCTAATATGTGTAGTCTGTCTCGGCAACACTACAGTAGTAAGTAACATTGGCTGACATCAGTTGAACGCCATCACTAAGCTGTTTATCTATATCCTTACACTGAAATTCTATGGCAAAGCCTTTAGAATAATAATGATCTTGATAATTGTTGTAGTGGAAATAATCCAAGGCCACAGGACGAATTTTTGCATTACAGCTCACAGCCTCAACAGAATAGTAAGCACCTAGTTCTTGTAAGTTAAGCGTATAAGATAAATCAGTTATCTCTAAAAAGTCCTCAGCTAAAAACTCATCTTGAGATACAAACTCCTTAATCAAGAAGTAGTCGGTTTTGCTCAGCTTAGTTGATAGAGAGGTACTATAATCCTTCCCCAGTGAAAAGCTCATCGAGTACGAGTTTATTCCTTCTTCACTTCTTTTCGTTAAACTACAGGCATTCAGAGCGGAATTACCTGCGAAGTCGGGATAGTTAAGTGTTTTTGTTTCTCCCTCTATTTCAAGTCCAAAAGTACTGCGAAGCTGGGGCCCATCAAAAGTTTCAAGATGCGCAAATTTTAAATTGTTTTTTTCTCGATAACTTAAGCCAGGTTCTGTAGCCGCTTGTTTAGCTTCGTAATCTTCCAGCTCCGCTTCTTCCGAGTAAGCTTCCTGTGAAGTTCCACCTGATCCAGAACCACTCCCCGCTGAACCTGACGAGCCTGATGCTCCTGCTGCCGACACTACAAACTCTTTCTTTTCATCTTTGCTACAGGCACTGGCCGCAAGCAATACACTCATTAAAACTACTATCAATTTCATCTTTACCTCCTAGAATTGAAGTCACAGTGGTTTTAGCGCCTTGCGGCATTTTATAAAAGATATTATTAATTAAATTTTTAATAGTTTTTTTCTGTTTTTTTAATGTTTATCCATAAATAACCGATATTATTAACAATATGGATATTTATGATTACTCAGATTATAAGAAATTTGTGAAGGATTGGGTAAAACAACAAGCTAAAAGTGGCCGTGGACAATGGAGTCGCTTCGCTCGTCACCTGCAATTAAGCAATGTCCAAATAAGCCAGATATTTCAGGGCGACAGAAATCTAAACAATGAACAATCCTATTTTTTAGCAAAACTCCTTGAGCTCACTCCAGCCGAAACTAAGTACTTTCAATTAATGCTCCAATACCAACTTGCTAGCAATCATAACTATAAAAGTCATCTTGCCGAAGAAATGAAGATCAATAAACAAGAAGCTAAGGAACTCATAAATCGACTCCCCCAAGATGATGTTCTTGATGAAGAAACCAAAACGAGATTTTACTCTGATTGGGTATATTCTGGTATACGACTGCTTTGTGATATTAAAGAGATAAACAATGCCGAGCAAATTGCAAACATACTAGAGCTTGAAGCCGACAGCGTTCGTAGCAAGCTAGCTTTTTTAATTGAAAAAAACCTAGTGCTAAGAACTGAAAATGGTTTAGAAGTGGGACCAAAACGGATTCACCTCGACAAAGACTCTCCCCTTGCAAAATATATCCATATGAATTGGCGACTAAAGTCACTACAAGATCTTAGTAACAATCAATCCTCTGATGGCATGAGAATTACCGTTCCTTGCACTAGTTCCCTTAGTGATTTTGAAGAATTAAAACAAAATCTACGCTCCTGCCTTAATGATTTCTATAAAAAACTTCCCGAATCCAAGTCTGAAAGTCTACAATGTCTCTGCATTGATTTGTTTCCAATCTACTCAAAACCCAAATAAAACGGCCCCAGATTCCCCTGCAACGCAACATAGGACTGGATTTAAGGACGGTCTTGCGACTAGCCCTATTGACAGGCATTTTCCCTAAGTGTGTAATAGAACAGGGTAATTGCATGGAGGCAGAATGACAGAGTTAGGATGGTTAAAAGAATTAGTTCGATTTGAACAAGACCTCGAAGAATCAGGTATGGTGGATTTTTCTGCAGGCTTTGATCCTAATAAAGAGCTTATCATTCAAAGCGTTCGCTTTATGAATCAAGTGAAAGAAGAGTTTGTTGACGCTGCTGCTACTTTTAATGAATTAAAGGGTGGCGCTGTTGGTGGCATTAAAATATATGGAATTTCAAACACTCAAGCCGATTTTATGCTTTTCCGTAATGGATATAAGCTAATTTTTGAACTAGATGAGCCTGGAAAAATATGTATCCGCCCTCGTCACCAAGGGGTAAGCATTGTTCCTGGTACAGAAGCGGCTCAAAATACTACAGATACATACGCAAAAGAAGACGATGAGCTAATCGCTACTTGGGGACCGTTTGGTGAAGTTCGCTGGACTTATAAGAAGCAAGCCATCAATCTAGAATTTTTAATTCGTTACTACATTAGTAAGTTTGTTCGCGAAAGCACTCGCTAGAACATATTTTTTGCTTTTCCTGATACAAAAGGAGCCTTTATAGGCTCCTTTTCTTTTTCTATCTTCTAAAGTTTCTCGACCTTGGACCGATATTATTATGTAGGTCTAGTCATCGCTAGACCAAGGTCTGGGGATGAAAAGCTTTAAGATAAATTTAAATCAAAAAATTTTACTGACGAACATTGCCCTATTAGGAGCTGTTTTTTGGTCTTTGCAGAAGCCTGCAAACACCTATAAGCTTTCTGAGTCTTATGAAACTAGAAGCATCGCTTCCATTCAACCAAAACAAAATGAAAAGACCAGTATCGAAAAGTTTCAAGAGATGATCGTTTACCAATTGGACTGTAATTCAGAGAAATTAGACACACAGGCAGAATACATTCGCCTTGAAATCAAAGATTGCTTAAATGCCTCTAAGTTAGATCACAAAATCATTAACCATCGTACAGGCTCACAAGCCATTGTTTTTGAATTGCCAAGTAACAAACTGAGTACAGATTTTCTAAAACTACGAAATGGTTTAAACAAAATTGAGCTTCAGTGGACCAACCTCGAAGGAAAGACAGAAATTCGAGAGTTCAGCATTGAGCGAACCTAAAACACATAAGAAAATCCTAGATAAGTGTTTTGAAACACTTCTCCATCCACCCTTTCTTTTTGCTGCCACTGATTTTGCCAAGTCATACTCATTCTAGGACTAAATTGTTGGTGAAATACTAGATCTGTAATTTCCGCAACCTCTTGGTAATACAGTCTGAAATCCAGTCTCTTTGTCAATTTAGCGCCGGCTTCATAATAAAGCTCTTCACGAGGAGTGGGCCCCAAACGTCCTGACTTAAATTTTGTACTCACTTGAATTTTATATCTAGGGTGTTTAACCCAAAATTTTAGGATATTTCCTGATAAATTATAATCTCCGCTAATTTCAGTTTTCTCCTGCGGTTTAATTTGAAAACGAGTTACCCTTTGCTTCACCTCATAGGCTGGTCGCAAAGTATTGTTTTCCATTAAAATTTTATCCAAAGCCCTCTCCCCTAGTCGGCTCATGGTAAAGTTAGCAAAATCTTGTTGCTTCTCTAAGTAGAGTTCGGCTTCTTTAATATTTCCTACGTTTTGTTGGTTCGACTGGAAGAAATACTCCATATAATTTAATCCACGTTGAGCGTCTGTATAGCCAAATTCATTTTGATATCTCGATCGCAATTCCTCAACCAATTCTTCATTGATGAAGCTTTCTTCTTGCTCCTCGGGAGGGCCCATAAAATCAAATTCTAAAATTTGGCTCTCCGCAAGACTTTCATGATTGGCATCCACATAGCCCCAATGACTGCGACTCCCTGCTTGTAGCTGAGAGAAGTTTCCTAAAATGAAAATTAAAAACAAGATGCTTTTCATCTTCTATTGCAGTAGCAAATGCCTGACCAGGCTCAAAACCAAGCTAATGCACTCTGAGAAAAAATCGTTATAAGTTTTATACTAAGATGTCCAATATGGGCATAGAATGGCAAGCTTTTCGCCAATGGATCTAGACAAAAAACAAAGGGATTTTATATTTAGATCCCAAAAAAATACTTCGGTAAAATTTGGTACCCTCAGCAGACTTTAGCCAGCGCTTTTCTTACAAGAAAATTCACTAAGGCTATTGGCTCGATGAGTCTCAAAACTTTCAATAAAATCGCTCCAAGGTATCTTATTACTTGTTTTCTCAAGCCTATGAGCTTCGCGCCAATTGATCAAGAAAGCGCTTTCAGCCTTGGTCCATTCTTTGTTTTGAAAATGCCAGGTGTCTTTCTTAAGTTCACTAGGGCGAAACCTTGCTTGTAGTTGGCTAAAAAACAATTTTAATATCTCACGATTTTCAGGTGTATAGGGCATCAACCTAGCAATTGACTCTAAAAAATCATCGCGCACTCTTGAGGAATAAAACTTCTCATTTATATGTAAAAGTCTCGCCATCAAAAAATTTGCCGTGGCAGTATTTTGATAGTTAGCGGCTAGAGAAAGCTCCGTAATTCGTTGAACCACATTCAATTCATAAATGTCTTTTCTCATCTGCCCTAAACTCTTTTCTAAAATAAGCTCAGCTCCTGGAATATCAGAGAAGTTTTTGAAAAGGTTGGTGACTGCCTCGGTTTTAGAAAGAATCTCATAATTCCCATCAGCTTGTCTTTCTACCAAAATAAAATGTAAGGCTTTATGCAGAGTAATCGGTAAAAAATATTTGTTTTTAGATTTATAACTATAAAGGACTATACTCAAAAAGTTCTCTTCTAAAACCGGCTCTTTTAAAATACGTAGACGTTTCATGATTTCGTAAACTTCTCTTTCAATCGTCTCCCGTTCGGAATAATCTATGGCTCTAAAGTTAAAATCCTCTGCAAGATCGTCTAATTTTTGTAGGTATTTCTCTTTTTTATTAGAAGCTTTTAAAATTATCAGCTCATCCAATTCCGCTAGAACTCCTCGTAGATCTTCCTCTCTTTCAGTTGAATAATCCTCATAAAATAGGTCCTCTCCCTCTTGCGCAAAAAGACTCAGGTTTACAGCAAAAGATAGACTGATAATTAAAAGCAGTTTCATTAAATTTTTCATCCTTTTTAGTGGGAGCAATTTATATACCAAAATATATCCTTTCTAAAGCCTTTAGTAAGGAGTTGAGAACATTAAACTCAAGGTATTTTGTCTAACTGACATTTTAGGGCAAAAGAGAGATAAATTTCATCCTCCTATAGCTGAAAATACATAAATGCCTGAGGGAAAAAAGCAGGAACTAAAACTTAACATTTCGCGTAAATTCTAGGCTAAAAACAATGTGTTTTCGCCTTGAGGCTAAGCAAAACTAGCTCGTTGTATATAGTTTAAGCTTAAAACCTATATCCTTCATTTATACAGGCTTCGTTTTTGGTGACAAATCGACCGTTTTTCCGATAGCTTTCTTTTTAGTTTCAAAAACCAGCTCAGGAGGGTGGCGTTTGATGGCCGAAATTCACGACAAACACATTCGACCAGTCAAAGAACGATCTGATTTACATATCTCAAGGAAGATCTTCCATAATCTGGGGATCATTTCCATATTAGTCGTTTATCATAATTTGTCCTATCAAAATGCAATTCAGCTTTCATTTGTTATGACAGCTGCAATTTTGATTTTTGATTTTCTTCGTTTGAAAACTAAATTTTTTAGTGATGTTGCTCACAGAACTTTTCGCCGAGTAATGCGCGAAAACGAGATGAACAGTTGGAGTGCTACCACACACCTAATGCTTGGAGTGACAACGGTTATATTAATTTTTCCAAGAGAAGTTGCAACTCTTGCCGTAGGCATGTTGGCTTTTGGTGACCCGATTAGTTCTATTGTGGGTGTGTTGTACGGTAAGGATAAAATTTTAGGAAACAAAAGCCTACAAGGCACAATGGCTGGCTTTGCCATCTGTACTATTGTCGCAGGACTATTCTACTATAGTAAAGGTTTAATGTTAGAACGGATCGTGCTAGTCTCAATTCTTAGTGGTTTAATTGGAGCAATTAGTGAGTTAATCCCTGTGGGAAAAATGGATGATAATTTTTCATTTCCAATTTTAGCCGCCGCCATGTTGTACATTTTGTTTTTATTGTTTGGTGGATTCAGCTGATCTGACACCGACTACATATCAAGGGAAATCCTATGAAAAAGAAGAAAAAAATATTTCCAAAAACTAGAACTAAAGCTCGTCAAAAAGCAGCCGACTTGAGAGAGCAAATGGGTACGACCATTTATGTATTACCCAACCTAATTACAACGGGAAATATGTTTTTTGGTTTTATGTCCATTTTAAAATCCATCCAAGGGGATTACATTATGGCCAGTTACGCAATTGTAGCTGCTGCAGTATTTGACTTACTGGATGGTCGTGTCGCTAGAATGACTTCTACCACTAGTAAGTTTGGTGCTGAATATGATTCTCTTTGTGATCTTGTAAGCTTTGGAGTGGCTCCCGGTTTAATGATGTACTACTGGGCTTTGCAACCATTTGGTAGAATTGGCTACCTTCTTTGCTTTTTCTATATCGCCTGTGGAGCCCTAAGGTTAGCAAGATTTAATGTTCAGATTGGCCATGAAAGTAACGTGAATTTTTCGGGCCTACCAATTCCTATGGCTGCCGGTATTGCCGCCAGTAGTGTCTTGGCCTTCGATGATTTAGGCTGGGACCCTCAAGGAAACTTATTGATTCTTTTCATGAGTTTTCTGCTTGGTTTTGTAATGGTAAGTAATTTTTCTTACAGATCCTTCAAAGACTTAGATCTAAGAAAAGCAAAGCCTTTCCGAACAATGGTTTTGGGGCTTCTGATTGTTTTGATTGTAGCTTATCGCCCAGAGGTTATGCTGTTTATGCTTTTTCTAACCTATGCAAGCTTAGGAGCCATTTTTGGAATTTTGCGCATTGGTAAGCAGCCAAAGAAAAACCCATACCACTCCCCTTCCGATGACGATGATGATGTTGACGAATATCTTGATGATGAAACCGGTGAAGTCTACTTAAATGAGGAAGATTTTATCGAAGACGAGGAAGAGGACAAGGAAGATAAGTCCGATAAAAAGGCCTCTGATAAAAAAGATTTCACCCACTAATTTAAAATGCCTTTTGTAAGCCTGTCATTTTTTAGACAGGCTTTTCTTTTTTACAAAACAAGTCAGCTATAAAATAATGTCAAACCTTAAGCGAATGCTCCAATTACTATAAAATTCTTCAGCATTGTGAAACTGGGCCTATTTTTAGCTTGCTAAGCAAGGCATTCAAACTGCCTAAAAGTCAAAATTTAACCTGACCAGGCATTATATTTAGCTACTCATTGCAGCCCCTTAACGTTAAACCTGCTACTCTTTTTACAACCTTAGTATATTTACATTTTGACTTACTAAATTCTTAAAGCTTGATTGAAAATGTTAGAATCAAAGCATCTATGAAGCTTTTTGGAAAAATACTCCTATCGGCATGTTTCTGCCTAATTCAACTAATCCCAAAGAATGTTGAAGCCATTCAATGGAATTGTATGTATTCCGCAGTAAAAGGTAAGATTCAAGACGCCGTCGCAAAAGTTTCAAATAAGGATATTCCCCAAAAAAAAGAAATCGATGAAAAAAGTAGAAAATTTGAAATTCTTGTGAACTCTTATAAAAAACTGAAAAATGCTCCTAAGAACGAGTTTTTATGGGTGGAGTTCTCCAGAAAACTTCAAGAATTTTATCGGGAATACGAAAGTGATTATGGAAACTATAGACATTTTGTGACATTGGTAACAAAAAAAGCTACAAGCAATGAGGGGCCCAAGGTTTACAGTAATAAAGAAACTACGCCTATGTCTAAGATGTTGTTTTTTAATAATAAATTCTCCAGCTTAAACAAAGAAATCGATTTTTGGAAAAGCTCAAACGGGCAATGGAAAATAACAACTCAAGAAGTGGGAAGGTATTTTTTAAGTAAAGACCAGCAAATCAGTGCGGAAGTTAAATTTGATCCTAAACTTGGTCGAATAAAAGAATGGAATGATTTTGTTTTAATCTCAACTGATTCTTTTAATGCAAAAATTTATTACTTTGAAAACTCGAAGATCCAAAATACTTTTCTAGGGGAGATTATTCGCATCGATGATCAAGCCATTCATTTTGTAGATAGAACAAAAGACAGTTTTAAAGTCCTACGTATTGAAAATGGACTTCCTGTTTTTGAAAATGTAGCTACCCCTCTTGAAGGTAGTTCCCATCAAAGAATAGAAAAAATTGGAAAATCAAAGTATATGATATATTCGCCAAATTCAAATGACTCCAATAGCTTTTACCAATATGAAGTAAATGATCATGGTTCAAGAAAGTTCACAGAAGTCTTTGGCCTAAGCAGACAAATAGAGACATTTAACACCACGAAAGCATTCCTTCGAAATAACGAAACAGAAGTGGAAATTTATCATGAGCAAGAAGGCAAAAACCAAACCGATGTACTACAAATTAAACCCGGCATTGAAGTAAACTATCTTATCAAAATAGACAATGATAACTTCCTCACATCCAAAGAAGAAGTTTCTTCCTCTGTGGTCTATATAGACGAAAAATTAACTTGGCACAAACGCGACAAAAATGGATCATTGAAGCAAAAAAAAGAACTGCCTTTCCTTGGTGATATACAATTTTCAAATTCATTTCTAGTTGGAAAAAACAAATCCGGCCGGTGGATCGCTTATGACTTCAATCGGTCTGGTAAAAAAATTAGTCTTCCAAAAGGGACATTTAAGTTGAATTATCCCTATCTGGCTCGAGTCCATGAGGGAAGCCTCTATTACTATAAGATTAGTGACAGCAGAAAGTCTTTAGACTTGATAAGCCAAACACAATACGAGCTACACAAATCAAGATTTAAGCTTGAAAACATAGATGACCGCTTTCATTTTATCATTCCAGAGCAAGAACCTCATTTTTATTTTTTAGATACCCTAACCAATAAATTTGAAACGATCTACTCTAATGAACGGATTGTATATAGGAACTTTAAAGTTGTAGAGGGATCAAATCATAAGTATATCTGGGGATTAGCCGAAACACGTACTGGAATTTCAGTGGTCTTACTCTCATTATATCTAAACCCAATTCTTCCAACTGAAGTTTTCATACCTTTACAAGAAGGAATTGGTCTTCATCGGAATCACTTTGAAAACAGTACAGCTAAATGGACACCTATTGGAATTGTAGTTGGTGACTTTACAATTTTTAACGGCCTAACCACAGAGACGACTTTTAAATAAATGAAACACTTTAAAAAGAACCTAATTTTTCTATTACTTATTGCTTTTCCCCTTAAAGCATTTTCTAATTCTTTTCAATGTCCCAAGTCCGCAGGAAATAATAAGTCTCTAGCAAAATCTGAAATTAGAGAGCATACTAAATTAGAGGCCCACTCTTCTGAGTTAAACAAACTTGTTAGAAATTATTCTGCCATTTATTCAGAAAAAAAAGACAATTCTAAGATTCTCAAACAGGAACTAGCTAAAGCTATGTTCGTTTATTACGAAAAGGATCGTAACTCCTTCGAGAGCTACGCCCATTTTGCTAGACACATTAGATATTTAGCCGGTGAACGAGAATCTTCCCAAGAATCAAGATCTAATTTACCTGGCTCGCAGACTTGGGCAGGTACTGAATTTACATTTCTAGAACGAGATCAAATTTTATGGGAGTCAAAGGATAAATCATGGAGTATTCTCATTAGCGGTTTGTTAGTAAACAAGCAAAAGCTGACAAAAGAAACCATTATATTAAGTGTGATCGAAAATGACAGCAACTTACTTTTTCGACTACCTTATGATGTCGACTTAGAATCAATAAAAGAATGGAACTCGGGATTATTGATAAAAACACATACTGGTAAAAATATATTTTTATACAAAAATAGCCTCTTCATTAAAATCCAAGAAATGGATCGAATTTTTCACATTGATAAAGATAAGATCTATTTTGCTGAAAAAGTCACGACACCCGAGCCAGGCTTTTCATTTCAAACTTTAACAGTAACCATTAATGAAACAAAAATCACAGAAAACAGGGATCAAATTCCCTATTTGATCGACGAAATTGCAGAGCTCAGACCCAATCATTTTATAGTTAAAAACAACAGCACTGGAAATCCTTATGAACTTATTTTTAAAGAGAATGAAACTCCTGTAATTAGAGAAACAAAGATCCGAAATACAGAGGGCACCTCTGAGAATATGCATATAAACTTTTTCCAGCAAAGCCTTCTAAGACAATACTTTGAAGTAACTCACTTGATTGATGGCAAAAAGATCACAGAAAAAGTTGCCTTGCCCTTATCTAAAAACATCAAAGGAGATTTTGGGGAAGGCTCTAAGCGCTATTATTCCATTGATCCTAATAATTTCATAATTTCCATAAAGAATTCTTCGAAGGAAAACTCAGAAAGCCTATGGTTCCAACGTAATTCAAATGGAGTGTTTAAACTCAAAGAAAGTCTAAACTATATGGAAATCATTAAACATAACAGCTCCCATAATTTAATAGTTAAGGATTTAGAGGCAAATTGGTTTAGAGTGGATTTAGCGAATCCCAATGATAAATTAGCGCTAGAATTTACTGGCAACTTACAGCTTCATGATTCATTATTAATAAAATTAGAACATGATATCTATGAGATCTATAAATTTGCCGATGACTTACAAGTAGAAAAACTACTTTCATGGAATTTAGCACTACCGGAAAGCAATTCGCAATTGAGCTTTAAAGCATCTACTATTGCGAACGAACATCTTTTCCTACAAACCAATGATGGGCAGGTCATTTATACCAACCTAAAAAAACCTCAAGAACTTAGAAAATTAATCACGCAACTTTCTAGTTTTCATGTCGTTGAAAGTGATTCACTAAACCTTGTTTTAGCACTGGATCAAAACAAAGAGAATTTGTACCTGGTTGAATTAAATGAAAACCAGTTTCCGATAATCTCCAACAAAATTAATATTAAAGACACTTTCCACCACAGCTTTCTAGATACTTTACCCATACGCTATAAGGGCAATCGAATCTATATTGGAAACACCCTCTATCTTGAAATAGCTAAAATCAGTAATTTCTGGGAAAATTAAATTTCAGAAATTTATCTTAGCTTAGAGCCTAATCCCTTTCATTTGCTTTTTCACGTAAAGCTGCTATTCCAGTTCTGAAAAGTGTCAGGTATCGGCAAAGCACAGTATAAGTCCCAATGAAAGAGCATCTGATTTAAGTAGAAATTAATTTCGAAAAAGAATATTCGATTCTAAAAAATGCCTATTTAAAACAGTACGAGAGCCACATTATAGATTTTCAAAATAGATATGGCAGAAAAGTCTCCAAATTTTATGAAAAAGCCAACAAAGACTATTGTTTTCAATTCCCTTTGCTAGTTAATCTATGCTATAATGGCGCGAATTCACTAATAAAGAGGGATCTATGCAAAGTTTAAAATTAGGTATTGTCGGAGCAACTGGATTAGTAGGACGTGAGTTTTTAAAACTTCTTGAAGAAAGAAAAACTCCAATCGAAGAACTAAGGCTATTTGCCAGTGAGAAAAGTGCAGGAACAAAAATCAGTTTCCGCGGAAAAGACATTGAAGTACAAGCTTTAAAAGAGTCTTGCTTTAAAGGATTAAACGTTTGCTTTTTTAGTGCCGGTGGAAGTGTTAGTAAAATTTGGGCCCCACGTGCTGTAGAAGACGGCGCTTATGCCATTGATAACTCTTCTGCATTTCGTATGCATCCTGAAGTTCCTCTTGTAGTACCTGAGGTTAATATGCACGCCATCGACAGTAAACTTGGCCCGCAGTTAATCGCCAATCCAAATTGCTCAACCATCCAAATGGTTGTAGCCCTTAAACCAATCCAAGAAAAATTTGGTTTAACTTCTGTGATCGTTAGTACCTATCAATCTGTAAGTGGTGCTGGTAGCGATGCGGTTGAAGAGGTAAAGGGACATAGTTTGGCTTATCTAAATAACCAAGAACTTGAACCTGAGATCTTCCCTAAGAGCATAGCATTTAATAATATCCCAATGATTGGTGATATGGAGGAAAATGGCTTCACATCTGAAGAGATGAAAATGGTGAATGAAACCAAAAAGATTCTAGAACAAGATGATTTACCTGTATCTGCTTTTTGTGTTCGTACTCCTAGTTTAAATGGTCACTCGGAAAGCGTGTGGTTCGATGTAAAATCAAATCCAAGCAAAGAAGAGATGATCAGCTGCTTAAATACCTCCAAAGGCATTGACATGAGTTTAAAAGACCTACCAACCATTCGTGAAGCCTCTGGTAAAAACCCTGTATTTGTCGGACGAGTGCACAAAGATGTGGCTGTTGCTAACCGATGGATAATGTGGGTTGTAGCTGACAATATTCGTAAGGGAGCTGCGCTTAATGGGCTACAAATTGCAGAGAGTCTTTTTGACAAAAGTCAAAACTAGTGCTGCAATTAAAGCATGCAGATCTTGCTTAAATATTTAAAATTAGTAAAAGTTTTCATAGGCCTAATCCTTTTGGGCCTTTCGATAAATCTACAAGCCGCTACACTTACAATTTATTCAGTAGATGGTGTCAGTTCTTATGACGACGAGTCTGAGACAACACCCATCGTTTATGGAGCCTTTTCTCCTGCCTGCAATACATTGAGCGGTAATGATCCAGCCACTGGTTGTGCCATTAATCCAATTACCAGCTCTAGCACCTTTGAAATTTGCGCCTATCATGACGATAGCTCACAAACCGCAGAGTTTACTTTAGTTACCGCAATCTCTGATGGAGATGAGGTTTCATTGACTCAAACTCAAACCAGTGTTTCTAGTGGAAATACCAAATGCATTAGGGCCTTATGGTCAAGCATCTGCGCTACCTTGGATAGTGATAATTCTTCTTGTAACAACTACGATAGTGATGATTTGTATTTATTGGCAACCTTTGCCGACAACTCTACTCTGAGTGTAAATGTAGATTTTAAAATCAATTCTTATGACACCTCAGCAGAGGCGACGGTTTCTAGCTCAACCTGTACAGGAACCGTTACCGATATTCCATGTGTCTTCAGTTTTTCGTTAGTACCTGGAGATGGAAAAGCCATCATCATGGCTGATGGCAGCGTTACTGAGGCAATTTCTGCAAACTCTGGCTTTCCATCAGCATCCAATCACCTTAGCACCAAATACATTCGTTTTTTATATTCGCAAGGATCAACAGCTTCTTTTGATGTAGGAGCTGCCATTACTGCTGGTAATTACCAAGACATCGAGATTGTTACTGACTCCAATGGTAACTCATTAACTTCCTCTGAATACATTACGGGTTTAACCAACGATGTAACATACACCTTTCGCGTAGCTACTATTGATGAAGCTGGGAACATCGGTTATTTCTTAGACGAAAGCTCGTCAAACGCACTAACAAACAAAACCGTGACTCCCCAAAAAGTATATGGAGTATTCGAAGAAAGTCGTTGCTTTATCGCTACCGCTGCATATGGGAACCCTCTTGAACAACATTTAGTTTTACTGCGGGAGTTTCGCGATGAAGTTTTGAGAAAATACCAATGGGGACAAAAATTCATTCATTACTATTATAGCTATTCTCCTGAGGCTGCTGTATGGCTTCTCGATAAGGAAGTAATAAAACCAATCGTTCGAATGATCTTATGGCCACTGTATTTCTTTGCTAAACTAAGCTTGAAGTATGGAATTTTCTTTAGCTTAGTACTTAGTATTGTATTTATAGGATCAATCCTGAGACTACTTTTTTATTTTCGACAAAGGATGTCTTCGTGAAAAAGAAATGGATTTTACTCTTTTTGACCTTTTCAATTTTTTCTCAAGCACAAGTTGCAAGAGATCCCGATGCAGCTCCTCTCGAACCTCCTTATATTAGTGAGGAGGAATGGGAAGCAAGACAAGAAGATACACAACCTGTAGTAAAGCAACAACAGCCTGAATACGAAGTCATTGAAGAAACTGATGACTACTTAAAAGTAAGACATCCAGAGGCTAAAAATGGACTGATCAAAATTTTAGCCGATGGAACCTATATCTACAAAAAAGAAGAAAGTAAGATTGAAGGTTATTCTGGCTTTAAACTAGGAACTCAAGTTTTTGACAACCTACAAAACAATACTACGAACCAAAGTTATAGTGATGTTTATAAAACCACCTACTCTCTTTTTGTAGACTTTGAAACTCCTGTCTTTGGACAAGAAGGAAACTTAAAATGGAATTACGGTCTGAACCTCACCTATGCTACAGGCACAGGCTTTTACGCAAGTGGTACTCAGGCATACGAAGACTATAGCCTTATAATGCTTCCAATCTATGGAGGTTTTACCTATCACTTTCAATACTTTGGTGAGACCCAAGCATTCATCCCCTATGTAAGCTTAGGAATTGATGCCTACTTCATTTATGAATCACGAGACGATGGTGAATCCGTAAAGACTTACACTGGTGGCGCTCATGCAAATGCTGGAATTCGTTTTTTGGTCGACTCCTGGATGGGAGATACCGACGACCTCGATGAAGATTTTGGTATCAATCACACTTGGCTAGTCCTAGATTATAAATACATTCTTGGCGCAGAAAATGGTCAAACTGGTGATGATGTTATTGATATCACCTCTCAGGTGGTCACCCTAGGATTCGGTTTCGACATATAAAACTTTGCTGAGAAAGCCAATTCAAATGGCTTTCTTTTTTTCAATGATTCGTCAAAAGTTTAGTCAGTCAAAAACTTCTCCAAAGCAAACTATGCCTAGCCCCAGTTGGGTTTTCTCCGCTTAATAAAAAAATTTCTAGTTTCACTTATCCATCTCAAAAACTTTCAAAAACTGATACAATTGCGATCAATGAGATTATGGGAAAAACAAACTTTTCAAGCTAAAACGCTTAATTCTAGGCTTAGTCTAGTGTCCCTATTTTTCTTCTCCTTAGCAGATAAATTGAAGTTCCATTTTTTTATGAATATGATTCTTATCCTAGCGATTCCTGCTATCAGTACTGCAAATCCAAAAACAAATTGTCAGATAAGCGCCTCTCAAAACATAGAAATGATGTCTGAATTAAAGGCTCTTGGTAGTGCTTATTTTGCTATTAGTGAAAACAGATCTTCAAAATACAATACACTAAAAGATGAGTTCTATTCTAGTTTAGACAAATTTCGCAGAAAGTATGCGAATCAGTTTAAAAACGTCTACGAAATCATGAAAGCCATTAAAAAAAACCAAATACCTGAAACAGCCCGATCGTCCGAAGAACCTATAAAAGAAAAGCAAATCCAAAGTGAAGAGTTTATTTTTAGTCCTGAATTAAAACCAAGTTCAGAGTCTGAAAACCAGTTGTGGAAAAGTAAAACTGGGAAGTGGAAAATGATCAATAAGACAGATTTTTCGAACAAAATCGGAAGAATACATATCGTCTTTCAAGATAAGCATTATGACATACCTATTTTTTTTCTCAGAGGAAATCTAGATTTCATCGAGTACCCTAATGCGCTATTGATCCACAATAAAGACACAAACGATCATTTATTTTTTACCATAGACAATAATAAATTAAGCATGATTCCCTTACACGATGTTTTGAAGAAGGGCTCAAACGGGATCTTTCATATAGTATCAAGTGCGGAAAAGATAGAAATTAAACAAATTCGTCCAACAAAACAAGGTATTAAAACTAAGCAATGGTCATTGGAAAAAAAAGACCATACGGTGAAATCACTTTCTTTCAAACAAATTACGCCAACAGACTACGCCATAATTTTAAATAAGGAAGTTGCAGTAAAGATACCACCAGCGATCGAAAAAAAACTTGAGCAAAAAGATCTAGTCCTAATCAATATTCAACGCAATGAAGTATCAGTAAAGTTTGAGCAGCAAAACCTTCTGTCTTTAATAGAAAATGAAGACTTTATACTATATAAAGAAAAAGAGAATTTTCAAACGAGAATGATTAGCTCAATTGGCAGAAAGCTTCGGTTCTTCGATATAGATCTTAGCCCCATGATCAATGACTCTGATCCTTTGAATGGATATTATTATCATTTAAACAATAAGAATGTTTTGATTGGCTACAATGCCCGTGAAAACAAAGTAAGTCTTTTTGCTAGAGACAATGATTCGACATTTAGTCACCAAAAGACACTAATTGATACAGATGCCTACACCCAAATCAATGGCGAAACTTTTTTAAGCTCTAAAGAATTTGAAGAATGGTTCCGAGTATCGTACCGAAATAATAAACTAAAACTAATAAAGCAAAAACTTACAGGTCCATGGCGTAGTAATCCTAAAAACCTGCTCTACCAATTTGAAGCTAGCACACTCAAGATTGCTGCAAAAAATTCGAACGGAGTCTATGAATCTAAACATGAATTTGATTTGGAATTTTCATCAGCTAAAATGCAAATTCCTTACTTCATAGACAATAGATTTGTATTGGTAATGACAGAAGAAGCGAGCTTTATCATGGATCTAAAAGCTGAAACACCATACCTATCTAGATTAGAAATTGCCAAAATGAATCATATAAACTCTGTGAAATATAAAGGGAAGACTTACATTGTCTTATACAATGGATTTCATGAAAGATCCTCTCCTGTAATTATAGATCCAAATTCCAATCCCATGAAAAAAACTGAAATTGCCTTCAAATCTGGAGATCTAATAGATATTGACGAAACGATGTTTCGAGAAAGTATCTATTTCTCAGATAATAAATTATACCTAGGCGGAAGCCATTACATCGATCTATTCTACCCAAATTCTTTTTTTGAAAAGACTAATACTCCCCAGATCTCAAAGTGATGAATAAATCTTTTCAAATCATAGAGATATAGATTTGAGTTTTCACAGTGAAAATCATTTTCTTTTGAGGCTTTTTCAATTTGCTGTCAAAAATGTAGACATAGTTATAACTACTTTAAACTAGGCGAATATACTTGCTTCCATTTTGTCTTTCAGATCTATAAAGTTTTCTTGGTGGGCGAACATAGCACTTTATTTCACGAAAAACTGCTATAATTCAAAAGAAAATGAAAAACGTCAAAAGGCCTAGCTTTAAAACAAAAGAAAGAAGAGCTTTCCAAAGCTCTCTTGGCTTCTATCAGCCAAGCTTCCAGTCATTTGATCCAAAACTTCTGTTTCTATTGTTCATCTTATTTTTTGTTCCTCAGCTGCAAGCAATGGGCAATTCTAATGATGTAACTAAATGTACTACAAGTGCTAGCCAAACTGATTCAAAGGAAAAGCGATTTCAGTCACTCACAAAAATATACTCTAAAATTAAAAAAAATAAAGTTAGCCCAAAAGACTTTATTTTTATTAGCTTTATGGGGTCTTTAAATCGCTTTCAGCAGGACTATGTTTCAGACTATCCAAACTTACTACATCTCATGCGAGAGATAGAAAAGGCTCGAGCAGAAATCGGATCAGAAACGGAAGTACAATCAACTCAAAGAACCGAAACACAGAGAGTTAAAAAACTTTTAGACCCTGAACTACGGAAAAGTGCGGAAAGTGAAAAAATATTCTGGGAAACACCCAATAGTGATTGGCAAATCAAAAGCTCCTACCCCATTGAGTCTGCGAAATTTAAGTCTTTTTACCTCCATTACCGAGGAAAAAAAATATCTATAGATGCCTCGATTTTTAAAGAAAAAATTGAGTATATCGAATACCCGAATGCACTTTTTTTAAAAAAAACCTCTTATAGTCCAGCGAAATTATATTACCTTGAAAACTCTAAAATTCGTTCTAAAAAAATCTCTGACCTCTTAATGTATAGTTCAGACTCAGTCTATAATTTAGTTGGTGAAACCTATGGAATGCATGTTGAAAAAATATTGTTTTCCTCAGAAGGACTAAAAACAGAATCAGAACTTTTAATACGTACAAATCAAGGCTACCCTAAAACTAATATTTCATTTGGAAACTCTGTGGTTCTAACATTTAAAGAACCACAGCCGTTTGATAGCCCTATTGAAGCTAATTTAACATCACATAGAAAACTCTATATTTTAGATTTTCATGAAAATGCTTATAAATTGCGAGACATCGAAGAGATTCCCATCGATCTAGAATCTAGCGCCAACAAAGATGGGCTTTATTTTTATAGAAATACTGATACCCAAGAAGTTTCCATTATTCATGAACATGATCAATACGCAAACGTATCAAAGATTGATCTGAGTCGCCTCAGCGACTCGTCGATTGATGTTAGTTTATTAAAAGTTAAAAAAATGGCCAATGATTACATTAGCATTACATACCCCGCAAAAACCCAGGCTATGTTCATTTACAAATTCAATGGTAAGAACTCCTTTGAGTACATTAAAGAGTACCAAGATATGGAAGTGATGCGAGCGACAGAAAAAGAAATTTATTGGTTAAATTCAAAAACACAAGAATGGTTTAAAGTTTTTCCTGGAAAAGATTTTACTATAGTAAAACAAAACATATCAAAATATTGGTATCAGCTTTCGCCTGGAATTTATTCTCGAACTCATGGCGATAAAATTGAGCTCGCTCGAAATGATGAGAATAATGTTTTATCCAAGTTCTTTGAAGTAGAAGTCCCTGCAGATTCAAATGGAGTTAACGAATGGGGATTTTTTGCTGAGCAAAGGTATCTTGTGCTACAGTTTCAATTTGGAGATTATGCTATATTGGACACTAAAGCCCAAAAACTGGAGTGGAAATCTTTAAACACCCAACACATTTCCAACTATAAGTATATTAAAGGAGTTGATAGCTCTTATCTGGTTCTATACACCGCCCTGAGAAGCTCTCCAGTAATTGTTAGCATCGAAAATGATTCAATACAGAAAATACTTTCTGTGGAATCAGAGCCTGAAATTAGCTTGATACTTGGTGACCATATGAATTCCCGGAGTATCTATGTTTCTGATGATAAACTTCATCTAGGTGATAGCTATCATTTAAAAATACATGATATGGAAAACTGGTAATTTTCATCTAATACCAAAGCTTGCTTCTTAAAATTTTTGAGCAATCAAATCTCGAAGTCCCAATTATTTTTTCAAGACAATTAATGAACTCCAATTTAGCATTGCCTAAATGAAGAACTGCCTTTTAAGCTTTATTTTTCTAAAATTAAGAACCTAAGATTAAATACTAAATACTAAATACTAA
>DJMA01000053.1 GCA_002436415.1 Bdellovibrionaceae bacterium UBA6502 | reverse complement strand
TCCAAATTATAGGGTACAGATCAAAGGGCCTCTTTTTTTATACATCAGGGTCTTTCTTTTTTCTTTCGATCCCTAATACAAAAATAAACATTAAAAGTGTGATAAAAGTAATTTTAAATGCCATAATTTTCCCTTTTCCCTTTAATATTTCAAAGCTCATACCAGCCCAAATCGAAATAAAGCGCTTTATAAGGATGAGATTTTCTTTTTTGGCCCAAAAAGGGCATAGGGTGCTTGCTATTTTTTCGATTTGTTGAGGAGGAGACTATTAGTTTCTTTAGAGGGAAAAGGCTTAATCATAGCAAAATTAATGTTTTTCTTGGCAAACAAAGCTCTTTGAATAAATATTAACAGCATGCCACATTTAATTATCGAATCTCAAGAAAACATTGAATCAGAAATCATAGAAAGTCTTCACCTAGAAGTGGGGGCTCAAGAAACTGTCAACATAGAGAGTTTGAAGACTCGGTTTATAGTCTGTAAAACAGCCTTTGAAGGAAAGCTCGCTGAGTCAAAATCTAATCATATTGCGATCACTTTAAAGCTTCTAGCGGGCCGCTCAGAGCTTTTAAAGGAGAAGATGGCTGGTAATGTTTTAGCAAAGGCAAAAGAGCTATTAGAGGGCAGACTTATAAGTGTAGAGGTGATTGAGCTAGGTGTCTATGTTAAGTAAATTAAGTCTTGCCTAAGTAGAATTAGCAGTGACAATTGTTGAAGCTGTATCTACAATTTTACTATGAACAAATTTGACATAGATTTAAGTTGCGAATGTGGACAATTTTCTGCCACGATTCATCAATCAAAGCCGGCTACAGGAAATCATTTGGTATGCGCTTGTGATGATTGTAAGTCCTTTTTGTATTGGCTAAAAAAGGATAAATCCCTATTCTCTGAGCAGGGTGGAGTGGAGCTTTATCAATGCTCTCCCTCTAACTTTAAAATTGCCAAAGGAGATGAGCACTTAAAATGCTTTCGTTTGAGCCCAAAGGGACTTGATCGCTGGTATCTAGACTGCTGCAACACTCCGCTTGCAAATTGCATAGGTGCTAATAAAAACTTTATTGGCTTTTCCACGAAAAGTTTTAAATTCAACTCTGTAATGGATGAGAGATTAAAAATTGGTCCCATATCTGCCATTTGTCATACTGATATAGACGATAAAAAGGCTGAGATTCCAAAGTATAAAAAATTTCCCTTTTCCATTGGATTTAAAGTATTAAAACTTTTACTCTCAGGAAAGTTTAAATCAAGTCTTTGTGAAAACCCTCTCTATAAAAACACTAAAGCCATTAACGATATTAAAGTTATTGGTTTAGATGAAAGAAAAGAAATTTTACAAAAGATGTAAGCCAGAGACTTAGAAATAATAAGTTAGCAAATATCCAAGGGACTAAAAAGCTAAGTTCTGTGTTCAGCCATAAAGATTTAGCTGTGCGTTTCAGTTTGCTTGTTAATTTTGGGTAAAATTAATTGTTATAATTGCAAAATTTGACTGATTTTATCTAATCGATGAATTTTGTTTTGCCGATTTTAACGAGCTAAGTTTATTAATAACAAGTCATGAAAGAATATTTTAACTACATTTGGAGTTTTAGATTTTTTAGGTGGGTGATTTACCTAAATCTATTGATTCACTTGTATTCTTTTGTCGAGTTTAATCAACAGCGTTATGCTGAACTGGTTGAGAGCAAATACCTTTGTGGATTAAGCTTAAATCAAGACCAAAATTCCGATTGGGGCTTTGATCTATTTTCTAATAGTTCAAAAATTCTACCTTCCAAGTTAAAAAATAAAAAGCAGCTTGTCGTTGTAGCAAAAGTAGTTCTTCAAGCGTTTAAAGCTACAAATTCTTTCGCCGCAAATACATCTTCAGTAATAGAACTTAGAGCACATTCAAATATCCGCCTGCGTGCGCCTCCTATTTCTTAATTTAGTAAAAACAATTTAAGAATTTTAACTATTGCTGCTAGGAGGAATAATGCAGTTCACTAAATCTTTTTGTCTAATTTTAACTTTAATGTCCATAAACTTATCCGCTCATATTAGTGATCGTGTCGACGGTCATGCACCTATTGGAGTAATGGCTGACCATACTCACAACAAAGGGGAAATGATGGCTTCCTACAGAATCATGCAGATGGATATGGAAGGAATAATCAATGGCTCGGATGATATGTCTACAGAAGAGTTATTTAATAACAGTAATTATATGATGGCTCCCGTAAATATGAAAATGATGATGCAGATGGCGGGGATTATGTATGCGCCGAGTGATGATTGGACATTTGTTGTTATGATTCCCTATACGTCCAATGATATGAGCATGCAATCCAAGGGAAGTATGTCTTCAATGGACATGGGGATGTCAATGGATTCAATGGATATGAATCATGGAATGTCTAGCTCGGGAGCTACAATGAGTAGAGATTCTAATGGACTTGGTGACATTAGTCTTTCTGGTCTTCGTAAACTTTTTGAAACTGAAGATGAAAGGCTTTTGGTTAGTTTGGGTTTGGTACTTCCAACGGGCTCTGAAACTGAGTCATTCAATGGCACGCGCCTAGCTTACCCGATGCAATTAGGTACAGGCTCTTTTCGCTTTAAACCAGGAATTACCTATTCTGCGTATGAGGAAGAATTTTCCTATGGCGCTCAAGCAATTGTTGATCACGCTTTAAATACCAATGATCAAGGCTATAAAGTAGGTGACAAATATTTAGTGAATCTTTGGGGGAGTTACACTTTAACAGAAGAACTGAGCGCGTCCTTAAGATATGAATACCAAAAAAAGAATAGAATTTCAGGAATGGATGAGCAAATCAATTCTATGATGATGCCCGCGGGAAATCCAGCAAACTCAGGTGGTGAGAAGCATAGTCTTTTTACTGGAATGAATTATAAGCCAAACAATTTTTTAAAAGGGCATCGAGTGGCTTTTGAAATTGGAATTCCAATCAAGCAGACCAGCGATGGACCGCAAATGAAAGATAACTATATTTTCGTTTTAGGTTGGCAGAAAGCTTGGAAACAAAACTAATAAAAATGGGAGCCTAGTGATCTGTACCCCTAAAAATGGACAGACAAAAA
>DJMA01000036.1 GCA_002436415.1 Bdellovibrionaceae bacterium UBA6502 | reverse complement strand
CAAATTATAGGGTACAGATCACTAGAGCTCCCTTTTTTTGTTCTTAGTTTACTTTTTTTTAGATCTGTATTGAAAGGAACTTTTCTTTTTCTTAGGCCCAGCCTTTTTAACAGATTTTTTGCCTGTAAATTTTTGGGCGCCTTCAAGGCAGATTTCCCAAGCATTCTGGTTTTCAGGGGTGATAAAATTCAAAACTTGTCCTGATGCCCCAGCTCGTGCGGTTCTTCCAATTCTGTGAGTATAATCTTCGGGCAATTGCGGAGGTTCATAGTTAAATACATATTCAATGGCTGGTATGTCTAATCCTCTTGCCGCTACATCAGTAGCTACTAAAATTCTTATCTCAGCATTTTTTAAAGATTTTACGGCGGAACTTCTTTGCGCCTGCGTTCGATCACCGTGAATACGGTTTAAAGGGTAGGCGTATGCCTTAAGTTCCTCATAAAGAAATTCTACCTCTTGCTTAGTTTTTGAAAATAAAATCACAGAACCTTCTCTGGAGTTTAATTCATCGAGGAGTTTATCAAACTTCATCTCTTTGGTGGTGTTTAAACTTAAAACTTCCAACTTTAATGCTGCTGATTTTGAGTGGCTTAATAATATACTTTGTGCTTTTCTGGTATAAGCCTTTGCAATGGCAGTTGTATCAGCGTTGATGGTAGCTGAAAAAAGAAGGCTCTGCCTTTTTGGCGGAAGATTATTTACAATTTGATTTAGCTGTGGCAGGAAGCCCATATCTAGTAAGCGATCAGCTTCGTCGATAACTAAAAAGCCTGTGTTGTTTAGCTTTACAAGACCTCGTTCCATTAAATCTACCAATCGACCAGGGCTTGCAATTATGATCCTAGGATTGTAGCTAAGAGCTTTTTCTTGTTTTTTTACTGGTTCACCACCAATGAGAAGTGCAGTTTTAAAATCGGAAATATCCTGGCAGACTTCTTTTATAAAATCATTGATTTGAATTCCGATTTCTCTTGTTGGAACTAAGACCAAGGCTTTTCTAGTCTCTGAATGCAAAAGGTTTTCTATGATAGGAAGACAAAAGGCAGCTGTTTTACCCGTACCTGTTTGTGCACTAACCACCAAGTCTATACCGCTTAAAATGGCTGGTATTGCAAGTTTTTGAACCTCAGTAGGTTCTCGGTAGCCTAGATTTTCGATCGCGTCTTCAAGGCTAGGGGATAGCTTAAAGCTTTTAAAGTTTTTTGATATATTAGCCATTTTTATTCCTTGGTGGTTTTATTGGCAAATAAATACCATGTCTAGGTATCGAAACCTAGAGAAAAGCCTTTTCCCTGTGGAAATTATAAGTATAGTCCCTGAGGAATCTAGTTCTTGAAATAGGATCTGTTTTATAGAAAGCGATTGAATAGAGCCAAAAATTCAAAAGCCTCCTAATTAAGACTTTTTCTACTAAAGATTACTTTATTTGCCCTTTTAAAATCTATGGCCTTGGCTTAGACAGAGATAAGTCTTGGCGTCAGTAAATTTAGTTTTAAGGAAATGGCCTACACCTTAAACCAGTCTACATTTAAGCACATGAACTCTTCTTCTGGAGAGGGATCAACCAGTTCTCCGATATCTTGGATGCAGGCTAGAAGAAGGTTTTTTATCTTTACAGAGTCTTTTTTGGAAAGAGTCATTGGCGAGCTGTAGTGAATTTTATTTTCATTTTCCTCCATGCAACGTTCAACGGCTTTTTTCCGCCAATTTTGATGATGGAGCTTAACCAAAGGTGAATCGCTGCCCAGGTGAGTGGAGGAAGTACTTATTCTGTACTTTTCATTGGTTTTTATTAATAAGTTTTTTGATAATAAAAAGCTTATAGCATCTTTTGTTAACTTTTTTGATATTCCTAAAGCTTCAACCAGTTCCTCTAGATTTTTATCTGAAATTGAACAATGCATACGAATTGCAGAGTAGTACCAATCGGAATAGAATATTGCCTTATCCTCTAAAGAAAGTTCCTTATCAAAATGTATTCTCTTTGAAACTTCCGAAGCTTCTTTTCTTATTTTTTCTAACTCAAGCTCTAACCATTTTTTGTATTTGTGATTCGAGGCTCTTTCACAGTCGATGAGTTTCATAAAATAGGAGGTTTCCAGTTTTGTGTAATCTAGGAACTCGCAAACTAAAAAGGCTTGATCGGTTGAGAGGTGACGATCCTCTGCCAGTACCTGACTTATATAGGCGGTACTAACATTTAGGTACTCAGCAAGCTTTTTGGATTGCCCATAGCCATTGTTTGGAAAAGATTTCAGTCTTTCTTTCAGCTGTTTTCGATAGTTTTTTGATAAAAACACATCCATATCTACCTATTTTTATTGAGTTATTTCTTTAAATTAACTGTTTGCTTAATGAATTATATAACAATTAACTAACAAAATCTATCCTATTTTTTTTATCTGAATATGATCTTTAAAACTTTGTGTTAAATTGCGAGGAACCAATGATGAATAAAATGATTTTTAAAAGAATTTTTATAGCATTTAATCTGCTTCTGATTTTAGTAAGTTCTCAAGTTTGTTTTGCGGGAGCTAAAGACGGAGGCGGAGGGAGTTTTACCAAGTCTAAGTTTTGGTATATCGTCGAATCTAAAATCATTCCAGAATTGAAAGCTTATAAATCCAAAGAAAATAAAATTTTAAGCACAGAACAGATCGACAAGATCTTAGAGAAAATGGATGAGGATCTGGTCAGTGTTGAAATCCTTGATAAAGACTTATTTACCTATGAAAATGGCTTCAAAGAGTTGGTTGATGCTAAGAACTATCCAACTTCGAATAAGATTGAGTTAAATCAAGACGCCTGGAATTCTATTTTAGATTCAGGATTTAGTTTTCATTATTTGATTCTACACGAATTCATGGGCTTGGCTAAAATTGCAGATAAAAATGCTCGGATCAGTCGAAAGATTTTACCACCAGAGAAAATGGAAGTAGCATTTGAAGCAAATAATTTTCAATGTGGCGCTAGCATTAAGTATGTCCATTTGATTCGACAAAGAAACGCCTCCAGTTACTCAGACTGGTTCGTTAGAGATGCTCCTATTCACAGAGAATATTTCAATTTACCAGCTCCAGAAAGTTTAAACCCTAATCCTCCTTGCGCAATTAAAGCTGAGGATACAGGTAAATGTTACCGTTACATTCAAGACTATAAAATCAAAAGCCTTAAATCTAAATTACCGGTGAAATGGTACATCCAATCTTCTGAAAGTGATAAAGATAAGCTACAAACCTTTGAATACGAAATCGAGTTTGAGTTAAGTCTTTTTAATGCTTACTACAGCTATGGTAGCGGAGGAGCTTCGCGAAATCTATTTAGAAGACCTTCTATGGCTGAGCTACAATGGAAGCTGTATGAGCTAAGACAAAATGCTGAAAGAACTTTGATTCACTCATCAGTCGATACCAAGATTAAGTTGGATGACCACAGCTCTTCGGTAAGCTTTATTCTTTCAGTTCCAATGAGTAATCTTGAGGATTTGATGAATAAAAATTCATATAGCTTGAACTACGCTGCCTATGCGGGTGAGCTCTTTAGTAAATACAATTCCAATAATATTGTCGGATCTTTTTACTCCATTGCAGGGCAGGAACTTGGCCTTTCGGATAGCGCTGAAAGAGATCGATTCATTGTGAATGAAATTTTAAAAGATGCTGAGTCGCCAGTTTTGCCATTCCGTATCAGTGCCTTTTGTGAGCTTCAAGCACCCAATTAATGTTCTTAAAACAAAAAATAAATAACAAATAGCAATTAAGGAGGTTTTCTATGAAGAAACTAATGCTTTCGTGTGCAATTATTCTACCTATTTTTATTAACACATCGAATTTAATGGCAATGCCTTTGCAAGCGGCGAAGTCGGTACTAGAGCTAGAGCTCGTTGAAGAGTGGCCGATGAATTCCCCAGCTAGCAGTTCGAAAGAAATTGATAATATTAAATTTTTATCCTGCAGTGAGAGGCCCGTTTTTTCTGAAACTTGCCATTATCAAATTCAGTACGATGAAAAGAAAATGGTTTTACCCAAAGAGCTGGCTAGGGAACTAGAAGAGAAGCGAGCTTTGTTGAGCCTAGAGACTTCTTCTGGCGGTATAATTCGATATCCTAAATCAGATATTAAGTGTCGACTAGGAGGACCAGCTCGCGGCTTTCGTCTGAGTGGAGTTTATTTTTTTGATAAAAAGCAGAGTTCATTCATTGAAAGAGATTATAGGGTTCTTTACGAAGAAAAGCTAAATTGTCTTTTTCAAGTAGAATATGAACCAACAAATGCTTCAGCCATTGAAGCGGCAAAAAAAATTCGCGAGATACTTTTCTCACAAGTTTTAAGAGATTTACAAAAATAAAAGATTGGGCCTCTGAAAATAAAAACCAGAGGCCTCCTTTAAGCGTTTAGGGCCTGCGAAATATCTATTACTCAAAGTTTTTCTCAACAAACTGATTTGTTTCTTTGTCTGAGTAGGAGCCATAACTGTTTATCAGAACCCCTTTCATATCGGGATTTTTACAGCGAATCGCATATAAGATACTTTGGTGCATAGGATCTGAATCACTCTCAATTCGATGAGTTTCGACCAACTCTAAGTGATCCTCTGGCAGTAGTGTCCTAGAGGAATTCATTAGGTTTCCGCTTCTCACCATTAAGTTTTCAGTGAAGCCTTCTTTCTTTAATTGTTGTAGTGTTTCTATCATTGTTTTCATATTTATATTTTACCAAGTCAGGGCGGCTCTCAAAAATAATAATTTTTTTTAAAGGCAATCGCTTCATTCATTCAGAAGCCACAGACAGCACTTTCAGTCTTAGATTAAAAATAATGTTAAAAGCATATAAGCGAAGCTTATTTTTTTATTTAATGTGATGCATATGTGTAGGTTTATGCACATTTTTAAAGGTCTTTATTTTGATCTGAGAACTACAGTTTTATTTGGATTTTTCCTGTAAAATATCAATTTTTAAGACAGTACTTAATAAGTTAGTCACCAAGACAGTAAGCTTGGCGCTCAGCTCTATTGTGTTGTTTGTAAGGGCCTTTGCCTAGGCATAATTAATGCAGCTTTTATTATATAGTACAATGATTTGGAGGGGGAATGTACTTCACAACAAAATTTTCTATTTTATTCAGCAGCTTGCTTTTGATTCTTTCGTACCAAAATTGCAGTAACCCAATTGAGTTTACAGATGCTAGGGCAATTGCTTCAATAGAAAATGATGACTTAGTCGATGATTTGAACACTCCTGTAGTCACGCCAGAGGACCCGGTGAGTGATATAGATGCTCCCAATATTGAAGATGATAAAATTTTATGTGACCCATTTCAAAACAGTATCGAAAACTGTGACCGAGGATTTTTTGGCGATCTTTATACTCTTGATTTTGAGCGAGCAACCTTAACCGAAAACAGAAATCTAAATGCTTATTTCGAGCTTGGCTACAAGGTAAATGAAGAAAACTCCTACCTAGTATTCCCTCAACTTTTTTACCCCACACAAGAATACAATATAGGATTTAAATTTGAAGACGACTTTTTGAAAAACGAGCAGGGAGAATTATTGTTTGAGTACTTTGCTTTAGATTTGAAGGCTGTAATCTATCTTTCCGAAGAGCAAGAAGAGGGTTGGTACCAGTTTGCACTTGTTTCTGATGATGGTTCCACGTTTTCGATGGATACAGGCAATGGCGCTATGCAAATGCTTGTTGATAATGATGGATACCATTCAGCTAAAATGAAATGCTCAGAGCAGCTTGTTTACCTTGAAAAAGGCAAAGCCTATCCAGTGCAGCTACAATATTTTCAGGGCCCTAGAAACGCTATAGCGCTCAATATGATGTGGAGACGCTTTGAACAGGGAATGATAGAGTCGGATAAAAATGCTGACAACAAAGATTCTTGCGGAATTACTAACGCTAACTTTTTTGGTGATTTTCGAACAGATCCGGAAACAAGAAAAGTCCCTTTAGAGAATACCGATTGGTACAATGCTTACCAAGATGATTGGAGAATTTTAACGGCAGACAATTTACTACGTTTTAGTGATTTTTAAAGTAAGTAGCATTATGCATTGGTATTTTGCCAGGTCAAAATAATTAATGTTTAATTTGCTTTTATATTTATTTTAGGACAACAATGACTTCAAAAAAAAGAAATCAGGGAACTGAACTCTATATTTGCAAAAGTTAATGATTCATGAAACCAAACTCATTTATCGGAAATATTCTTAAATCAAAATGAGATTTTTTTACTAAGTTTACTTTACGTTCAAAATTAAATTTATATTTTTTAAAAGCCTCTCTTTTTTTAGCTATAATTTTTCAACTAAAGTCCGATGAATTAGGTATGAGTTCACGTTTGTTGATTTGTGTATTGATGTCGCTGTTTTTATCAGGATGTTTTGTAAGTCCTGGTGGGAGTACTGGTTTTAAATCAGTTAAAGATCCCATAAGTGGGCAAAAATCTTTGGAGCTATCCAATTTTCAAGCATCAGCAGGCAGCCATAGCCAACTTGAAGTTAGTTTTGAGTTTAGTGGTGATTCCAATCAAGATTCCGAAACTAAAATATTCTTTTGTAGCATTCGTTTAAAGGCCGGATGTGATCCACTTGTAGGTCATAGTGTAAGCTTGGCAAGAGTCAGTGGCAAATTGTCGGCTAATATTTCTTTTTCGGATTATGGAATTACAGAGTCAGACATCATAAAATACGTAATACAAAGAAGTGATCCTGATGGTGTTACTGGCGGAGAGGAAAGCGGTAGTATTTTGGTGCCACGAGATACTGGTACAATACGAAAGATAAGCCAGCTAGGCTTTAATAGCTTTGGATTAAATGCTGGTGGTGACGAGTTTATTTCAGCTGCTAAATTTGATTCTTCAGGAGGAGTTTTTCTCGCTGGTCGTACCAATAGTTCTTTAGGGGAGCCAAATGCTGGCGAAGAGGATGTATTTGTTTTAAAATTAACTTCCTCAGGAAGTTTGGATCCTAATTTTAACAAAGGGCGTGTTTTACAATTAGGTAAGTTATCCATTGGAGATGGTGCCAATAAGGCTGACTATGTGAATGATCTAAAAATAGATTCCTCTGGGAATATAGTGATAACAGGCGTTACTGCAGGGTCGCTTGGGGAAACCAACGCTGGTTACTCGGATATGTTTATCGCTAGAATTACTCCAACTGGTTCTTTAGACACTACATTTAGTGACGATGGAATTCTTCAATTTGGAAGTGAAACTATTGGTACTGCGGCAAGTGGTTATGAATCTTCTGCTTTTTTCGAATTTGATTCCTCTGGAAACATATACATTGCTGGCTCTACTAGTGGCGCAATAGGCGAAGCTAATGCCGGTAATGCTGATGTATTAGTTTATAAGATCACCTCAGAAGGGGTATTAGACACTGGCTTTAGCGGTGACGGAATATTTCAATTAGGAAACGTAAGTGTTGGCACAGGAGCTAGTGGGAGTGAAAGCGTCACAGGTTTGTTGGTAACTAGTTCAGGCGACCTAGTTATCGCAGGTTACACAACTGGTTCTTTAGGCGAAGCAAATGCCGGCCTGTCTGATGTTTTTATTGCCAAGATAAAATCTACTGGAGTACTAGACACCAGTTTTAATGGCAGTGGAATACTTCAATTGGGAAACGTAAGTGTTGGAGCTGGTGCTAACAGCTATGATATTAGTAATTCTATTAGCTTCGATTCAAGCGAAAATATTCTCCTTGGCGGAGCTACCACTGGTTCGATTGGTGAAGCCAATGGTGCCTTGGCTCCAGATATTTTTGTGGCTAAAATTACCTCATCTGGAGTTTTAGACACTAGTTTTGGAGGTGATGGCATAATCCAGTTGGGAAACATAACAATTGGTTCAGCCGCCATTGGCTTTGAAAATATTTATGATCTTGAGGTGGATTCTTCGAATAAAGTTTTAATTTCTGGAAGTACACAGGGTTCGATAGGAGAGGCTAGTGGAGGGTCTTACGATGCACTTATTGTAAGGCTAACTTCTAATGGTGCCTTAGATACTAGTTTTAGTAGTGATGGCATGCTTCAATTTGGAAGCGTTACGATAGGAGCAGCTTCCTATTCTGCTGACCATGCAAATGTTTCGCTTCTAGATTCTTCAGGGAATATTTTTATCGCTGGTCAAACGATTGGCTCAATGGGTGAGCTTGCTTCAGGAGGAATGGATCTCTTTTTAGCTAAACTAAACTCATCAGGAGCATTAGATTCTAGTTACAGTGATAATGGTATTTTTCAGTTAGGCAAAGAATCCCTTGGGGCAGGAAACAGCGGCGATGAAGAGATACATTCTATGGATTTAGATGCTAGTGGGAATATCTATCTCGCAGGACAAACGAACAGCTTTTTTGGAGAAGAGAGTGGTGGGTTCGATGATGTTTTTGTCATTAAACTTACACCTGGAGGAGTACTAGATCCAAGTTTTAGTGGAGATGGCATTTTGCAACTAGGAAAATCTACAATTGGTTCTGGGGCTTCTAACAATGATAGTGTTAGTGCCATTTTAGTCGATTCATCAGGGAATGTATATATCGGAGGAGAAACTCAAGGGGCATTAGGAGAAGCTAATGCTGGACAATCAGATGTATTTGTCGCCAAGATAACATCCGCGGGAGAGCTAGATCCTAGTTTTGGCGGAAGTGGAGTTGTGCAACTAGGTAATTCAACACTAGGTGTAAGAGCTAGTAAAATAGATCGTCTAACAACAATGAAATTTTCCTCCACTGGCGATTTAATAATCGGTGGCTACACCGGAGGTGACTTTGGCGAGACAAATGCTAATAGTAGCGGGAGTAGTGCTGATATATTTGTAGCAAAACTGACTACGAATGGTTTTTTAGATGCGAGCTTTAGCGGCGATGGTATAGTACAATTAGGTGATACTACGATCGGTGCGAATGCAAGTAGCGTTGATTATTTAAGAAGTATGGAGATAGATGCCTCCGATAATTTATACCTTGGAGGCCATACCTACGGTTCTTTAGGCGAAGCAAATGCCGGCAGTGCGGATATTTTTGTCATTAAACTAACTTCAGCAGGTGCATTGGATACAAGCTTCAGTGGTGATGGAATTATTCAGCTTGGTAATGTAACGATTGGTGCTGGGGCAAGTGCTAGTGACTATTTATCTGAATTAATATTAGATTCTTCTGACAGGCCATTGCTAGTTGGCTATACCTTTGGATCACTAGGGGAAGCTAATGCCGGGGGGGCTGATATATTAATCGCAAGGATAACAAGCTCTGGAGCTTTGGATACAAGCTTTAGTGTTGATGGCATAGTTCAACTAGGTAACTTAACTATGGGCTCAGTAGCAAATGGAAATGACTTCGGCGTTGCTATGCAACTTGATGCTTCAGGGAAAATATTCTTAGGCGGAAGCACAGCTAGTTCACTGGAAGAGCCAATCGGTGGGGACAGGGACGCGTTTGTTGTGAAACTTACAACATCAGGTGCTTTAGATAATAGTTTTGGTGGTAATGGGCTCATTCAGTTTGGCACTACGACAATGGGCTCAAAGGCTGATGGTGATGATTATTTGACGGAGATGAGTACTGACTCATCAGGAAATCTTGTATTTTCAGGTCTTACAACCGGCTCTTTCGCAGAAGCTCACGCGGGAGGATTTGACATCTTCGTTGGTATTATGAGCGCTACGGGAAGCTTTGACTAAAACATTTTATTGCCCGGAGCTACAAGGCTTGAGCCCTTGTCGACGCTTCGCGAATATTCTCTAAGTATGCAACTTTATTTAAAAATTCTATTTTTGCGGCATTTTCTGCCGCGCTTTGCGGCTTTTATTGTCTAAAACTAAGCTTTTCTGTGCTAAACCAAGCGCATGACTGAGTACAGAATATGGCTACAAAATGAATATACCAACAGATGTAAGCGAAACTCTCGCTATTCTATTCGTGCATTCGCTAGTTTTTTAGAAATAGACTCTTCTTCTTTGTCGCAAATTCTTTCAGGAAAAAGAAAAATCTCTCAAAAGACATTGGACCGATTTACGGAAAAACTAGGAAAACCTGAAATTGAAATAGAGTTTTCTCAGGTGCCCAAAACATCCGAGTACCAAATGATTGCCTTAGATGCCTTTACAGTAATGTCTGACTGGTATCATACAGCAATTTTAGAACTCATTGGTATTCCTGGAATTGATCATAAGCCTTCAAGCATCGCTCTGCAATTAGGGATCAATCAAGCAGAGGTCAAAATTGCTTTGGATAGACTAGAGCGCTTAGAACTTATCACCAAAAAGGGAAAGACCTATCATAGATCTTCAGGCTTTCACACCAACTACTCTGAAGATATAACTTCTAGTGCCCATAAAAAGTTTCAGTCTCAACTCATTGAAAAAGCACTGGAAGCAATTTATAACTGCAAAGCCGAAGACAAAGACATTACTTCTATAACGATGGCTATCGACAAAAACAATCTTCCACTTGCCAGGAAAAAAATTAAAGCCTTTCGAAGAGAGATGGCTGAGCTACTCGAAAATGGCAAACAAACTCAAGTATATAATTTAGGTATCCAATTATTCCCTTTATCAAAGGAAAGGAAAAAGAAATGAAACTGTTTACAATGTTGTTTTTATTATTGGTATTTTGTAATCATGTATTAGCAGCTACTGAAGGCGGAGGCGGGGGAATCATCGTAATAGATAAGACCTCAAAGGAACCAGTTTATGTGAGTATGTCTTCTCATTTGAATTCCATTTATCAGCCTATTAGTTCTACTAAGTTTGCTGATGAATTTGGTGTTTTACATAAAGATCTTGTGAAATTTATAAAAGAGTTGCCAATATCTAAGGAGCATAAGAAAAAGTTAATAGAGAGCACGGAGATTATTCCATTAGAAAGGGATTATTATCTTTACAGTGATAACAATGAAGACCTTCAATTTCAGCTTAAGACTTCTGAGAAACTTTTTAATCACTATCTTTGCGCAGGTAATTACCCCACAAATTTTAATGGAAGTAATTATGGCTTAAGCTTAGGCGCAATTACAATTGGCAAGAAAACTTTTTTAACGGAGGATTTTTTCAAACTAGGAAGCAGTTTAAGCACCGAAGAGGAGAAACTTCAAAAGTTGTCGTTGTTGTTTCTCGAAAGTCTTCGTGTTTTATATCCCAAGACATCTACTTGTTTTTTAGAAGAGATTCAAATTTCATTTGAAAACTATTTTCGTTACGTTAAAAAAACAAAGTTTACCAAAAAGTTAGCTCGTCTTGAAGACGAAAGCTGGAGTTCTGATGTAAACAGTAATCTTGATGCACTACGCTCGCAGTTTTTACAAGGACTTAGTATTGAGCTTACTTATTTTAATCAGAACATGAATAGCAATTGCTTTCAATTTGATTACTTTAAAGTAGGTCAATTGAAGAGTTTAGTCTGCAAACTTAGTCAATTTTCTAAAATGATGAACGCAACAGAGAGTTTTCTTTTTACAAATACTTACAACGAAAGGTATTTTGATCTTTGGTATTTAGCTAAAAACAATGAAGAGTTTCGTCACTATAATGTTTCTTCTTTAAAAAAGTTTATTCAATTTTTCGACGCGAGCTATGCGGTTTTGCCAGGTAGTATTTTTAAAAAAAGATATGAAGAATGGTTTAAGCCCCAAGCGCAGAAATTATTTTTAGCCTTAGACTTTGCCAAACGAAATGGCTTCGTTAATGATAAGCTTAATTATATGCGCCATATAAGAGTTTCCAAGAAGGTAAAGAGCGCTAAATCGGCGTTCTGGGTTTTCAGCCAAAACAACAGATATGTAAACGCTCACAAAGAGGTGAAAGATATTAATGGAGTATTGAGTAAATACTATGCTTGGTGGATTCGCCGAAGCATAGATGGATCTTTCAATGTACTTGCTGATTTTTTCACAAAATATCTGCTAGAGTTAGACCCAGAATTTATCGAATGCGTTAATGACACGAAAAAACAAAATGCTGACGAAAGATATTCGTGCCACCTTTTAAGCAAAAATTAAGGTTTTGTAGCTAAATCTTTTAAAGGCGGATGATTAAAAGCGGATTTTCGAGGCTTAGCTATTTTCATCCGCAATCAAGGGAGTCGGTTATTTTATTAAGTTTTAGAAACTGGCCCCTTTAATTGCGGATGAATCAGATTTAAATCCTTTAATTTCTTTACTATATTCATTGCAAAGAAAATCAAAATTCGGACAAATGTAATTAAACAAAGCTTTTTCAATACTTATTAAAGTCTATCCGCAATTAAAGGGGCCAGTTTCTAAGTTTTAAAATTAATTTTTTAGTAGTTTCAACACTAGCGCAAAATCACATTCATACTTGTATAAATTACAGATAGATCTATAACACCTACAAAAGCTGAGTACTTTTGGAAGCTTATAGCAAAATGAACGCAGATTTAGAGCCGCTGTGGTATATTGCATAATTGTTTAAGCTAAAAAGATTAGAAATATGAGCTTAGGTCACAATAGGCAAAGTGTCTTTTTTAACCGATTAGACAGCTGATTGAAACCAGAGGCTTTTAGAGATTTAAAGGGATCTTCATGAAGAATTTAATTGTTTTTGTCGCTGTATTTATTCCATCCATATGTACATTTGCAACTAATATGAATGCGGTTTTAGAAAGTTTAAAACCAGCAGTGGTTAAAGTTCAGGTAAGTTCTTCTAATTTTTTTGAAGCAGATAGTAATGGTTCATGGTTTGGTACCGGCTTTATCGTTAATAAAGATCTAGGACTAGTGGTGACTAATAGACATGTTGCTCCTGCTCATTCCTCTTTAATAGAAATTAGTTTTTGGCAAGGTTCAAGCGTTTCAGCCAAACTGGTTTATTATGACTTTGATCATGATTTTTCAATTTTAAAGTACGATCCCAAATCATCAGAGATTTTTGAAACAATTGATGAAGTAGAACTTGGAAGTGTCTATGATCTTAAATTACGAGATCCAGTATTTTTAGTCGGTCATAGTGATGGTCAGGAATATTCCATTGCCCAGGGTGTCGTTAGTAGTTTAACTGAGACCGATGGTAAAAGGCATTCCCTCGTTATCCGTACTAATATGTTAAGGGCCGGTGGCAGTAGTGGAAGTGCCGTTGTGAATGACGAGGCTAAGGTGGTAGCGATTCATTTTGCTGGGAAAGGACCTAATAGCTTTGAACTCCCTATAGATTACCTAAAAAATGTTATTGATGACATCATTGAAGGTAAGGAGATTCGCAGAGCAGAAGTTGGTTTAAAGTTAAAATACGTAAAAGTAGCCGATGCTATAAAATACCAATCAGCCTCTGATCGACTAATGACTTTATGGGAACAAGATAGCTCGGATTCTGTTATAAAAATCGGAGATACGCCGAAATTGATCCAAATTAATCAGGTGGACCCACTCTCAGAATCTAGCAAAGTTTTTAAGCCTGGTGATATTTTACTATCCGTTGATGGACTTTTCTTTTTAGATAATTTGTTAGAACTAGATCGTTATCTAAATACAAAGGTCGGAGAAAATGTTGAAGTAGAATTTATGAGAAGAGGGGAAGTCCTTGTTTCTTCCTTACCTGTAAAAAATGCTGAGAATTATAAAATTACAAAATACATAGAGTTTGCAGGCTCAGTGTTTCATGAAGTGACGGCAAGCCTTAGGTTTTCTTTAGGAATTAATCAAACAGGAGTATATTCTCCTTATTCGCTTCCTGGTGCGCCAATATTAAATCTAACAGGTAGTCCTGCAAAATCTCCAGGTAAAACATATTTAGTTATAACAGAAATAGATGGGATCGAGATTAATTCTATCAATGATATGGAGCAAGCTCTTATTAGAATGGGTTCTAAGAACCATTTCACTTTAAGTTATTTAGACTATTACTATACATCTTCTGAAAGAATATCAAATGTCAGTATCGATAGAAATAGCATCACTAGAACCTGTGAAGTTGTTCGTAATGGATTGTCCCAAGACTGGGTATGTAATCCCATAGGAACTTCAAAAAAATTAGATTGAAAAAACATATACCTATAGCAAAATCCAAAATAGCTTTGTTAAGCTAATTACCTTATTTGCCTTCTATTTTGTACCGGTGTTAATTCGATCTTTGGATTCGAGTTAGTTGTTATAGGTGTGTCTGTTGTGAAATGAAATTCTCCTCCACACTTACTTTTATATTCATGAAAAACATATTTATTTTTTTGAACATACCAAGATTTTACATCAAATAGGTTAATAGCATACTTTTTCAATGTTTCTTCGCTGATATCTCCGTCCTCAGAACATGACCTGTAATGAACTTTTAAATCCATTTCTTGTCCATCGACTGTTAGTTTAAAGCTTTTGTTGATATATTTACCTAATTTAATTTTTTGATTATTGCCCTCGACTTCATTAAAAACATTTTCTTTGTCTTTTTGAATTACTAAGGCTAGCAAATCTTTTTCTTTTATATGTCCTTGGCAAAGGTTTCTTACGTAACCAGGAAGAGTGGCCTTATTTCTTTCTAAGAATTCTTTCATTGCGACAATATAGCGATCCACAGGTACCCCTTTACAATAAATTGGAGTGTTTCCTATCTGATCCTTCAAATGTATTATTATTCTTTTTAATTCTGGGATTTTAGCAGCCCATTCTTGTTCAGCGTCTAAGCTATAGCAATTACTGTCCTCTGCATTAAGTAAGTTTTCAACCGAGGAGCAATAAAGTTCTTCAAGATTAAGGTGATTTCCGCTTGAAAAGAGCTTTAATAATTCTTTAAAATTATCCTCAGAAAGGCGGGTACCTGTACTAAAAGAACTTATAGAATCAGTTACCAATTCATTTAACGAATCATTGTTAATGCTTTGGTTTTTGTATTCTTCAAAAGTATTTAAGAATATTTTTTGTGTTTCTTCGTTAGATTTTACTAGCCTCTCTAGAAGGTGGTTAATAGAGCCTTTTTCTTTTAATGCATTTGACAAAATTTTGATTAACTCATCTCTAGTCTTGTCTTTATTTTTGTAAAATTCTTTAGGGTCAAATAGTTCGCCTTTTGAATTCTGACTTACTGGGATTAGGCCATATGATTTTACCACTTCGTTATAGTTAGCGCTAAGGATTTGAGCCGCTAATTGTTCTTCATTTTTTTTATAGTTTTCACTCTCTGGATTTGCAAACAAATTCATTGAAAAAAGAATAAGAACATATATCGCTTTAAGCTTTATATACATAATAGTCTCCCCATGATTATTTCTTGCAATCATCAAGCCATTACTTTGTATGGTAAGTGCTTAATAATACGTGCATTTATGGGGCTAATATTGAAAGTATCCTTTATTAAATCGGCTATTCTTTAAAATTTAATCAATGTCTCAAAATCCTACATCAGTATATTTAAGGTTTTTTTAAAAATTTAAAGAAATGGCTTTTTGATAGACTGGAAATGAAATCATCAAAGATTGTATGAACACCATATAAGAGATTTTAAAAATTAGAATTACTTTAAGTTTAAATACGGAATCCAAGAGTTCAACGAAATTAGGTAGCCTAGTTTAAACTTATTGGCTTAACGGATCTTCAAAGTCATTAACAGACCACTGAGTAGTGAGTATTTTTGCTAATTAGATTCATTTTTTTTGAGACTGTGAGATTTTTGCGTATGATTGAGCGACGATAATTTTTTAACCCCTGATCAGGCTAACTTTGGCCAGCATAACAAGTTTTTTTCAACTCGATTTCTAAATTTAATTAAAAAAAAGGCTCTCCTTACTCAATGCAGATCTAATCTTTTTATACTGAATCCGGCATCTTCAAGAAGTTTAAGCATGCCTTCTGAGCTGTATAGGTGCATTGCTCCTACCGCAATAAAGTACCTACCTTCGACAGGAATATTTAGAATCGACTCAACCCATGCTTTGTTTCGATGCGCTACACCGAGATCATAAGGTTCTCCGTCTGAATAGATTTTAGATGAATCTCCTGATTTATATTCTTGGATTCTGCCATTTTCCCAATTATGGATTTGATTCACCGTGTAGGTCCTGAAAATCTCATTTAGATCACAACTAGCTGCGCTTCCTTGATCCTCGTCCAATTCATTTGCTTCTTCCCTTAAAACTTCTGAATCTAGCTCATCAATACTTTTTCCTCTCTCATAAGCGTACTTAAGAATTTGTAAATCCAATCCAGGATTATTAAGATGAAAGCGAATGCTAATAAAGATCGAGCAGTTTTTACTGTCAATATTATCTACCAATGATTCAGGAATTCCATACTGGATTAGACTTGTCCTTGTCCTTGGTAAAAGGGTAGCTTCAGAAATCTGTTCACTTTTTAAGATATTAGATATATACCCCAAATAATTATTCGAAATTGAGTTAAGCACATCTCGAGAAAAAACCTTTTCAAATAGGATGATATCGGAAGAATCAATGAAATTTAATATTGAGCTGGGATATTCTGACAGTGAAACCCCAGCATGCATAGTCCCAAGAAGATAAAGAGTCTTTTTTTTATTTTTAAGCTCATAAAGATGAGGAACAGCACTAGGGGCAGCGGCAACAAGTTCTGTCACCAGCGTCAAAATAATATACAATATGCACTTTCTCACCTGACTCTCCTTCCTTTTACGATTACCTGAATTAAAGGATGCAATCGAAATGCCAAGGAAAGTTTTCGATACGGCGAATTTACTCGTAAGAAATCGTACCGATAGGGGCAGTTTACTCGCGAAGGGAGCACCTAGCCCCCGGCTCAGGTTTGTGCCTCGCTTGGATTTTTCTTAACTTATTCATTTCTTTATCGCTGAGTACTCCTGAGTCTACCGCTCGTTTGCTCGTTGCAATGGTGTACCGATGTTACCATTTTTCAGAAATTAATGAAGTAGTATACTAGGCTGGCCACAGAGTTACATTTGATTTAAACTGTGCCTCGAAAAGAGCTTATTAATTTAAAGTTCCTGTATTAGCCTAAAACCGTATGTCGCAAAGATTAATCAAAATAGATCCATGTTTTCTAAAAGTCTTAGATTGCAAATTTAGGTCTAATATTTTAGAAAAGTACAAAGAAAGGTTCCTTTATGACAGCAAGTTTAAGTTTATGTTTCAAGCCTCAGGATAGAAAATCTGGAGAAGATATTTTTAGAAAAGCTTCCGTAAATATAAGAACTTGTTCGGATACTGAAGTCCGGGCTTTTTTAAATTCTTCTGGTTCCCACCGTGTTTCTTTGTATTCAGAGGACCTGACAAGCTCCGTAATTCATACGGATTGTAGTTGCTCGGCGGGTAGAAAGGGGCGTTTATGTAAGCACATTTGGGCCACAATTCTTCAATTGCATAGTAAGGATGCCGATTTTTTAGAAAACAAAACAGAGGCCGATCCAGGGGAACCCAAGCAAGAGTCTGAGGCTGTAGTTGCTGCTAAAGTAAAGCAAGCAGAGTACCAAAAACTTTTGAGAAACAAGATAAAAGAGCAAAAAAAATTAGAGTCCAATAAACAAAAAGAACTAGAATTTGAAGAAAGGATTAGTCATCCCTACGAAGTTGAGAAGGCTATAAAGTTTTTTTCAGACAATGGTATAGATTTCGCTGAAAACATAGATGCCTTCAGTGTGGGTGTTGCTAGAAAAAAACTAGCTCATGTTTTTCACCCAGACAAGGGTGGCGCACATGATGAAATTCTTCGGCTGAATAAGTATTATGAGATACTTGTGAAATACTTTAAGTAAATGGAAGCTTTTTTTGAATTCTACCCATTTCCCTATTTAAGCGAAGTAGATTGCTGTTTCTAATTTAGCAATTCTTGCCATGAATTACCTATTACGATATAAAATGTAACAATCAAACAACTAAAGTGAGGCTATAAGTGAACCCCAAAAAAGACAATTGGAATGAATCTGATAAACAGAAGTGGCTTGCGAAGCAGACTTTTCAAAGGTCTTATAAGGACCAGGTTTTATCTCGAATTGAAAGGCTGAAGCGGGTCGGTGGTGCTGTAAAAGTTAAAAATTATGGGCGCCTAAGCTTACAAAATAGAGAGTCTTTAAGGATAAGCGAGATTAGTCTTAGTACTGACGACTACAGTGATCGCTATCCGCTTTATTATGCCGAAGTAGGCGATATTACTAACGGCAAGCCTAATATTATTGTGACAGGTGGCACGCATGGTTACGAGGAGAGCGGGGTCTATGGTGCTTTGGAGTTCCTCGAAAAAGATGCGTCTAGAAAAGTTGATAAATTCAACTTTTTAGTATTTCCTTGTATTAGTCCCTTTGCTTATGAAGTCAATCAACGTTGGACCCATGATGCTTGGGACCCGAATCGCAGCTTTGACAGGTCTAAGCCTTATGTACCAGAAGCGCAATTGGTAATGGACGTGGTAGAGGAAGCACACAGTCGTGCGGGTTGTGATTTTTGTGCAACTGTAGATCTTCACGAAACCCCTGATCGAGATAAAGTTTTGATGCCTCTCCAGTATCAACGCTATGGAATTGAGATGTCGGCAGACGACATACTAATACCAAATGGTTACTACTTAATTGCTCATTCAGCCAATCAGTCTAAAGGCATGGCAAGGCATATCATCGACAAGGTTAAGCAAGTGACGCCGATTGCTCCTGACAAAGAAATTCAAGGAGATAAAAATAACGACGGAGTCATTGTTTTAGCGGAGGATTCTGTAACTCACCAAGGCTTGAATCAAAGCTTCATGAAAACGAAGGCAGATAATTCCTTTACTACGGAAATTTACCCAGAAATTCATCCAGAGCCAAGGGGCTCACAAGAAGCAATCGCCGCTCAAAGAACTACTATCTTAGGCATTTTAGATTTTTTAGAGAATCAATGAGAGTTTTAAAGTCATATTTAAAGGAATAATATATCCTGAGCCTTTATTAGAATAGGTCTCCTCCTAGCTGTGAAGAAAACTACGTCTATAAGCCTGGGTAATCTTATTTAGAGGAAGGGAGATTCTATCATATTTGTATTTTTGTTTCATATGCGGCTAGTTTCTAAAAAAATCTATTCACATTATTGGTGACAATGGAAATAAAACTCAGGAGACCTCTGGGCCGGACGTGATGATATTTGGTCACAATTTTAAGGTAATTTTCTTCAATTAGATCCTGGAGGGGACTGGCGACAAAAAAAAGCAAGCTATTAGGTGTATTATAGAGTATACTAAGGAGGTCTTAATCTATTCAAGCCTGATAGCGCTTAAAAACCCTTTCCTTCTTGTTTAAATCTAGATTGATTTAACTTTTATAAAAAGAGGGGGTTATGTATTTACCAAATTGCAAATTATCTACGAATGATCTTTTATCCAATAAAAAACAAGCGATGAGCTGAATTGTTTTCTAGAAGGTCTTCAATGTAGAGTTCCATCTGATAGTTGGATTTCCTTTGATCTCATAAAAGAGAACGGACAATACCTAGTCCATTTAATAGTTAATTCGTCTAGCTTTAGTTTTTCACAGAAGTATTCTGATTTATCAGTGGATAATTTATTACAACGAATGAAAAATAACTGTAATCAAAGAATATTGGTATGGCATCAGGAAAGGAAGGTGGCCTAATGCTGTGTAAGAACTTTAATCACAGTAAGTTAAATGTATCTGTCAGGCACTGTTGTCAATGCGGTGAAGTTGTAAATAGAAAGATTGAGATTAAACTTTGTTCACGGGTTGAACACGCTAAAAACCGTAAACAAGGAACACGATTTTGTTCTGACTGCGGTAAAAATTTAAAACAATAAGAACAGAACTGAGATACACGTGGTGTGTATCTTTTAATGAAAATACAAAAGAGGAATAATGAGTACAAACGGAACAGTAAAATTTTTTAATGCTACTAAAGGCTTTGGTTTCATCACAACAGAAGAAGGCAAAGATCTATTTTTTCACATTTCAGAAATTAACGGAACTGAGCCACGTGATGGCGACAGCGTAACTTTTGAAGTTGGCAGTGGTCCAAAGGGTCCATGCGCAGTGAAAGTAGCTGTAGTACACTAATTAGGAGGCTACTACACTTATAAGGATATTGCTGTTAAGACAATATCCTTTTTTTTAAATAGATTCTAATAAAACCGATGAATGTTTTTGAATGTAGTGGTTTTAAAGAAATGGCTAGGCTATTGGGACGAATTTAGAACTTATTTAAGATCATCTTAAGCCCCAATGCTATCAACTTTGTTGTGATTTTTTTGCGCATGCCATAGATCAAAATTTGATTGGAGATTTAGCCAAAACTCAGGAGTCGTATTTAAGGCATCTGAAAAGGCAAGGGCTGTCTCAGCAGTAATACCTCTTTTCTTGTTAACAATTTCATTTATCTTACCAGGTTTCCAGCCTAGATGACGCGCTAATTCCGATTGATTAATACCCATGTCATCTAGGAACACACGTTGTAGAATCTCCCCAGGGTGCCTTGGTTCTCTTTTTTTAGGTCTCATCGTCTAAATCTCCTTAATCATGATAATCGATAATTTCTACATCCGTAGCACTTGTCCCATTCCATTTAAAAATAATGCGCCATTGGTTGTTTATACTAATGCTCCAAAACTCTTTTAAGTCGCCTTTAAGTTTGTGGAGTCGGTTGCTAGGGGGAGTTTTCAAATCTTTAATATCTGCGATGGCATTTAATGCATCCAAAAGATCTCTTGCTCTCTCATGAAGCTCTGTCGGAACTTTACGAGAAGCTTTAGAGTTCTCCCCATCGAAAATGTCCTGTGTTGTTTTCCCTTTGATGTTATCGATCACTATATTAGTATACCGTATATTGGTATAATATAAAAATAAAAAATAAAATATTGAGAATTAGGTTTTTAGTTAATAAATTTAATGACTTAAGGGTAAAGTAGCGGGGCTGTTCAGACGAATTTAGATCTTAGTATTATCTCAATATGTTGGTAAATAAGCGTTTTTGCATCCAGTCATTTAGGGGGAAAGTTCAGTTTCATTAGCTGGCACGTAATTAGCATATTACTTGGATAGTACACATAAGTAGAAATTTGCACAATATTAATGGGAGGTAAATGAAGTACCTGGCTCTAATTTTGACGTTTATGAGTATGGTGTTTACTTCGTGTACACCAGCTGTCTCTTTTGGTAAGGGAAAAGAGCATGCAACTGAGATCCAATCAGCTGAAATTATGGATGTTGAGTCCCACAAACTCCATGAGGAGTCTGTCCGGAAAAAATTCATTTCCCGATTGGATATTGAGGGTAGGTATACGACTTTACCTTATGAAGATCAGGACTATGCCAGATATAGAAAAATTTTAAAAAAGGTTCTGAAGAGTTTTATCGGCTGGGATGACGCATCGGAACATCATTTAACCAGTTTGTATTTGTATATATTTGTATTAGATGAAGACAAGTACAGAAACTTCACAGTTCAAAACTTTGATGATCAAAATACAGCAATTGTAGTGCGATTGACTTCTAAAATGTTAAAAGAGATGTCAGATGATGTAATAACATTTATACTTGCCCACGAATTAGGTCATGGGTTTACAGCAATTAAAAAAAGATATTATCTGTCTAATGATGATGGTTCATTTAAGCTCCCACGTTTTACATCTGAAGAACTCCAAGGAAACCACAACTATGGGCTACTATATACGCTATTTGAAGATGTTGGCTTTAACGATGAGGCAAAAAATACAACAATTTTGTTCCATGATAGCTTCTTGAACCATTTACTTAGTGGTCTCTTAGATAGAACGGACTTTTCTATCGAACATAGAGAGGAACAAGAGATAAGTGAGCTAACCAAACTCGGGAACTTACTCGATAATGTTACTCCATATTACAATGAATTTACTGGGAGTTATGATGTTTCAAATTCAAATAAAATTTTTAGTGAAATTAGAGAGCAATTTCGAAAAGTTCTCGGCATTTATTCTTCCAATATCTCTTATGGAGTATATTTAAACAGTGTGGGTAATGACCCTACAGTAATTCAATACCTTGATAAGTTACTATTTGGTGATTTATACCTTAACTTGACAATTGAGCAAAAAAGAAAAACTTTGCTATCAGAACTTCTATTTAGTACCTCAGAGAAATACTATCAAAAATATTTGAAAAATAAAGCCTACTACGACTCTATTATACCAAAGATAAGAATTTACTCTTGGGAGAATATCGCAGATGAAACTGCAATGAAGATCCTCATGGAAATGGGTATTGGTACAAGTCGTTATATTAGAGACTTTTTAAATTTTGTACTCCCACCCGACGAGTCTGGGAAATGTATTAACGAATATATTAAAAAGGATATAGAACCACCTATAGGTGCACTGTCAAACTCACACCCTTCGCCTTGTTGGAGAATGTTTAGTCTTAAAAAATTAGAAGATTATTAGGTTCTTCCCGGTCTAAGGGGTAA